>NZ_JBIMQP010000050.1:0-3193 GCF_043945315.1 Enterobacter cloacae complex sp. 2024EL-00227
CTTCGGCTTCGCGGAGAATACTGATGATCTGTTCGTCGGAAAAACGCTTCTTCATGGGGATGTCCTCATGTGGCTTATGAAGACATTACTAACATCGGGGTGTACTAATCAACGGGGAGCAGGTCATCGAATCTTCATCCCCGTCATCGTTACTGGCTTCAGTCATACGAGAGAAGAAACTGGTTGGCGGCAATTGCCTTTCGTCCCCGACAACAACAACTTGCTGACAGCGCGCAATTGCACCTATGGCATCGACAGGCTGAATCTGGCTGGCTTCGTCCATAACGAGTAAATCAAATTTTTGCTTACCTGGGATCAAGAATTGTGCGACAGAGAGTGGGCTCATCATCATGACCGGTTTGATTGCCTGAATTGCCGGGCCCGCTTTAAGCATCAATTGGCGAATAGGCATATGGCCTCTTTTCCTCGCCATTTCGGCACGCAGGACTCCAACCGGACCTGCAGCTCCGATTTTTGAAGGAATACGACGATGGTGTGCCCGAGCGACCTCAATACTTGAGCTCTTTATACGGCGTAAATCCATTTCGGCAAAGTACTGCACTTTTCGGTTATGAAGTTCACCGTCGAAGCGGGAAAGAGACGGTGTCTCTTTAGCCATTAAACTGAACAGCGATTCATAGTAGGTATATTCGACCGAGCTATAACATGTTGATAATGGTAAGCGCCCGTCCTCAAGCCGTTCTACAACTTCTGAGAGTCCCAAATTATTTGCCTGGTTGCGCCGGTGTTGCCAGGCAACCCATTTAGACAGTTGTTCGGCATTTTCAGTCCAGGAGGTTAGTTTTTGCAGGACACTATCGATACGTAAATGCTGATTATCCAAATGGAAGAATTCGTCGGTGGACGATTCGAGTTCGTTGGCCAGATTTTCAAGTTCGTTAATGATAGAGACACGTGTCGCTGAAAGTTGATTAGCGGAGTTCAGTAACTCACCACGATCGTTTACTGTCGCGCATATGAAGCGTAAGTCACCGTGTTTTTCAATCCATGTACAATCGCTAACGATATTTTGCCAGTTGGACAGTGTACCTCGCCATGTACTACCCAATGCTGCGCTTCCCAATTCGTATTGGGATTCGATGGCCTTCTTTTGATATTGCAATGCGATAATCTTCTTGACCAGCGCCAGACGTTCACCAGGGCGATCTGCCGGATCTTTAAACACCTGTTGTGATGTTGAATCTATACGACTAAGTTTTTGAGCCATAGCTTCAACATAGCTTAATGGAACACGCTTAATAGAATAATGATTATCAAACCAAGATTCTGCAGTTGCGCCAAAAGCCTTCCAAAGTTGTTTCAGTTCAATATCGGCTTGATTAAGAAGCTGCTCCAGTTTCTGGCTAAAGTGCCTCAACGTTTCACGATCAGACAGTTGGCTCGCCAGTAAACGTGCTTCTGAACCAACATCTTTAAGCGTTGCCATCCATTCTACTAATGCCTTCAGAGCACTGCTGTCACTGTTTTCACCACGCCAATGTGAGCCAAACGCACTGTTCCCAAACTCGCTAGCGTTGGCGATGTTTTTTCGTAGCGCTTGCGCATGAATAACCTTATCCAAAAGCTCAATTTGCTGCTGAATAGGTTGATTTGTATTTCGAATGAGGGAGTGAGCAAGTGCACGTGAACGACGCCATTCGCTGTTCAGTATTTTGAACATCCCAGTATGTATCGCAAGGTTATGACGAATTTGTGTGAGTTCGGTATCCCATATGGTCTCCGAAACATGGGGATCGATTTTCTGACGCAAAGAATGTAAATCAGCGATTGAATTGACCAACTCTCTGGCTTGTTCGACACCATGCTCCCATACGGAAGCGACAAAAGCTTGCGGGCTCGCATCGGGGGCATCAGCTACGCGTATGCTGAGTTCAATCAGATTATTGATTTCCTGAGATGAACGATACAGAGATTCAGTACCTAGCTCTTTCGTCAGATGGGCCACTGTTAATTGAATTTGCGGTAATAGTGGTAGTAATACTCTGGCAGCTGAGAAGGCATCTGGCAAAAGATCCTCTGGGACTGTTTGCAGTTCATCTCGGAATTCAAGTAGAGGGGTATCAAACTGTTCATCATGAAGCTGGTCTTTGATTTCCTCGAAATTATTTTGATACGTTGTACCCTGCTCAATTAGACTTTTTATTTCGCAAAGAGAGTTAGACCAGACAGGATTAACTAGTGCAGCTTCCTCTAACTCAGGTGCCTGATTTATGAGGTTAGCAATCTGAAAAATTTTGTCCGCCTCGTTGAAAAGTACTGGTTCAGGTGTTATTCCAACTCGTACAGCTAAAGTCGCTATAGTGTTTTGAAAGTCATGTACTTTGTGTAACAACGTAGTAATTTTTGGCATGAGGCGATCGAGTTCACCCGGTAAAACGGATTCTCGTTTGACACCATTCCAGGGATGATTATGGGGTAGCCCAATATTCTCAATTCGTTCAATAAGCTCTTTAACGAGATCCAGTCGTTTTATCAGATCGTTATTACTCCATTCATCGAAGCCATGAAGAATGAAGTCCGTAGGTGTTTGTTCATTTTGACGCAATCTTACCAATTGCCCAATCACCTGATAAGGGCTCAAACCCGAAGGTGTATAGACTTTGTGGAGGCGCGCTGGGTGGGCATTCAGGGAGTCACGAGCTTCGGTTAAGTTCTCAATTAATTCATCAGGAAATTCACCGCGGGGCGAACCTAAATCCCATACTCGCTTCAACTCCTCGAGTAAAAGTCGTTTATTGGCCTTGTTGCTATGAAGTTCTAAACAGGCATCACCGACTCCTGTTTGGTCGAGACGGCGTTTGACGACTTCAAGAGCTGCCATTTTTTCTGCAACAAAAAGTACTGTTTTTCCATCCGCGATAGCCGACGCAATAATATTGGCTATTGTCTGTGACTTACCCGTGCCAGGAGGTCCTTGTATGACAAGGTTTTTACCTCTCCTTACTTCATGGATCGCCAGCGTTTGAGAGCTATCGCTATCCATAATATGAAGCATATCTTTAGGCGTGATAAGTTGGTCTATAGAGCTGTCTTCTGAAAGTAGTGTGAATCGCCACGGGTTTAACAGACACCTCAGAGTCATTTAAGATGACTTAAAGAGAGGTGCCCATGAGCGGTAAGCGTTATCCTGAAGAGTTTAAAATTGAAGCAGTCAAACAGGTTGTTGATCGTG
>NZ_JBIMQP010000051.1:0-2197 GCF_043945315.1 Enterobacter cloacae complex sp. 2024EL-00227
CTTCAAAGCCTCCCACCTATCCTACACATCAAGGACCAGTGTTCAGTGTCAAGCTATAGTAAAGGTTCACGGGGTCTTTCCGTCTTGCCGCGGGTACACTGCATCTTCACAGCGAGTTCAATTTCACTGAGTCTCGGGTGGAGACAGCCTGGCCATCATTACGCCATTCGTGCAGGTCGGAACTTACCCGACAAGGAATTTCGCTACCTTAGGACCGTTATAGTTACGGCCGCCGTTTACCGGGGCTTCGATCAAGAGCTTCGCGTTGCCGCTAACCCCATCAATTAACCTTCCGGCACCGGGCAGGCGTCACACCGTATACGTCCACTTTCGTGTTTGCACAGTGCTGTGTTTTTAATAAACAGTTGCAGCCAGCTGGTATCTTCGACTGATTTCAGCTCCACCCGCAGGGGCTTCACCTACATATCAGCGTGCCTTCTCCCGAAGTTACGGCACCATTTTGCCTAGTTCCTTCACCCGAGTTCTCTCAAGCGCCTTGGTATTCTCTACCTGACCACCTGTGTCGGTTTGGGGTACGATTTGATGTTACCTGATGCTTAGAGGCTTTTCCTGGAAGCAGGGCATTTGTTACTTCAGCACCGTAGTGCCTCGTCATCACACCTCAGCGTTAAAAGGTACCGGATTTACCTGGAACCTCCGCCTACATGCTTAAACCGGGACAACCGTCGCCCGGCTAACATAGCCTTCTCCGTCCCCCCTTCGCAGTAACACCAAGTACAGGAATATTAACCTGTTTCCCATCGACTACGCCTTTCGGCCTCGCCTTAGGGGTCGACTCACCCTGCCCCGATTAACGTTGGACAGGAACCCTTGGTCTTCCGGCGAGCGGGCTTTTCACCCGCTTTATCGTTACTTATGTCAGCATTCGCACTTCTGATACCTCCAGCATGCCTCACAGCACACCTTCAACGGCTTACAGAACGCTCCCCTACCCAACAACACATAGTGTCGCTGCCGCAGCTTCGGTGCATGGTTTAGCCCCGTTACATCTTCCGCGCAGGCCGACTCGACCAGTGAGCTATTACGCTTTCTTTAAATGATGGCTGCTTCTAAGCCAACATCCTGGCTGTCTGTGCCTTCCCACATCGTTTCCCACTTAACCATGACTTTGGGACCTTAGCTGGCGGTCTGGGTTGTTTCCCTCTTCACGACGGACGTTAGCACCCGCCGTGTGTCTCCCGTGATAACATTCTTCGGTATTCGTAGTTTGCATCGGGTTGGTAAGCCGGGATGGCCCCCTAGCCGAAACAGTGCTCTACCCCCGAAGATGAGTTCACGAGGCGCTACCTAAATAGCTTTCGGGGAGAACCAGCTATCTCCCGGTTTGATTGGCCTTTCACCCCCAGCCACAAGTCATCCGCTAATTTTTCAACATTAGTCGGTTCGGTCCTCCAGTTAGTGTTACCCAACCTTCAACCTGCCCATGGCTAGATCACCGGGTTTCGGGTCTATACCCTGCAACTTAACGCCCAGTTAAGACTCGGTTTCCCTTCGGCTCCCCTATACGGTTAACCTTGCTACAGAATATAAGTCGCTGACCCATTATACAAAAGGTACGCAGTCACACCACGAAGGTGCTCCCACTGCTTGTACGTACACGGTTTCAGGTTCTTTTTCACTCCCCTCGCCGGGGTTCTTTTCGCCTTTCCCTCACGGTACTGGTTCACTATCGGTCAGTCAGGAGTATTTAGCCTTGGAGGATGGTCCCCCCATATTCAGACAGGATACCACGTGTCCCGCCCTACTCTTCGAGTTCACAACCTGTGCATTTTCGTGTACGGGACTGTCACCCTGTACCGTGCGACTTTCCAGACGCTTCCACTAACACACAAGCTGATTCAGACTCTGGGCTGCTCCCCGTTCGCTCGCCGCTACTGGGGGAATCTCGGTTGATTTCTTTTCCTCGGGGTACTTAGATGTTTCAGTTCCCCCGGTTCGCCTCGTTAACCTATGTATTCAGTTAACGATAGTGTGACGAATCACACTGGGTTTCCCCATTCGGACATCGCCGGGTCAAAGGTTCATATCACCTCGCCGGCGCTTTTCGCAGATTAGCACGTCCTTCATCGCCTCTGACTGCCAGGGCATCCACCGTGTACGCTTAGTCGCTTAACCTCACAACCCGAAGATGTTTCACTTCTGATTGCGAAAATTTGAGAGACTCGAACACACCATT
>NZ_JBIMQP010000052.1:0-2050 GCF_043945315.1 Enterobacter cloacae complex sp. 2024EL-00227
CACCGGTGCGTCAGCAGAATATGTGATACAGGATATATTCCGCTTCCTCGCTCACTGACTCGCTGCGCTCGGTCGTTCGGCTGCGGCGAGCGGAAATGGCTTACGAACGGGGCGGAAATTTCCTGGAAGATGCCAGGAAGGAGCTTAACAGGGAAGCGATAAGGCCACGGAGTTGCCGTTTTTCCATAGGCTCCGCCCCCCTGACAAGCATCACGAAATCTGACGCTCAAATCAGTGGTGGCGAAACCCGACAGGACTATAAAGATACCAGGCGTTTCCCCCTGATGGCTCCCTCGTGCGCTCTCCTGTTCCTGCCTTTCGGTTTACCGGTGTCATTCCGCTGTTATGGCCGCGTTTATCTCATTCCACGCCTGACACTCGGTTCCGGGAAGGCAGTTCGCTCCAAGCTGGACTGTATGCACGAACCCCCCGTTCAGTCCGACTGCTGCGCCTCCTCCGGTAACTTTCAACTTGATTCCAACCCGGAAAGGCACGACAAAGCGCCACTGGCAGCAGCCACTGGTAACTGATTTAGAGGAGTTAGTCTTGAAGTTATGCGCCTGTTAAGGCTAAACTGAAAGAACAGATTTGGTTACTGCGCTCCTCATAAGCCAGTTACCACGGTTCAAAGAGTTGCTGCTCTGAGAACCTTCGAAAAACCGCCTTGCTGGGCGGTTTTTTCGTTTACAGAGCAAGAGATTACGACGCCACAGAAAGGATCTCAAGAAGATCCTTCACCATAATGGAAATCTATCCCACCCGAGCATATAGGATGCATATCGTTATAAAACATCGGATATTATGCATCCCAACTAAAAATAAGCTCGAGGATAAAAAATGAGTTCAATGGTTTACTGCCGAGGATGCGGCAAGGAAATACACGAAACAGCAAAGTCATGCCCACACTGCGGAGCCACAAACGCCTCTTCAGGTTCAGGTGAAAAAAGTAGAATCGCAGCCGCGCTATTAGCATTCTTCCTTGGTGGATTTGGCGCACATAAATTTTACTTAGGTAAAATAGGACAGGGATTCCTGTATCTAATTTTTTGCTGGACATTCATACCCGCGATCATCGCGTTTATTGAGTTTATTATTTATCTATGCGATTCCGATGAAAAATTCGCAAGAAAATATGGCTAACTCATAGCAAAAAAGCCCTGCGGGGCTTTTTTTGTACCAGTCTGTGAGGCAGATTTACCATAACATCCGTTGTCCGCACCGCTGAAACGGGGTTGGGCGCGTTTCTGACGGCAGAAAGGTAAAACCAGTAACAAACCACCCGGAAAACCGCCAGAAACGCACAGGAAGTATTTTAGCGCTATGCATGGCTATGCACACAACTGCATGGCATGCAGTTTCGTCCGAAAAGAACACGCTAACCCCCGTTTTTAGATACCGACAAGGATGCGTGATACCAGGGAGCCTGGCATGCAGCTAAAACGAAAAAACCCGGCACGGACCGGGAAGGTATTCGAAAATATTTATATGAAAGCCGCCATTCCGGCATTCTTATCCAAAAGTTTTATGACAAAAAAAACGCCCACTGGTCAACAAGAAAACAAGGTAACTGCTTTTTATAGTGGTATCGGGCATAAGCCTATTCTGTTCGTGGGAGAAAGGTTATCTGAACAGATAACGGTGAACGGGAACGGATTTTAATCCGGCGTCGTGAAGCGTTGGCAGGGTGTCGGGGCGCAGCCCTGACCTAAGTATTTGTGATGCCGGCGCGTGCGCGGTATTACAAATGCACATCCTGTCCGGAGTGGTTCCCCGGGAACAGGCAAAAAAAACCGGGCGAGCTGCCCGGAATGTAAGTCAAATTAGATTACGTTCACTCATCCATAACAGCGTCATGCAACGACGACCACCGTCCGTGACGGCCGCCTCGTTTAAGTATGGACAGAAATTCAGAAAATACTCAGGACGAAATGTAATGAATGCGAACGGATTCAAGAAATTCGAGCATGACCGCCCTTACGGCCGGTACGGTTTCAGACAAAATCTGCCGGTATGCATCCAGCATCATGGCTCAGGCATCCCCCCCCCCCCC
>NZ_JBIMQP010000053.1:0-2036 GCF_043945315.1 Enterobacter cloacae complex sp. 2024EL-00227
GATTATATCGAAATGTTTTATAACAGTAAGCGTCGGCATGGTTCGAGCGAGCAGATGCCACCGGCTGAATATGAAAACCTATATTATCAACGGCTCAGAAGTGTCTAGATTATCCGTGGCGATTCAGCTTAGCCTGTCTCTTAGCTGTCGAAGCATTTCTTGCTGCCACTCAAGGTCTTCACATTCTGGAATCTCAAAGCTCATCATCATCTCCTTACGCTAATTTCTTATACACGCGAGGCTCATCAACAGTAGCAGCGCGAAGTTCGTGTTCCGCGTGAGAACTGTAATCACCAGAGTCCCACTCGATGCGATACCATGTCGGCCTGTCTTCCTGCTCCGTAACGCCATCAACCACTCCTTTGATATCGCCTGACTTGTGCTTTACGATTGCGCCCACAGCAAATTTAGCCATAACAAGCCCTCTGACATGTGAATGAGTGAAGAGATGGCCGCCCATGCAATAAGGCACGCGATGGCGACCAGAACTGGGTTGTAATGCATGGTGACTCCGGATAAAGAAAAACCCGCGATGTGCGGGTTTGTTATGCGTCGAATGGGTTAGGCATTACTGCTTATCCCTTTTCATTTTGGCGATCGGATTGTTCCACGCGTCAATGTCCTCCTGGATAAGCTTTCCTCTCCCTTTGCATAGTTCGCATTTTGTCAGCAATCCAAAGCACTCAGGACACTTAACAAATGGCCCAAACTCTCTCTTCCATGAAAGCACGCGAGCATTGATGATTATCTTGTTTAGGCTATCCATCACGCCTCCTGCTGCGGTGCTGCTGGATACGCACTGCCTTCCTGACCTGGCTCATTGCTTCCGGTGCATGCATTCCGGTGGTCATTGGCGTGCGGACAGCGTTTGTTGCCGCATTCGGGGCACACGACGAAGCGACTATCAGTAAAAGTTACATGGCGGCATGTGCGACATGAGCAATCCGGAATCACCTGAGGGTTGCTGCAGCGCGACTCGGTGTTTTCGGCACCCTGAAGCATGGCGGCGCGGCAGGCGTTCCATGAATCAGCCGCTGCATTGCACTCATCTCTATCCCACTGGTAGGTAACTCCGCGGGGAGCAAAAGTGCTGGCAAGAATCTCGATGTTTTCCGGAGTGGCTTCTTCAGGCACTACCGGCGCTGGCGGTGCCGCATAAAGCGCCTGACAACTCCACCCAGACCAGTGAGCACCTTCCGCTCTCTCATCATCTTCTGGTCTAACGAGAGATACTTCGCTAGGGTGTTTCCTGTGTGACCACAGCCACGCTACGGTTTCGGCATTGGCTGGCGCTGGCGGGGCGGTGTACAATGGAATCTCTGTGATTTCGTACTCGTTAATATCTTCCTGAGACCAGTTGCCAAATCTGGTATGCAGGCTAAAACGCGCATCGGTGTGAAGCCTATCTTTGTACATGTACGCCACAGGCTCCGCTTCGAGCGATGCCAGCGCGATACGCGCCAGCGAAGAAGCCTCACCGCATTGAACGTGGTCAGTTTCGATAATTTGCTGCAACTGCTCTTTGGTGAATTCTTTGGTGATAGTGATCATGGGTTAGTCCTCCCTGTCAGACGTTCGCGTAGAGTTAACTTGCGTGGCAATCTTTCGTTGTCAGCAATCTCAACTACAGTGCAGGCACATGAGCAGAAAGTGCTTTCTCGTTTATGCTTCAACAGCACCGCTTCGTTGTGGGCCGATTCCTTGTCCGTTGCGCTAAGTTCATGCACATCAAAACCCTTGCTGTCGACGAACCACGCGTGAATAACTGCGATAAAACGAGCCATATCAATCTCCTTTCCAGGCTTTATCTGTTATCAAACTCCCGTAGCGATGAATATCACGCTTACCTGCAATCAGCGTCTCCTTAGCGTCACTGCCATCGCCGAGGTAAACTGGTCTGCCACTCAAGGTGACCTGCCCCCACGATTAGATACAACACTCAGTTAGTAACGTCGGAATCTTCATTCTCAGAATGACCCTTTCTCCAGCCCGCTGCAAATTCAGACGGTGTCTGATAATTCAGCGTGGAGTGCGGG
>NZ_JBIMQP010000054.1:0-2010 GCF_043945315.1 Enterobacter cloacae complex sp. 2024EL-00227
GATAGCGCTGATGTCCGGCGGTGCTTTTGCCGTTACGCACCACCCCGTCAGTAGCTGAACAGGAGGGACAGCTGATAGAAACAGAAGCCACTGGAGCACCTCAAAAACACCATCATACACTAAATCATTAAGTTGGCAGCATCACCGATTTTTTAAACATATAAAATACCATCAATGAAGTGATTAAGAAGTTATAGAGTAACAGAGAATTAATAAGATTCTTTTCTCTGAGACGCCAGAATATTTGTTCTGGCGTCTGATTTTGAGTTTATTTGACTAATGAAAATAGATCATTGAGTGATTCGCTCATCGACGGATGAGTAAATATCTGATCGCGTAATATGCTATAAGGCAGCCCGGCATCCATCACCATTTTCACTATATTGATCATCTCGTGGGAGTCAATACACAGCAGTGATGCTCCTAATATACGTTGGGTTTTATTATCAACAATCGCTTTTAATACCCCACGGGTATCGTTCATCACTCTGGCGCGCGGAATTGCAGCTACAGGCAATGTCACCACCTGAATATCAGCACCACTCTCTCTGGCTTGTTCTTCTGTCATACCAACCCTGGACAGGGGCGGTGTCATAAATACGGAATAAGGCACATTTTTCCGATCATCAGTACTACGTTTGCCTTCACCCAGTAACTCATCACGTACAATGCGGTAATCATCCAGTGATATGTAAGTAAATTGCAGCCCGCCGGTAACATCTCCCATCGCCCAAATATTGTCTGCGGTGGTATGTAATCGCTTGTCAACGACAATTGCCCCGCGCTCGTTTACTGCGATACCGGCATTTTCTGGATGTAACGAAGCGGTAGCCGGTTGACGACCGGAAGCTATTAACAGTGCATCCACCGCCAGTTGGGCGTGCTCGCTATGCACTTGCACTTGATTTTCATGGTGACTGATTCGCTCCACATGGGCATTGAGGATAATATCGACGCCCTGATCGCGTAAAATCGTCGCGATATTATCAGCAATATCCCGATCTTCCCGAGGCAAAAACAGCGAAGCTGCCTCTAAAATGGTTACTTTGCTGCCAAAATTAGCGAACATAGAGGCGAACTCAACGCCAATATATCCGCCGCCCAAAATACCTAAATGCCCAGGCAATTCTTTTAGATTAAGTAATCCGGTGCTGTCATATACACCAGGCGTGGTGGTAATTCCAGGAATTGGCGGAACCACGGCTTGTGCACCGGTATTAATAAAAATTTTCTCGCCATGAATCTCCAAATTTCCCTCAGGCCGATGAACACGCAGGCTATGATTATTGATAAACTCCGCCTGGCCGTCGATCACGTCGATATTGGGCATATCCGCAAGATTATGAAAATTCTTATTACGTAAAAAATTAACCACTTCATTTTTACGCTGTATGGCACGGACAAAATCTGTGTGCTGCTGTGCGTCATGAACCAATGTTTTGGTTGGGATACAGCCGATATTAATACAGGTCCCGCCATACATTGCATTTGATTGTTCGATGAGAGCCACACGCCAACCTGCTTTTGCCAGCGTGACGGCTAATGTTTTTCCAGCCTTGCCAAAACCAATAATAACTGCCTGATATTTATTCATGATGATTTCCTGTCGAAACGCGTTCATTTGACATCATGACTATAGACGCAAAAGGTGATGCTGCCAACTTACTGATTTAGTGTATGATGGTGTTTTTGAGGTGCTCCAGTGGCTTCTGTTTGGCTTTGTTGAATAAATCGAACTTTTGCTGAGTTGAAGGATCAGATCACGCATCTTCCCGACAACGCAGACCGTTCCGTGGCAAAGCAAAAGTTCAAAATCACCAACTGGCCCACCTACAATAAAGCCCTCATCAACCGTGGCTCCATAACTTTCTGGCTGGATGATGATGGACTGACCCCACGCCCGTAGACAAATTCTGTCCTCACGATGAGGCCTGTTCGAAGGCCTCCGGACTGAGGCCGCCGAGGTGACTGTGGCGCCGGGCCCGGTTGTAGAACACTTCAATGTAATCG
>NZ_JBIMQP010000055.1:0-1846 GCF_043945315.1 Enterobacter cloacae complex sp. 2024EL-00227
CGGAAAGTCCTCCCTGCGTCCGCTGATGGCCGGCAGCAGCCCGTCGTTGCCTGATGGATCCAACCCCTCCGCTGCTATAGTGCAGTCGGCTTCTGACGTTCAGTGCAGCCGTCTTCTGAAAACGACAAACAGCCAGAAAGGCTGTTACAGGCGATTTGATCTGCAACCTATTGGTTAAATTAATGTATCAAAAACGATGGTTTTTGTGACAGTCTTGAAAAGTCCTGACTTCTCCCGAAAAATGACTCCCCTCATGTAACAAAACTCGTTACTGTATCAACATAACAATAACCCCATAACTAATTAGCGAGAAAAGAATGAAAATCGGCTATGCACGTAAATCTACGCATCTTCAGGATGTGGCGCACCAGGTTGACGAACTAACAAAAGCTGGATGTGAGCAAATCTATCAGGATCAGACCTCACGTAGCGGCCCAAAGCGCGACAAAAAAGGTGCGCCGGAACTGGAGAACTGCCTGAAAGCATTGCGCGAGGGAGATACCCTAGTAGTTTGGGCACTAGATCGGCTCGGCGGTTCATTGGGTCAAGTCATTACTTTACTCGACGACCTGAAGAAACGCGGAATAACTTTCATAGCCATCAAGGACAGAATAGACACAAATGCGCCAGTTATAGGGGAAATCTATACTCATCTGATGGCGATATTCTCTAGCTTTGAACGCAACCGCAATATTGAAAGAACGCGCTCAGGCCTTGCAGCTGCACGCGCAAGGGGCCGTGTGGGAGGGAGAAAACCGTCACTTTCTGAAGAAGATGTTAAACAAATTAGAATCTTACTTGCTGATCCTGAAATGACAGTTGGTGCAGTTGCTAAGCGCTTCAACGTTTCTCGCATGACTATTTATCGCTACACCACAAAATCATGAATGACCGCAGCATGGCGGTTTTATTTTCTTATGCCGTCAGGGCATGGAAGGCGACCACGCCGGAGTTAAACGGGCACCGGCCGCAAATCGCCGGAAACCGCAATGCTGAACGTATCGCCCGACCCAGCCCCCTCCCTGCAAAGCCCTAATCCCGCTCACCGCCACACAGCTGCCGTATGTCCCCCACGGGGGTGCGCAGTGGGCGCCGCGCGCCTGCGCGCGGGAACGGCGGCCCGCCTTCGGGTCGCGGCGCCGTACTGCGAGTTAGCGGCCGCACGCGGCCGGTTACGGGGGACACTACGCCATACGACCAGCGACCCGCTGAGCTGCACAATCCACGGATAACACAAGCTACATACATGTCGATATGGGAATCCGCCCATCTTGCCGGGCGCCGCTGTCGTGTGGAAATCCGCCCACCTTACCGGGCGCCGGTGCCGTGTGGGAATCCACCCACCTTGCCGGGCGCCGGTGCTGTGTGGAAATCCGCCCACCTTGCCGGGCGCCGGTGCCGTGTGGGAATCCGCCCACCTTGCCGGGTGCCGGTGCCGTGTGGAAATCCGCCCACCTTGCCGGGCGCCGGTGCCGTGTGGGAATCCGCCCACCTTGCCGGGCGCCGGTGCTGTGTGGGAATCCGCCCACCTTGCCGGGCGCCGGTGCTGTGTGGGAATCCGCCCACCTTGCCGGGCGCCGGTGCCGTGTGGGAATCCGCCCACCTTGCCGGGCGCCGGTGCCGTGTGGGAATCCCCCCACCTTGCCGGGCGCCGGTGCCGTGTGGAAATCCGCCCACCTTGCCGGGCGCCGGTGCTGTGTGGAAATCCGCCCACCCTTTCCGGGCGCCGGTGCCGTGTGGGAATCCGCCCACCTTGCCGGGCGCCGGTGCTGTGTGGAAATCCGCCCACCCTTTCCGGGCGCCGGAGCCGTGTGGGAATCCGCCCACCTTGCCGGGCGCCGGTGCC
>NZ_JBIMQP010000056.1:0-1833 GCF_043945315.1 Enterobacter cloacae complex sp. 2024EL-00227
GATAGCGCTGATGTCCGGCGGTGCTTTTGCCGTTACGCACCACCCCGTCAGTAGCTGAACAGGAGGGACAGCTGATAGAAACAGAAGCCACTGGAGCACCTCAAAAACACCATCATACACTAAATCAGTAAGTTGGCAGCATCACCTGGCAGCTGAAAGTATGAATAATAACGCCCTGACAGGATATTTTATTGCACCCTGTCAAAAGTCATACATTCTTTCCCGGTTTTTGCTTTCTCATACCGGATAACTCTATTTAAGGCTTAAGGATAACCTTCGTCCATCCTTCATCCCGCTCATCGAAGTGCTTATATCCGGCAGGAGCCTCTTCAAGCGAAAGACGATGAGAAATTATTTTGCCCGGACTGGCTTTATCGTGATGGATGAGGCGAGACAGCTGACGGTTATAGGCCTTAACGTTCGCCTGGCCGGTACGGATTGCCTGTCCTTTAAACCAGAAACTCCCAAAATCAAATGGCATCTTACCCTCTCTGGCAAGCTCCGATTCAGCCCCCGGATCCTGAGGAATAAAGACGCCAACCACACCAATTCCCCCGGTTGCTTTCGTCGACGCAACAAGACTGTTCATGGTGACAGAGTTATCTTCATGGCCATGTTTGTTACAGCACTGATAGCCAACACATTCGCAGCCACAATCCGTACCGCGTCCATCCGTCAGGTCGAGAATTTTTTGTACAGCTTCATCGCCAGTAGCATTGATGCCCGTCGCCCCCATTTTTTCAGCCAGAGCCAACCGGTCTGTGTGCGTATCAACCACAAACACCTGTGAAGCACCTTTAATGATCGCCGAATGAGCTGCCATCAAACCGACCGGCCCCGCGCCATAAATGGCCACGCTTTCACCAGGCTTCAATCCGGCAAGTTCTGTTGCATGCCAGCCGGTAGGAAAAATGTCAGAGAGCATCACATAATCATCTTCTTTTTCTGCCGCATCAGGGGGAAGAACAAGGCAGTTAAAGTCGGCAAATGGCACCCGAAGCAGTTCCGCCTGCCCCCCCTCCCAGGGACCCATTTCAGCAAAACCATAAGCTGCGCCTGCCGAACCCGGATTGGTAGTGAGACAAAAGCCGGTCAGACCTTTTTCACAGTTTTCGCAAAAACCACATCCCACGTTAAACGGCAGACAAACATAGTCGCCCACCTTAATACGTTCAACGCCTGAGCCAATTTCGACCACTTCACCCAGGTTTTCGTGACCCAGAATCCGTCCCTGTTCAAAGCTGGTCCGGCCCTCATACATGTGCAAGTCCGACCCACAAATGTTGGTGGTGGTGATGCGGACGAGTACATCCGTGGGGCGGACAATTTTCGCATCCGGTACGTCTTTTACTTTTACATCATAAGGACCGTTGTAAATTACTGCTTTCATGATCTTCTCCTTCTTGCGTGCGGAAAGGAAATGCTGCCCGGCGGATTGGGGTATCAATCGAGTTTAGCTGCCATAACAGATCTCGCGATCGGCGAAAGGACGATTAGGATGTTTCTTAACTAAGTGCATTGAAGTCTGTAAGACAGGTACTTACCGATGAAGGCTGCCTGGAAAACGTAAAAACATCACACGTTAATCCGGTTTTTTTAAGCAGGCAGGGGATTACGGACAGCTTTGAGCGAGAAGCGGATAAAGTAAATCTATCTCATTTCTGCATTGTGCCAGAAGTAGACATAGGTGAATTAGGTAACCCTAGTGGACTGACCCCACGCCCGTAGACAAATTCTGTCCTCACGATGAGGCCTGTTCGAAGGCCTCCGGACTGAGGCCGCCGAGGTGACTGTGGCGCCGGGCCCGGTTGTAGAACACTTCAATGTAATCGA
>NZ_JBIMQP010000057.1:0-1674 GCF_043945315.1 Enterobacter cloacae complex sp. 2024EL-00227
CTTTGCGCCACCAGCGCGGCAGTTACCATGTTCAGCGCCACACGGGGAACAGCTGACCAGGCTGCACCGGCCTGAGTAGGCCCGGTAAAGTTACTAACCAGAGTCACCTGGGTATTACCGTCAACCGTTTTTACTGGCAGCGTATAATCAACGCCGCCTACAGTGGAGACAATAAAGTCACCTGCGGCGAGTTCGGTTGCGAATGAGGTTCCGGAACCGCCAACAATAGCGGACCCGTTTGTCAGGATGATAGTTCCTGCAGACATATGCGCTCCTTTCGGGCAATAAAAAACCCCGCCGGGGCGAGGTTTATTCAAAATGTTTGAGTTAATGGCAGGTGGTACTACTGAACGTGTTTGCGCTAACCCATGACCAGTTAAATGGGTAACCGGCGCGGTACTGGGTCTGGTTACTTTGCTTACGCACTCCGTAAATCTGGACGATGTTTTCCTGCCCGCCGATTAGGGCCGTTCCGGTACATATAGGTTGCTGCTTCTGAAGAACGCCAGCGCAACCGGAGAGCAATACAGCCACCGCCAGGCAAAGAATCATGTTTTTCATAGTGGTTATATCCCAGGGTATTCACGAAGCTAAACAATATCAAGATGAATCAAGGGGATATAATTGATTTTGTAGATCAATTTCATAAGATTGATCGCTGAAAACGATCAATCGTAGTTGGCGCAGTTGATGGCCATTATCACGTTTCTCAGATTTGAATACGCGACGTTCTGAAGGTTTCCGCTGGGCGTTGTTTGTGGTCTGGCGAATATTCGCGTATTGCCTCCCTCAAGTTTTGCCATGCTCTTGTAAATCGCCGAGTAGGGCTGCGGCTGTCCGCCGGCCGATATAACTCCAGTAATTAGACCCAGCATGGCAGGCATACAGGCCCATTTCCCCGCCAGCGTGGTATTGATGTTATAACCTGAACTTGCATCTACTCCGGCAGTACCGAGGGTTACCACATCACTGAGTGTGCGCGTTTCGTTTGTCAAAATAAGCGTCCCTGACGCATCCCAGACGGCCAGCCCGTAGTCTGGCTTTGTCTGTGGGAAAATAGAGAAAAAATAAACATACGCTGTGCCGGTTGCATTTGGTCTGAGGAAATCAATAGTGATGGTGTTCCCGCTTATCGTCTGGGTGATTTCCACCTCAACCGTGCAATGAACAAAGGCGACAACGGGCTGACCTGAGGGAAATGTGTGCGTCACTTTGGTATTGAAACCCGATGTCCCCTGTAGTTCTGCTGTCTTCCGTGCCTGCAACGAAATAGGCGAACTGTTAGCGGTGACCCATACTTCTCCGGCCGTCGTCGTCAGTAAAACGCCATACTGCGCCATTTATGCTCTCTCTATCTGGAAAATGATATACGCCGCGGCCGCAGGCTCAGTCCCTGCAGAATAGTCGGTATCGCCTACTGCCGATACCGTTGCGGTCCCACCTGAAATAGTGATCTTCCTCCGGCTTGTTCCCCACTGATCGCCGTTCATGATCTGAAAATAAGTAAGCTTACACCCCGGTGGAAGCACTACGGAGTAAGAGCCTGTTTTTTCATTCTGGGCCAACTGTAGGTAGCCGCTTACACTGACAGGCTTAATTCCATAGTTGTTCACCCTGCCTGAGGCGTCCCAGGTTTCAACACCGTACTGAGCCATCGCTGTTCATCCTAAAAAA
>NZ_JBIMQP010000058.1:0-1582 GCF_043945315.1 Enterobacter cloacae complex sp. 2024EL-00227
GTTCTCCGAATGAAAGCCTGTCCTCAGCATAGTACCGGGAAGGAGGGAGTGACCATCTCATTAAATAAAGCACGCTAAGCCGGTTGCAGCGGCCGTAGCGGCCTGAACTTGCCCGCGCCGATCTTGGCGCTGCTGCGCCAGAGGTAATCGCCGGTCAGGTTGATGTGCTCCCAGCCGAGCGGCGACAGGTACTGCAACAGGCCGTCATCGACGGCTTGACCGTGGCCACGCAAGGCGTTCGCGGCCCGCTCCAGATAGACCGTGTTCCATAGCACGATGGCCGCCGTCACCAGGTTGAGGCCGCTGGCCCGGTAGCGCTGCTGCTCGAAGCTGCGGTCGCGGATTTCCCCCAGGCGGTTGAAGAACACGGCGCGGGCCAGCGCGTTGCGCGCCTCGCCTTTGTTCAGCCCGGCATGCACGCGGCGGCGCAGCTCGACGCTTTGCAGCCAGTCCAGGATGAACAGTGTGCGCTCGATGCGTCCCAGCTCACGCAGGGCGACGGCCAGGCCGTTCTGGCGCGGGTAGCTGCCAAGCTTCCTGAGCATCAGCGAGGCCGTCGCCGTGCCCTGCTTGATCGAGGTGGCCATCCGCAGGATTTCATCCCAATGGGCGCGGACGTGCTTGATGTTGAGCGTGCCGCCGATCATCGGTTTCAACGCCTCGTAGGTGGCATCGCCCTTCGGGATGTAGAGCTTGGTGTCGCCCAGGTCACGAATGCGCGGGGCGAAGCGGAAGCCCAGCAGGTGCATCAACGCGAAGACGTGGTCCGTGAACCCTGCCGTGTCGGTGTAGTGCTCCTCGATCCGCAGGTCGGATTCGTGATACAGCAGGCCGTCGAGCACGTAGGTCGAGTCGCGCACGCCGACGTTCACGACCTTGGTGTGGAACGGCGCGTACTGGTCGGAGATATGGGTGTAGAACGTCCGCCCTGGGCTGCTGCCGTATTTCGGATTGATGTGGCCGGTGCTCTCGGCCTTGCTGCCGGTGCGGAAGTTCTGGCCGTCCGACGATGACGTGGTGCCGTCGCCCCAATGCTCGGCGAAGGGATGTCGGAACTGCGCGTTGACCAGCTCGGCCAGTGCCGCCCCGTAGGTTTCGTCGCGGATGTGCCAGGCTTGCAGCCAGGCCAGCTTGGCGTAGGTCGTGCCGGGGCACGATTCCGCCATCTTGGTCAGGCCCAGGTTGATCGCGTCGGCGAGGATCGTGGTCAGCAACAGGTTTTTGTCCTTGGCCAGGTCGCCTGACTTCAGGTGGGCGAAGTGCCGGGTGAAGCCCGTCCATTCGTCTACCTCCAGCAGCAATTCGGTGATCTTGACGTGCGGTAGGATCATCGCCGTCTGGTCGATCAGGGCCTGTGCGGTATCGGGCACCGCCGCATCGAGCGGCGTGATCTTCAGGCCCGACTCCGTGATGATGGCGTCCGGCAGCTCGTTGGCCAGCGCCATGCGGTTGACGGTGGCGAGCTGCGTTTCCAGCAGCGTCAGCCGGTCATGCAGGTACTGGTCGCAATCGGTGGCCACGGCCAGCGGCAATTCGCTGGCCTGCTTGAGGCTGGCGAATTTCGCGGGCGGCACCAGGTAGT
>NZ_JBIMQP010000059.1:0-1422 GCF_043945315.1 Enterobacter cloacae complex sp. 2024EL-00227
AATGAATATGGAAAGAGTTTTTACCCAGATCGATACCAATGAGCGCAATGTTTTCCATGATAGTTCTCCGAATGAAAGCCTGTCCTCAGCATAGTACCGGGAAGGAGGGAGTGACCATCTCATTAAAAATCGTACGTTAAGCGTACGGCCTGTCAGGTTGAGGCCCTAGAGGTTGCCGGCGAGGCGTCAGAAAATGCTGGAATCGGCCCTATCCTGACGCGGCCCAAGGTTCCGGCCTGACGCCTAGTTAGGGCGTACCGATACGGTACAATTAATTTTTGAAATGGCGACAAACGGCTATTTTCTGGCGGTTGTATCACAGACCAATTCGATGCTATATTTACAATTTAACTGGGGGCGCTGGTAAGCGTAATGCAATACTACGCTAAGCGAGGCGAGACGATGATGCACAAGCATGGGATGGGCAGATAGGTTTTTTGAGGCTGTAAAAAAGTTAACACACTCACATGAAGGGGGTGAAATGGATACACGATTATTTGCATTCGTCGGCGGAGACAGCGGTCTTTGGCGGATCGTTGGAACCGAAACCATAGTTGGCAAGTCACTGCCTGAAGCCAAAAGGCTCAACGTAATATCTGCCTCAGAGTTGCAGCCCGAAACCAATGCACCCTGGGTACTTCGCGGAATAACAAGCAATGAACGGTATGTCATGCGCGAAGAGAAGAACGAAATTGTGGTGAAGCAGCAAGGGCTAGCGCGCCCAGAAGCAACTTGCGCTGCGTTGATACCGATCCGAAAAAACACAGCTTGGTGGGAATTCACGCAAGACGAGCGCCGGAGCGTTTTCGAAAAGTCAAAGCACATCCAAATCGGGCTCAACTACTTGCCTGCAGTAGCGCGCAAGCTCCACCACTGCCGCGACCTCTCTGAAAATGAACCGTTCGATTTTCTCAATTGGTTCGAGTTCGCGCCAACCCATGAGGCTGAGTTCAACGCATTGCTTTCCGAACTGCGTGCAACAGAGGAATGGAAGTACGTTGACAGAGAAGTCGATATCCGTCTCGTGCGAGAGGCGGCGTAGGTCAATCCCCGTCTGACCGCTCAGAGGCGTTAGCGGGCAGCCGGCACTGCATCTATTGATTTTGGATAGCTTGGAACCCGGCATTTCACTTGCAATTAATTCGAGCACGCCGCCATGAAATGCGAGCCGCCGCCGTCGATTGCAAGCTCGTTTGCAGATAGCGTGAGCATCAGCGCGCCGTCAGTTGCAGTTAATTCGAGCCGAAAGCGGCGTCGAATGCGAGCACGCCCGTTTTCAAACGCGAGCCGCTACAACTACCTGGTGCCGCCCGCGAAATTCGCCAGCCTCAAGCAGGCCAGCGAATTGCCGCTGGCCGTGGCCACCGATTGCGACCAGTACCTGCATGACCGGCTGACGCTGCTGGAAACGCAGCTCGCCAC
>NZ_JBIMQP010000005.1:0-323337 GCF_043945315.1 Enterobacter cloacae complex sp. 2024EL-00227
GCCCGCACTCCACGCTGAATTATCAGACACCGTCTGAATTTGCAGCGGGCTGGAGAAAGGGTCATTCTGAGAATGAAGATTCCGACGTTACTAACTGAGTGTTGTATCTAATCGTGGGGGCAGGTCAATGTAGCCAGTACATAACCACAGAATAATATATGTAGCATGTAAATAATAAACTTGCCCATAGCATTTGCCGAGACGGTTAAAAAAAGAGTCTATGAATATAGCGCTCTTAATAGAATAACAAACAACAATGGCTAATAATGCATTTAAGAATTTATTGCGCCTTGCTTATTTTCGTAATAAACGAGTTAGCGGCTTCATGCCAGTACCATACACTCCACCGCTAACTCTCTCTTAACTCACACTTTCAAAACACCGGCACCCCCAGCCCAACCTTCACCTCCCTCAATGTCTCCTGCGTCACCCCCTGCGCCCGTTCCGTGCCGCGCTTCAGCATCGCCATCAATTCCCCCTTGTCCTGCATATACATCGCCCTCCGCTCCCGCATCGGCGCAATCAGCTCCTGCAAACACCCCTCCAGCTCGTTCTTGCAAACCCGGTCCCCAAGCCCGCCTAACTGATAGTGCGCCTTCATCGCCGCCACTTTCTCCTTGTCCGGATGAAACGCGTCGAGGTACGTAAACACCACGTTCCCCTCAATCTGCCCCGGGTCGCTCACCTTCAGGTGGTTCGGGTCGGTGTACATGGCGCTGACCGCACGGTGAATGGTCTCTTCACTGGCCGAAAGGTGCAGCGTGTTGCCCAGCGATTTCGACATCTTGGCGCTGCCGTCGATGCCGGGCAGGCGGCTGGTGTCGCTCAGCATCGCCTTGCAGTGGCGCAGCACCGGGGCGGGCAGCAGGCTGTTCATCTTGTGCACAATCTCGTTGGTCTGCTCAATCATCGGCAGCTGGTCGTCGCCGACGGGCACGCACTCGGCCTTGAACGCGGTGATGTCCGCTGCCTGGCTGATGGGGTAGGCCATAAACCCGACCGGCAGCGAGCGGGCGAAGCCCTTCTGCGCAATCTCGTTTTTCACCGTCGGGTTACGCTCCACGCGGGCGACGGTGACGATGTTCATATACAGCATCGTCAGCTCGGCGAGGGCGGGCAGGGCAGACTGCAGGCAGATCGTGGTCAGGTTCGGGTCGATACCGGCGGCGAGGTAGTCGGCCAGCACTTCGGGGATGTTATCGCGGATCTTCTGCGGGTTGCTGCCGTTATCGGTGAGCCCCTGAAGGTCGGCAATCAGCACAAACTGGCTGTGCGTCTGCTGGAGCGCCACGCGCTGGCGCAGCGATCCGACGAAATGGCCAAGATGCAGCGGGCCGGTTGGGCGGTCGCCGGTGAGGATGGTTGGTGCGTTCATAAAGACTCCTTAACGTTGTAATGCCGAAAGGGGTCTTAGATGTGAGAAAGCCGCCTTTCGGCGGCTATCTGAAAATGGGGAAAACTACTCCGTGCCGCCTTTACGAAGGCAGCCACCAGCGGTTTACGGTGAGCACGGCGTGGTTTATGTTCATCTCTTTACCGTATCACGTCCGGCGCGAAAAACAAAAGGGCACGTCATGCTGCAATCTCTCAACCACCTGACCCTCGCGGTCAGCGACCTGCAAAAAAGCGTCACCTTCTGGCACGCGCTGCTGGGCCTGACGCTGCACGCCCGCTGGAATACCGGGGCCTATCTCACCTGCGGCGATCTGTGGGTCTGCCTGTCGTACGACGAGGCGCGCCGGTACGTGCCGCCGCAGGAGAGCGACTACACCCACTACGCGTTTACCGTCACGGAAGAAGATTTTGGGCCATTCTCGCACAGGCTGGAGCAGGCGGGCGTCACCGTTTGGAAGCAGAACAAAAGCGAGGGAGCGTCGTACTATTTTCTCGACCCGGACGGGCACAAGCTGGAGCTGCACGTGGGCAGCCTCGCCGCGCGGCTGGCGGCGTGTCGCGAGAAGCCCTACGCGGGGATGGTGTTTACCTCAGACGTGGCTTGAGGCGCGCACCTTCAGCCTGCCCGCCAGCGTCACGTGCGTGGCGGCATCTTCCTGATTGCACAGGTACTCCACCGCCAGCCGTCCCAGCTCGCTGTAGGGCAGCTGGATACTGGTCAGCGGCGGGGTGAGCTGCTCGGAGATCTTCTGGTCGTCGTAGCCCGCCAGCAGCATGTCCTGCGGGATGCGCACGCCGTTCACCGCCAGCGCCTGATAGCAGCCAATCGCCAGCCAGTCGCTGGCGCAGAAGATGGCGTCCGGGCGCTCGGCCAGTTCCAGCAGAGAGGTCGTCGCGGTAAAGGACTCGCTGAACTGCCAGTTGGTCTGGCGCACCAGGCCGTCGTCGCACGCGAGTCCGGCCTGCTGTAATGCCGCCTGGTAGCCCGCCAGACGCTGGCGCGAGGCCTCCATCCAGCTCTCCCCGGTGATGTGGGCGATGCGCGTGGCCCCGCAGGCGATGAGGTGTTTAGTGACCTGGAAGGCGTTGGCGTAGTCGTCCGGGATAAACGACGGCAGCAGCGGCGAGCCGGGGTCGCGCTGGTTGAGCAGCACCAGCGGGATGCGGGTGCAGTCCTGGAAGGCCGTCATGTCCACCAGCGTGGTGACCGGTGAGGCGAGGACAATCCCGATGCAGTTGCGCTTCTCCAGCTGGCGGATGATGTTCAGCGCCAGCTCGATGTCGTCGCCGTAGTCGTAGACGGTGAGCAGAGTCTCGTTGCGCCACGACGCTTCCCGCGCCTGGCTGATGGCGTCGATAAACGGGTCGAAGCTCTGCATGGAGCTCACCAGCAGGGCGATCTCTTCCTGGTTGCGCGGGGCGTGTACGGCGGGGAGGCGGTCGTAGCCGAGCTCGGTAGCCACGTTAATCACCCGCTGGCGGGTATCGTCGCTGAGCTTGATGTTGCGGGACTGGTTAAGCACCAGCGATACCGTCGCCTGCGACACCCCTGCCGCCCGCGCAATATCGTTCATCGTCACTTTCGTTTTTCGCTTCATCCGTCCTCTCCCTTTCGCGAATTCGCATCATACCCTAACCGCACGCTTTAGCGCCGTCGATCACGTTTCTCATTCATCGAAGCGTGAACTTTGTGAGGGCCGTCGCTTTTCTAAACGCCGTGATTTGCGCATTTATCCTGCAACTAATATTTATTAGCTAAATATTATCAGTAAGAGGACGCGTAATGAAAGAGCAGTGGAGCAGGGAGCAGGCACAGGCGTGGTATCAGCAAAAAGGCTGGCTGTGCGGGTTTAACTATCTGCCGTCGACGGCGGTGAACTGGACCGATATCTGGCAGGCAGAGACCTTCGACGCCGGGACGATTGACCGCGAGCTGGGCTGGGCGGCGGAGGCGGGCTACAACACCCTGCGCATCAACCTGCCGTTTATCGTCTGGGAGCACGACCGCGACGGGCTGATGGCGCGCATCGACCGCTTTTTGACGATTGCCGACGGCCGCGGCTTCAGCACCATGCTGACCCTGATGGACGACTGCGGTTTCTCCGGCGACGAGCCGTACCTCGGCCCGCAAAAGCCGCCGGTACCGGGCAAGCACAACAGCCAGGCGGCGGCGAGCCCGGGGCGCGACAAGGTGTGCGATCCCGACTGCTGGGCAGACATTGAACGCTATATCCGCGACGTTGTACGCCAGTACCGCGACGACAGGCGCGTGCTGCTGTGGGATCTCTACAACGAGCCGGGCAACCGCGGCATTTTCGCCACCGGCACGCAGGAAGTGCAGTACGACGCGAAGCTGGAGACCTGCGCCCACGCGCTGATGAAGCTGGCGTTCCAGTGGGTGCGTGAAGAAGACCCAACCCAGCCGCTCACCGTCTGCGCGTGGCGTCTGCCGCCGGAAGAGGAGGGCGAGACGTTCTTTCAGCATCCGCTGGACCAGACCGCGCTGGCGCTCTCGGACGTGGTGAGCTTCCACGCCTACACCCACACTGGCCGCATGACGGCGATTATCCAGCAGCTGCAACAGCTCGGACGACCGATGTTCTGTACCGAATGGCTGGCGCGCCACGTGGGCAGCACCATCGAGGAGCAGCTTCCGCTGATGTACGCGGCGAAGGTCGCACCGTATCAGTGGGGGCTGGTGCGCGGCAAAACCCAGACGTGGCTGCCGTGGCCGGTGGTGATGAAGGAGTCCACGGACTACTGCCGCCTCTGGTTCCACGACGTGTTCGAGGAGAACGGTATTCCGTTCTCGCGCCGTGAAATCGCCCTGATGCAGCAGTTGCGCAAGATCGCCCCGCAGGCGCAGGACTAATAATATCGACCCGGCGGCCGACCGCCGGGCAACCAGGCAGGCATATAACAATGGCAATGACAATGAAAATACCGTCTCGCGAGCTGTGGTCTTATTTTGGCTATGGTTTAGGTCAGTGTTTTAGCTTTGGTTTAGTGGGTTCGTTTATTAACTATTTTTACACCGACGTGCTGGGGATCTCGGCGCTGGCGGCCAGTACCATCTTCCTGATTGCCCGCGCGTGGGACGCGGTTCACGATCCGCTGTTTGCCAGTATTATGGATACCATTAACAGCCGGTTCGGCAAGTTTCGCCACTTTTTGCTGATCGCGCCGCTGCTGATCACCGGCGTCACGCTGCTGTCGTTCTATAAAATCGAAGCGGACATGACCACCAAAATCCTCTACGCCGGGGTGACGTATATCCTGTGGGGGACGCTGTACGCCATCTCCGATATCCCGTTCTGGTCGATGTCGTCGGTGATGACCAACGACTCCGGCCAGCGCACCCGCGCGGTGACGGCGGCGATGCTCGGGGTGAACGCGGGCATTGCCTGCGCCAACATCTTCTTCCCGAAGCTGGCGGCGTTCTTCGCCCAGTACAGCAACGATAAAGGCTACTTTATGGCGGCGCTGGTGATGATGCTGGTGGGCCTGCCGCTGATGCTTAACGGCTTTATGCAGATCAAAGAGCGCGTGCCGCCGAGTCCGGAAAAGGTGACCATCCGCGACACCTTCCACAACCTGCGCCAGAACAAGCCGCTGTTTATCGTCTTGCTGTCGTTCTTTTTCTGCGTGTTCCACAACGTGGCGGGCGGGCTGTATATCTACTTCTTTATCAATAATCTGGGCGACGGCAGCCTGCAGATGGCGATTGGCGTGATGGGAATAGTCGCGGCGGTGCTGTGCCTGGTCGCCCCGATGCTGACGCGCCGGATGCAGAAGCGGAAGCTGTTTATGATCCTCTGCGGGCTGGACGTGGCGGTGCGCGTGGTGATGTGGTTTGTCGGGTATCAGCAGGTGACGATGCTGTTTATTCTGCTCGGCCTGAGCACGCTGTTCGTGATGATGACCAACATCCTCACCTCGTCGATGATTGCCGACACCATCGAGTACGCGGAGTACCACACCCACAAGCGCTGCGCGGCGATCACCTTCTCCGGGCAGACCTTTACCGGCAAGATGTCGGTGGCGGTGGGCGGCGGGTTAATCGGCGTGTTTCTGACGATGATCGGCTACGTGCCGCAGGCGCAAATTCAGAGCCAAGGCGTGCTGTCGGGGCTGTTCTTCGGGATTTGTCTGCTGCCGGCGATTGGCTCGCTGATCCGCATGGGCTTTATGTCGCGCTTTACCTTTACCGAGGAGAAGCACGCGGAGATTTGTCGGCTGCTGGCGGAGCGGAACGCGTCTGCGAAAGCGCCGGGTGGCGGCTGCGCCTTACCCGGCCTACAGGACCAGCCCTTGTAGGCCTGATAAGCGAAGCGCCATCAGGCTTCGCTTTTAAAGACTTACAGCGCCTTCACAAACGCCAGCAGATCTTCGTTGAGCTGATCCTGGTGGGTCAGCGCGAAGCCGTGCGGCGCGTTGTCGTACACCTTCAGCGTGGCGTTTTTGATCATCTCTGCCGCCAGCTTGCCGGTGCTTTCAAACGGCACGATCTGGTCGTTGCTGCCGTGGATCACCAGCGTCGGCACGTCGATTTTCGCCATATCCGGGCGGAAGTCGGTTTCGCCGAACGCGGTCACGCAGTCGATGGTGCCCTTTAGCGACGCCAGCAGGGCGATGTTCAGCGTCTGGGTCAGGGCACCGGCGGAAACGGTCTGTCCGGCGTTGATGCCGTAGAACGGGGTGGCGAAGTCGCTGATGAACTGGGCGCGATCTTTGCGCAGCCCGTCGCGAATGCCGTCGAACACGCTCTGATCCACGCCCTGCGGGAAGGAGTCGGATTTGCCGAAGATTGGCGTCACCGCGCCCAGCAGCGCCAGACCGGCCACGCGCGCGCTGCCGTAGTTGTTGATGTAGCGGGTCACGTCGCCGCCGCCCATGGAGAAGCCCACCAGCGTAACGTCCTGGAGGTCCAGGGTGGTGATCAGGTCGTTGATGTCGGACGCAAAGGTGTCGTAGTCGTAGCCGTTCCACGGCTGATCCGAGCGGCCAAAGCCGCGGCGGTCAAAGGCGATGGCGCGGAAGCCGCGCTCGGCCAGGTAGTTCAGCTGGCTGTCCCACATGTCGCCGTCCAGCGGCCAGCCGTGGCTGAACAGAACCGGTTTGCCCGCGCCGCCTTCTTTGTAGTAAATCTGCGTGCCGTCTTTTGCCTTAAACGTTGCCATAGTGTGTTCCTGTACAGGTGATGGTTAGGGTTATACCGGCGCGACCAGATAACGAATTGCCGGTGATGTTGTGCCCTGATGAAAAGCCAGAACGCGGCTCTGCAGCAGGAGGTCATTCATGGTGTGGCGCTCCTGCTGGCGCAGATGCTCAATCCAGGAGCCCATCAGGAAGGTCTCGATAAACAGGCCGGGGCGCTCAATATCTTCGTATACCGCCCAGCTCATCGCCCCGGCGCGGCGTCGCACCCGGCGCAGCTCGTGGACCGCCTCCAGGAAGGCTTTTGCGTTGTGCGGGTCGATGATGTACTCGTGCGAGACCAGCACCGGGCCACGTTCGTTGGGCAGCTCAATCTCCACGCCGTCCAGCGGCTGGCCGCTCAGGTCGAGGTTTAAATCAGGATCTTTCTCCAGCTTCCAGCGGAACACGGTGGCGCTCGCCAGCACCATCCCCAGCGTGGCGACCACCAGCGCGGTCGGGGTGCCGAACCGGGAGGCAATCTGCCCCCAGATGGCGCTGCCCGTGGTCATCGAGCCGAAGAACACCGTCAGGTAGACCGCCAGCGCGCGGGCCTTCACCCAGCGGGCGGCGCTGCGCTGGGCGCCGAGGTTCAGCGTCGAGAGCACCGCAATCCACGCGAAGCCGGTGAAGAACTCAAACAGGTTGAGCAGCCAGACGTGGCGCACAAACGCCAGCGCCAGCATGGTAAGGGCAAAGACCAGGCTCGCGGCTACCATCAGACGGTCGGCGTTCAGCCGCTGGCGCAGGCGCGGCAGCAGGATGGCCCCGGCAATGGCGCCCAGGCCAATGCACGCCAGCATCACGCCGTAGCCCGCCGGGCCTAAACCCAGCTCGCGGCGCGCCACCAGCGGCAGCAGCGCCCAGCCCGCGCTGCCGAAAACGAAGAACGCCACGGTGCGCACCAGTACGTTGCGCAGCACCGGGGCGGCGTGCACGTAGCGGATGCCGGTGCGCACCGCCGAGAAAAAGTGCTCCGGCGGCAGACGCTGAATGGACGGGGCCGGACGCCAGCGCCACAGCACCCACGCCACGCCCACCACGGACAGCGCGTTCAGGGCAAACACCATCCACGGCCCGGCGAGCGACAGCAGGAAACCGCCCAGCGCGGGGCCAATCGCCCGGCTGATGTTCACCCCGAGCGAGTTCAGCGCCACGGCGGCGCCCAGCTCCGGCTTGCTCACCAGATCGGGCACCACGGCCTGGAACGGCGGCGAGCTCATCGCCGCCCCCACGCTCAGCAGAAA
Organism: Enterobacter cloacae complex sp. 2024EL-00227; assembly: GCF_043945315.1. NCBI lineage: Bacteria > Pseudomonadati > Pseudomonadota > Gammaproteobacteria > Enterobacterales > Enterobacteriaceae > Enterobacter > Enterobacter cloacae complex sp. 2024EL-00227. The sequence goes on from NZ_JBIMQP010000005.1 coordinate 7,839, forward strand.
CGTCGCCACCAGCAGCACGGTGGGGGTGACGTGTCCGGTGAAGGAGAGCGCCGTCAGCCCGGCGGCGGCGATGAATACCCACAGCTGGGAGAAGAGCAGGTATTTACGTCGGTCGACGATGTCCGCCATCACCCCGGACGGCAGGGCGAAGAGGAACATCGGCAGGCTGCTGGCCGCCTGCACCAGCGCGATATCCAGCGGATCGGCGCTCAGGGTCAGCATGCTCCAGTTGATGCCGACGTCGCTCATCCATGAGCCGACGTTAGAGACCACCGTGGCGATCCACAGCATGCGGAACACCGGCTGGCTCAGCGGCTGCCACGGCGAAACCGTCGGTGCGGGCGTCGTCTCGACGTGTGCGTCGCGAACGTCGTTAACCTGGGTCATGCGAACCTCTCCGTTGCCCTACGCTGCAGCCGCCACTGGCCCGGCCCGGTGAGGGCGAGAGTGGTGAAGATAATCAGCAGCAGCCAGCCAAACTGCCCTTCGGCAATCGACCAGTTCGGGTGGACCGCCAGCATCGCCACCAGCAGCACGGCGATGATCGGCAGGCACGCCAGGCGGGTGTAGACGCCCGCAATGATCAACAGCGGGCAAACCACCTCGGCAACAATCGCCGGGATCAGGCTGGCGTAAGGCCCGAAGCCGAACGGATCTTCAATGCGCGTCAGCTCTTCGCTGAAGTGCAGCACCTTCGGCAGGCCGTGCACGTAGAGCAGCAGCAGGCTGCCGGTCAGGCGCAGGAAGAACAGCCCCAGGTCGACCCGGGGCGGAGCAAAGGTGTTTTTCATCAGAATGCAAAGCAGCTGCAGCCCAGCGCCCCCCAGAAAGCGTTATCGTCGGACACCGGCATCGCTGACGTGCGGGCGAAGTCATGCTGGTGGCTGTGAACCCCGCACGGGCCGCTGCAGTGGTGAACCATACTCATGCCGACGCGTGCGGCCTGCGGCGGCGCGCTGCGGTAGTGACCCGGCACCTTGACCACCGGGGACCACTCGGGCAGGACTGGGATGGCCGGCGGCGCGAGCGGGCCAAAGCTGCCCGCGGCGTAAACGATATCGCCGTTGACCACCGTCAGGACGGACTCGATGCCCTTGATCTCCTCTTCCGGCACGCGGAAGTAGTCTTTGCTCAGCACCGCCAGGTCCGCGAGCTGGCCGACCTTGATCTGCCCCTTCAGGTTTTGCTCGCTGGAGAACCACGCGCTGCCCTGGGTCCAGAGCATCAGGGCGGTATCGCGATCCAGACGGGCGCTGTGATCGTACATCTGCATCCCGCCGACGGTGCGGCCGGAGACCAGCCAGTAGAGCGCGGTCCACGGGTTGTAGCTCGCCACGCGGGTGGCATCGGTGCCTAAGCCCACCGGCACGCCGGTCTCGAGCATTTTCGCCACCGGCGGCGTGTGGCGGGTGGCTTCGATGCCGTAACGCTCGGCAAAGTACTCCCCTTGGAAGGCCATGCGGTGCTGCACGGCAATGCCGCCGCCCAGTTCTTTGATGCGGTCGATGTTGGCCTGGGTGACGGTTTCCGCATGGTCGAAGAACCAGTGCAGGCCGTTGAACGGAATGTCGCGGTTCACCTTCTCGAAGACGTCCAGCATGCGGCTGATGGATTCGTTATAGGTGGCGTGCAGGCGGAACGGCCAGCGGTGTTCCACCAGATGGCGCACCACGCGCTCCAGCTCGTCCTCCATGCCCGGCGCGAGGTCCGGGCGCGGCTCGAGGAAATCTTCAAAATCGGCGGCAGAGAAGACCAGCATCTCGCCCGCGCCGTTGTGGCGGAAGAAGTCGCTGCCCTGGCCCGGCGTGAGCATGTCGGTCCATTTTTCAAAGTCTTCCAGCTCGTGGCCCGGACGCTGGGTAAACAGGTTGTAGGCGATGCGGATGGTCATCTGCTTTTTCTCGTGCAGCTCGGCGATCACCTCGTAATCTTCCGGGTAGTTCTGGAAGCCGCCGCCCGCGTCGATGGCGCTGGTCAGCCCCAGACGGTTGAGCTCGCGCATGAACTGGCGGGTGGAGTTGACCTGCTGCTCCAGCGGCAGCTTCGGCCCTTTGGCCAGCGTGGCGTAGAGGATCATGGCGTTCGGACGGGCAATCAGCATCCCGGTCGGGTTGCCGTTGGCGTCGCGCTGGATCTCGCCGCCCGGCGGGTTTGGCGTGTCTTTGGTGTAGCCGACCACCTTCAGCGCGGCGCGGTTGAGCAGGGCGCGGTCGTACAGGTGCAGGATGAAGACCGGGGTATCCGGCGCGGCGTCGTTAATTTCGTCCAGGGTTGGCATGCGGCGCTCGGCAAACTGGAACTCGGTCCAGCCGCCCACCACGCGCACCCACTGCGGCGACGGGGTGCGCAGGGCCTGCTCTTTCAGCATCCGCAGGGCGTCGGCCAGGGAGGGCACGCCTTCCCAGCGCAGCTCGAGGTTGTAGTTCAGCCCGCCGCGGATCAGGTGCAGATGCGAGTCGTTCAGGCCGGGGATGGCGGTGTGGCCTTTTAAGTCGACCACTTTGGTGCCGTCGCCGTGGTGCTGCATCACCTCGGCGACGGTACCCACTTCCAGAAATTTTCCGTCGCGCACGGCAACGGCTTCCGCGACGGGATTCTCGCGATCGACGGTGTGAAACTGGCCGTTAACCAGAATGAGATCGGCTTTACCGAGGGTAACCATAACTGCTCCTGACTGAGAGGGGAATGGTCAGGATTATGGGAACCGGTTTCGGCAAAGATCCAGTTATACAATAGGATAGGTATACCAAAGTATAACTATACCTAAGGTTAACTATACGAAGAGATAATTACGCGCGGAGAGAGAAAACCGCAGGATGAAGGTGACTTTATCGTCGCGGCGCTCGCGGCGATTTCTACCCTTAACCACTGGAAAATGCTATGACCTCTTCAAAGCTCGAAGTGTTAACCCCTGCGAACTGTCAGATCATCTTTATCGATCACCAGCCACAGATGGCGTTTGGCGTGCAGTCGATTGACCGTCAGGTGCTGAAAAACAACACTGTGGCGCTGGCGAAAGCGGCTAAGGTGTTCAACATCCCGACCATCATCACCACCGTTGAGACCGAAAGCTTCTCCGGTAACACCTATCCGGAGCTGCTGGACGTGTTCCCGGGCCAGGACATCCTGGAGCGTACCTCCATGAACTCCTGGGACGACCAGAAGGTGCGCGACGCGCTGAAGGCCAACGGCAAGAAGAAGGTGGTGGTGGCCGGTCTGTGGACCGAAGTGTGCAACAACAGCTTTGCCCTGTGCGCGATGCTGGAAGGCGACTACGAAATTTATATGGTGGCGGACGCGTCCGGCGGCACCTCCAAAGAAGCCCACGACTACGCGATGCAGCGCATGATCCAGGCGGGCGTGATCCCGGTGACCTGGCAGCAGGTGATGCTGGAGTGGCAGCGCGACTGGGCGCGGAAAGAGACCTACACCGCGGTGATGGACATCGTGCGCGAGCACTCCGGCGCGTACGGCATGGGCGTGGATTACGCCTACACCATGGTGCACAAAGCGCCGTCTCGCCAGAAGAGCGAGCACCGTACTTTAGCGCCGGTCCCGGCTCGCTAAGTCCCGCTGGCGGGCTGGTCCCTCATCCGGCTCGCCGCTGTCTCTTTCTCTGGAGTTCACGATGAGTACTGGGCTGATATCCCTTGCGGCAGGCGTGTTGATTGGCCTGATGTATGCCGTGCTGAAGGTGCGCTCCCCCGCGCCGCCCGCGCTGGCGCTGATTGGCCTGCTGGGGATGCTGGCGGGTGAACAGGCGACGCGCCATCTCTTATCCCGCGACGGCGCGCCGCCGCCTCAGGCGATCGTTCCGCAGGCCAGTTCGCAGACGGGAGCGTCGTCATGAAAGCATGGATAATTTCGCTGGTGTGCGGCGTGGGTGCTGGGGTAATTTACGCTCTGCTCGACGTCCATTCCCCGGCGCCGCCGGTTGTCGCCCTGCTTGGCCTGTTTGGCATGCTGGTGGGTGAACAGCTCATCCCGGTGGGACGGCGTTTACTGAGTCGCGAACCGCTTACCCTCGCCTGGTTTCGTCACGAATGCGTACCGAAAATCAGCGGCACGGCGCCCCCTGCGCCCGCGAAGGATACCCGCGACGTTAAATGACTGGTTAGAGGAAGAACAGCATGACGCTGCCGTGGCGCATTGCCATCATTGATGACGAACGTTCCGTCCGCAGCGGGTTGAGTAATCTCCTGGAGTCGGAAGGCTATTCGACCGATACGTTTGATTCGGCAGAGGTATTTCTGAGCCATCCGCTCGCCCTGTCCGGCGCGGCGCTGGTGATCACCGATATCAAGCTGCGGGGCATGAGCGGCCTTGAGCTGTTTGACAAGCTGCGGCTGCTGGCCGTACCGCCGCCGCCCGTGCTCTTTATCTCCGGTCATGCTGATGAAAATATGCAGCGGTACGCTCTCGGTCTGGGCGCCGCTGCTTTTTTGCGTAAGCCCATTAACATCGATATTCTGCTGGATCATATCCAGCGGGAGCTGGCCCGCCGACAATAAGGATCGCGGATGAACGAAAACGAGCAGCCTGCATTCTGGCCCGCCCAGGGGAATCTTCACCAGGGGCGGGTTTTTGTCCTTAAAGAGGATGTGATTTTTACCGTGCTGGCGCAGGAGGGCGGAATCGCCTGGATGCACGCGCGACATCCTCATTCCGGCGGCTCGTTCATTATCGCCACCGCGGTCAGCGACGAAGAGGAAGAGCGTGCCACCCGGCTGCTGAAAAACGAGTTTGCGCTGCGCGATATGCTGCAGGACAGCTGGGCCATTCGCGCCGTCGCCTCCACCCAGTACCGGGGACGCTTCGCGCTGGTGTACGCCCCGTTTTCCTTTGAGCTGCTGGCGCGGCGCGCGGGCAGGGCGATCTCGGGGATCGCGCGCTTTATCGAGCTGGCGATCCAGATCTGCGTCCCTCTGCGCCAGATGCATCTGCAAAACCTGATCCACGGCGATATCAAGCCCGGCAGCATTTTTGTTCAGCACGATGCCACCTGCCGTCTGGGCAGCTTTGGCCTCTCCTGCACGCTCTCCGATGCTTTCTCCCAGACCCGGCTTGCGGTTTCAGGCGGTACGCCTGCGTGGATGTCGCCGGAACACACCTCCCGCACCCAGCGTCCCGTGGATAACCGCAGCGATCTCTACAGCCTCGGCATGGTGCTGTATGAACTCCTGACCGGCCGCCTGCCGTTTGAGCTGGGAGAGGACGACCAGACCAACTGGGCGCATTACCACATCGCCTCGGCGCCGCTGGCCCCGGACGCGATACGCCCGGACGTGCCGGGGATGCTGTCGACCATCATCCTGAAGCTGCTGGAAAAGCACCCCGATAACCGCTACCAGACGGTCGACGGGCTGATTGCCGACCTCCGCCGCTGCCAGGCGACGCTGACCTGCGAGGGCGACATCGTCGCCTTTACCCCCGGCCAGCAGGACCGCACCCCGGCGATCCATCTGGCGGACTCCCTGTTCGCGACCCATCCGCAGGCGAACGACGTCATTGCCGCGTTTGAGCGGGTGGGGCAGAACCGCGTGCCGGAGCTGGTGACCATCGGCGGGCCGTCGGGGATCGGCAAATCCTCGATCATTGCGACGGCGCTTAAAACGCTGCAGCAGCGCACGGTGCTGCTGGCGGTGGGCAAAGTCGATCAGTTTTCACCGTCGCTGCCCTACGGCGTATTAAGCTCCGCGTTCCGCACCCTGACGCTCCACCTGCTGGGGCTGCCGGCAGACGAGGTGGCGAAGTGGAAAATCCGCCTCTCGCGCGCCCTTGAAGGCTATGAAGAACTGGCCGTCAGCCTGGTGCCCGAGCTGGGCCTGCTGCTTGAGAGCAAGCCGCGCTTCTCGGCGGATACGTTTTCTATTGATGCCCGGGCGCGCTTCAGCCATATGGTGCTGGCGCTGGTGAAAACCTTTGCCTCGCAGGGCTGCCCGCTGGTGCTGGTGCTGGACGATCTTCAGTGGAGCGACGCCGCCAGCCTGCAAACGCTCAACGCGCTGCTGGTGAACTGCGGCGCCATCCCGCTGCTGGTGGTTGTCGCTCACCGCGATATCGGCTCGTTGTCCGACCCCACGCTGCAACAGCAGCTGGCGAGCCTGCCGGAGGCGGCACAGGACGCGAGCGAGATTGTCCCGCAGGCGCTCTCGGTTAAAGCCGTGGCGCGCTGGCTGGCAACGGTGTTTCGCACCCGCAGCGCGGCGACGACCGACCTTGCCACCCTGATCCACGAGAAGACGGGCGGCAACCCGCTTTTTGTGCATGAATTTTTCCGCCGCATCGTCGACGACGGGCTGGTGGTGCATAACAAATACCAGGACAAGTGGCACTACGATCTGCAGGCGATCCGCGCCCGGCATTACACCGAAAACGTCGTCACCCTGGTGCTGGAGCAGCTCGAAGAGCTGCCCGACGAGACGCGCCGCCTGCTGGGCAGCATCGCCTGCCTCGGCGGCACGGGAGAGATGGAGATGATGTGCCGCGTGGTCGGCCTGTCGATGGCGGAAATGCGCTATGCGCTGCACCCGGCGGTGATGGCGCAGCTTATCGTGCTGACGGAGAAAGCGTACTCCTTTACCCACGACCGGGTGCAGGAGGCCGCCTTTGCGCTGCTGGATCGGCATGAGAAAAGCCATCTTCACCTGACCACCGCCAGCCTGCTGGCCGACGCCGCGCGCCAGGCGGCGGGGAATGAGCTGCTGTTCCGCGCCGTACATCACGTCACGGCCGCGCTGGACAGCATCCAGCCCGCTCCGCAGCGCCAGAGGTTCCGCGAGCTGAGCCTGCTGGCCGCGCGACGCGCGAAGCGTTCGGGAGATTATCTTTCGGCGCTGAGCTATATCCAGACCGCCCGAGCGCTGGGCAACGCCGGGACGGTGTCGGACTTTATGCTCGATATCGAAGAGGCGGACTGCGAGTTTGCGCTGGGGCACCTGGAGCGGACCCGCGAGCTGTGTGACGCCATCCTCGGCTGCCCCGGCGGGCTGACCGAAAAAGCGCTGGCGGCCAACCTGCTGGTGGAAGTCTACATTCGTCAGTCGGACAGCCGTCTGGCGCTGGAGGCGGCGCTCTGCTGGCTGGGGGTGTTTGGCATCCAGATTGGCCGCTATCCGGAAGATGCCGACTGCGACGAGGCCTGGGAACGCTTTTGCAACCGCGCAAATGACGCGCCGCAACATCTCTTTGCCCCGCTCTCGCGGATGGAGAACCCGGAAACGGAAGCGGTGATGAACCTGCTCTACAGCGCCAGCATTTGCGCCAGCTTCATCTGCCCGCGCCTGCACTTTTTACTGCTCTGCCGCATGATGCACCTGACCCTCGATCACGGCATCACCGGCGCCTCCACCACGGCGATGGCCTGGTTTGGCGTGCTGATGGGCCACCGCTACGCCGAGTATCGCCTCGGGTTTCAGTACGGCACGCTGGCCCGCGAGCTGGTGACCCGCCACGGCTACGATGCCTTTGAAGCCAAGACCCTGCTGCCGCTCGACCAGCTCAGCGTCTGGACCCAGCCTTTGTCGTTCACCATCGAGTGCGCGAAAGCCTGCTTCAGCGCGGCGGTCACCCACGGGGATATGACGATGGCCTGCTTTGCGGCCTGCCACCAGGTGATCAACTTCCTCTCCCGGGGCGATCACCTGGACGGGGTGATGACCAGCATCGATCGCGGCCTGGCGTTCGTGCGTAAAACCCACTTCCAGGACGTGGAAAGCATTTTGATGGTGCAGCGCGGCTACGTTGAGTTCCTGCGCACGCCGGTCATCGGCACCTGGACCGCGTCGCAGGTCTTGCCCGAGGCGCTGCTTCCCGCGTCGCCGGAGCAGGCCCCGGAGCAGACCTCCACCATGCTGTTCTGGTACTGGCTCTATCGCGGCATGGCGCACTTTACCTGCGGCGAGTACGCCGACGCGCAGGCGGATCTGGAGATGGCGGGGTGGTACGCGTGGTCCGCGCCGGGGCACATCCATCTGCTGGATTACCATCTCTACAGCGCGCTGGCGCTTTCGCGTCAGCTGACGCCGGAGACCTTCTCGGCGAACCACCGCCGCAGCATTCACGCCCACTACGACAAAATCGCCCTCTGGGCGCGCATTAATCCCGGCACGTTCGCGGATAAAGAGGCGCTGATCTACGCCGAAATCGTGCGTCTGGACGGGATGAACAGCATCGCGCTTGAGCAGTACGAGAAGGCGGTCCGGCTCTCCCGCGAGGGCGGATTTAATCCGATTAATGCCCTGGCCCACGAGCTGGCGGGCCGCTTTGCGCTGGCCTGCGGCTATCCAACCGCCTCAGACGCACACTTCCGCGGCGCAATTGCCGCCTGGGGCCGGGCGGGCGCGCAGGCCAAGGTGCGCCAGATGGAGCAGGATTTCCCGCACCTGCTGGCCTCCGGGCAGGCGAGCGCCTATGACACGGTAGCGTTCGCCCAGAACGAGACCATCCGCGATCTGCAGAGCGTCATCAAAGCCTCCCGCGCGCTGTCGGAAGAGATCAACCTTGAGCGCTTAATCGAAAACCTGATGACGATCCTCCTCGAACGCGCCGGGGCGCAGCGCGGCCTGCTGCTTCGCGTGAGCGATAGCCTGATTCCGGAGATCGAGGCCAGCGCCTGGACCAGCACCGACGGCGTGCGGGTGCGGATCCTGAAAGACGTGCCGACGGCGACCGACCTGCCGCTGTCGGTACTCGCGGCGGTGATCCGCACCGGGCAGGAGATCCGCACCGGCAGGCCGGAGGAGTTTCACCCCTTCAGTCAGGACCCCTATCTGGTGACCTCGGGAGCGGCCGTTATGTGCGTCCCGATGTTCAAACAGGCGCGGCTGGTGGGCGTGCTGTACCTGGAAAACCGGCTGATGCCGGAAGTGTTTACCGCCGAGCACTCGCGCGTGGTCAGCCTGCTGGGCGCGCAGGCGGCGGTCTCCCTGGAGACGGCGCGGCTGTACGCCGAGCTGCTGGCGGAGAACATCCAGCGCCGCCGGGTGGAGAAAGAGCTGCGCGCCAGCCAGACCTCGCTGATGCTGGGTGAGCAGATCAGCCACACAGGCAGCTGGCGCTGGGAGCTGGAGCAGGATCTGATGTTTGTCTCGGACGAGTACGCCCGCATTCTCGGCCTGCCCGAGCAGCAAAAGACGATCTCCATGGCGGAGTTTTTGACCTTCGTCCATGAGGACGATTACGCCCGCATCAGCGCCATTGTTACCCAAAGCGTGCGCGACGGGCTCTCGATGCGCGCGGAGTTTCGCGTTAAGCGTCCCGACGGCTCAACGCGCTACATCCTCGGCATTGGCGATCCGGTGGGCGTGGGCAGCGAGGTGAACGAGTATTACGGCATCATCACCGATATCACCAGCCAGCGCGCCGCGGAGGATGCCATGCGGGTGGCGCAGGCGGATCTGGCGCGGGTGTCCCGGGCCACCACCGTCGGACAGCTGACCTCCTCCATCGCCCATGAGATCAACCAGCCGCTGATGTCGATCGTCTCGAACGCCGGAGCGAGCCTGCGCTGGCTCAACCGCGAGCCCGCCCGGCTGGATAAAGTGCGGGAAGGGCTGGAGGAGATCGCCGCCGAAGGCGCGCGGGCGGGGGAGATCATTCGCAGCATTCAGTCCCTGACGCGCAAGCAGGATCCCACCTTCTCGCGCATCGACATGCACTCCCTGATCCACCATATCATCACGCTTTCGCGCAGCGAGCTGGAGCAGCGACACATAAGCGTTGATTATCTGTTGAACGCCAGCGACAGCTTTATCACCGGCGATAGCGTGCAGATCCAGCAGGTGCTGTTGAATCTGGTGATGAACGCGGTAGAGGCGATGGCCGAGGTGAAGGAGCGTGCCAGCACCATCACCCTCAGCACCAGCAACACGGACGGGAAGGTGATCGTTGAGATCGCCGACACCGGCAGCGGCATTGAGCCCGAGCGGCTGGAGCAGATTTTTGACTCGTTCTATTCCACCAAGCCGCAGGGAATGGGGATGGGGCTGACCATCAGCGCCAGCATTATCGAGCGCCACTGCGGGAAGCTAAGCGCGCGCCGCCGGGAGCCGCACGGCACGGAATTTGCCTTCGCGCTGCCGCTGGCCGCGCAGGAAGCGTAAACGTTACTCCGCGGGCTGGCTTTTGGTCAGGCGCTCAACGGCCCTGACCAGCTCGGCCACGGAGCGCACCTGCATTTTTTCCATCACGCGGCGGCGGTGCACCTTCACCGTGATCTCGCTGACGCCCAGCTCGGCGGCAATTTGCTTGTTCAGCATGCCGCTTATCGCCAGCGTCAGCACCTCGTGCTCGCGCGGCGTGAGGGACATGTGGCGCTGCTTCAGGGCGTAGTGCTCTTTATTGCGCTCGGCGTTGTTTTCCGCCAGCTGCAGTGCGGATTCGATGGCGTCGATCAGCGCGTTAGATTCGACGGGCTTGGTGAGGAATTCGTACGCGCCGCCTTTGATGGCGCGCACCGACATCGGGATGGTGCCGTGGCCGGTGAGGAAAATAATCGGGATTTCGCGCCCGCTTTCCTTGAGGGCGTCTGCTACCTCAAAACCCGAAATGGCGGGCATTTGCATATCGAGGATCACGCACGACGGCAGATCCTCAAAGCGGTATTGCAGAAACGCTTCTGCCGATGAAAAGCCGATGGCGTTCAGGCCTGCCGAGTCCAGCAGCCCGATCACGGACTGTCTGACGGCGTCATCGTCATCTACCACATACACAATGTGTTCCATTCACCGCCCCGGTGCTGATTGACATGTCGAGGATGCAAACAGTCACTACGGCGACGTAAGAGACTGTTTATGCTGCCTTTCATCTTAACACATTAACTATCATTATCATTTAACAATATGATAACCGTATGAAGTATAGCGAGCCGGGGCGGGGGCGGTGAAGGAACGAAACGCTGTTTTTATGCACCGACAAGCTCAATGCGGTTGCCGTCCGGGTCCGCGATCACCGCCTCATAAAAGCCGTCTCCGGTCAGGCGCGGAGCGCTGAGCAGCGTGCCGTTGGCCTGGGCTTGCTCGGCCATGCTGTCCACTTTTGCCTTGCTGCCGACGTTGATGGCGATATGCGCCCAGCCGATAAACTCCGGGTGCAGCGGGGCGTCGGGCAGCTCCGGCAGCGTCATGAGCTCGATGGTCGGACCGTCATCCAGCGTAATAAAGTGTGATTCAAACCCCGGACGATTTTTACTGACGTAGCGTTCGTTACTGCGGCCATTAAAAACCGTTTCCCAGAACTGAACCTGGGCGTTCAGGCTGCGGGTCCAGAGTGCAACATGGGCAATATGCATAAGTTCCCTCGTGATGTGTCGGTGAGGACTTTCACCGGTAAAACAGGCTACACTCTGGTTTTGAGCGCGACAAGCTGAGGAAAAGACAATGCACTACACACTGAAAGAAAGCGACAAGGATAAAGCGGAAGGGTCAAACGGCGCGGGCGCTCTGCAGCAAAAACTGCTGGAGTCCCGTTCGATTGTGATCTCCGGTGAGATCAACCAGGAGCTGGCGCAGAAAGTGATCACCCAGATGATCCTGCTGCAAAGCGTCAGCAACGATCCGATCAAGCTGTACATCAACAGCCAGGGCGGCCATGTGGAAGCGGGCGACACCATCCACGACTTCATCAAATTCATTCGCCCGGAAGTGCACGTCATCGGCACCGGCTGGGTGGCGAGCGCCGGGATCACCATCTTCCTGGCCGCGAAAAAAGAGCACCGCTACTCGCTGCCAAATACCCGCTTTATGATCCACCAGCCGCTGGGCGGCGTGCGCGGTCAGGCGACGGATATTGAGATCGAAGCGCGCGAGATCATCCGCATGCTGGATCGCGTGAACAAGCTGATCGCTGACGCCACCGGCCAGCCGCTGGAAAAAGTGAAAAAAGACACCGACCGCAACTTCTGGATGTCCCCGGCGGAAGCGCTGGACTACGGCATCGTGGGCAAGCTGATCACCCATTATGACGAGCTGAAGCTGGACTAAGTTTTTACCGCCGTGTACGTGTCGGGTGGCGGCTACGCCTTACCCGACCTACACGCCCTCGTTTGACCCATGACAAGTTCCCCCTCTGCTTTCTTACCTATAATCGCGCCTGTTTCCCCTCTCACTGGTGCTACCCATGGCGTATCAACTGAACCTGAACTGGCCGGAATTTCTTGAGAAATACTGGCAAAACAACCCGTTGTGCTGAAAAATGCCTTCCCGAATTTTGTCGATCCGATTACCCCGGACGAGCTGGCAGGGCTGGCGATGGAGCCGGAGGTCGATAGCCGTCTGGTGAGCCATTTCAACGGCAAATGGCAGGCCAGCAATGGTCCGTTTGAGCACTTCGACGATCTGGGCGAAACCGGCTGGTCGCTGCTGGCGCAGGCGGTGAACCACTGGCATATGCCCGCCGCGGAGCTGGTGCGTCCGTTCCGCGTTCTGCCGGACTGGCGTCTGGACGATCTGATGATCTCCTTCTCCGTGCCGGGCGGCGGCGTGGGCCCGCATATCGATCAGTACGACGTGTTTATCATTCAGGGGATGGGCAGCCGCCGCTGGCGCGTGGGCGACAAGCTGCCGATGCGTCAGTTCTGCCCGCATCCGGCGCTGCTGCATGTGGATCCGTTCGAGCCGATTATTGACGAAGATCTGGCCCCGGGCGATATCCTCTACATCCCGCCTGGATTCCCGCACGACGGATTTACCCATGAAACGGCGCTCAACTACTCCGTCGGCTTCCGCGGGCCGAACGGTCGCGATCTGATCAGCAGCTTCGCCGACTACGCGCTGGAAAACGATCTGGGCGGCGAGCACTACAGCGATCCGGATCTGACCTGCCGCGAACACCCGGGCCGCGTGGAGCAGTACGAGCTCGATCGCATCCGTCAGATGATGATCGACATGATCGGCAAGCCGGATGATTTCACAAAATGGTTCGGCAGCTTTGTCTCCACGCCGCGCCACGAGCTTGATATCGCCGCCGCCGAGCCGCCGTATGCGCCGGAAGAGGTGCTGGACGCGCTGCAGGGCGGCGAAACGCTGTCTCGCCTGAGCGGGCTGCGCGTGCTGAATATCAACGGCAGCTTCTTCATCAACAGCGAACAGCTCGAGACGGTTGACGCGAAGGCGGCGGATGCGCTGTGCCGCTACACCGAACTGGGCCAGGCCGAGCTGGGCGATGCGCTGAAAAACCCGGCGTTTGTAGAAGAGCTTACCGGGCTGATTAACCAGGGATACTGGTACTTCGACGAGTAGTGACGTTTACCGTCAATACGGCCTTAGCTTTCGGGTTAAGGCCGTTTTTTTCTGCTTTCCGCTGACATGTTCTGTCATTACCTGCGGTTATTCTTGTACTACCTAAAAAGAGAAGGGTTTTCATTGCAGTTTTTTCTGCAAATGCCGTTAACACCTATCAGGCACCCTTAATAATTACGCAATTAAAACTGAAAATAGCCTTCGGCTGGTAAGAGATAATGGGAAAATACAGAACAGATCAAGACCTGGAGCTACTTCGCTACTCAGACAACGAGATGCTGGAAGTATTGGTTAACTATCTCACCACGGATAAAGACGGGTCGACGCGTTACACTGAGTCCTTAACGGGTGAGAAAGCATTTCAGGATGCAGGTAAAAACTATAAGCAGGTTTGGCAACTCATCGGGGCGGAGCTACAACATTTCGGTGGCGATACCTTTGTTAACCTCTTCCGTGGTAACGGCGTGCTTTATAAAGAAATCCTGACGGACGTATGCAAGAAACTCTCCGTTAAAACCGATTTCTCTGCGGATACTGTCGATATTGAGCAGGCCCTTCTCGCAAAATTATTCACTGACTCCTGGGATAAAATGAATGAGGAAGAGCGCCGCAACATCCGTCGCGAACTCAAAATTGACGGGAATCTTGCTAGTGGTGCGGCACTGACGGCAATCATCACCGCAATCCGTATGGGCGGATTTATGTCCTACCAGGTGGCGATGATCGTAGCGAATGCCGTAGCGAAAGCGGTGCTGGGCAGGGGGTTGGCGCTGGCCGCCAATGCGGGACTGGTACGCGCGATTGGGATTTTTGCCGGTCCGATCGGCATGGCCATTACGGCGTTACTGACTATCCCGGCCATCAGCGGCCCGGCGTTTCGCGTTACGCTGCCTGCCGTGGTGCAAATTGCTGCCATGCGCCAGCAAATGCTAAACAAAGGTGGAGATTTCTTTTGATGAAGGAAACGTTGCTTACTATCGACTGGGTGAATGTGTACAAAGAGGTTCAAAGCGCGCTGGAAACCGGGCACGTCATTATTCGTGATGGGGTAGCGTACTGGCACGCCATGTCCGGTAAAAGCGGGATCGCTCAACACCTTCCGCTAAAAGAGGTGGTGCTGGAAACGGCCTCGATTGGCGACATCAAACAACTTATACAAATGGCACAGACCGTTCAGCTGGCTGCAGTCGGCGTCTCCACGGGGATCATCGTGGGGGCAATGGTGGTACAAACCATGTATTTGTCGAAAAAAATTGATCAACTGCAGCAGAGCATGGATCTGATCTCCGAAGATGTGCACGCGCAGAATGTTATTTTCTACATGGATAAACTGTCCCGCTACTTTGGCGTCGTGGAGTCTGCTCGCGTTATGTTGCTGGATCGCACGCTGGTGGATGAGACGCATGACGTTGCGGCACACCTCATTGTCCGAATGGGCAATGAACGCAACGAGGTTCTCTCGTTTATTGATAACTTGTTCTCCTTTGCCGATAAACTCAGCGACAGGCATTTAGAACAGGTTCTGGATTTCATTACTCTCATGCTCGATCTGGTGCCAAAAGCGATCTACATTGAGAGCCAACTTTGCGATCGCTACGGAAAATTCAGGCTGGCAGAGCACCTGATGCGCGAAAACTCACGCCGCTATGCTGCCACGCTGGAACATTATCGCCAGTGGTGTAATAGCAAAGTTAAGGAGAGCATCAGCGGTCGCGTTGAGCCACAGTCGCTTGCCTTTACCCGTAAGCAGGAAGATTTGCGTCTGTTATTTAAATCGGAAGATAACGCGCTACTGCTCCAGGAGCTGGTTTCCATCGCCCCCCTTCCTCTTAAAGCGTAATCATGATGATGCCTGGAACTTTTTCCAGGTATTCTTCTTATTTCTTGAAGCATATTTTTTTCTGACACATTTTGTCAGTCCCATCCTCTATTTTCTCTTCACTGACCAATATTGGTAGGTCTGCTCGAAACGGTAGGAAATATCATTGGAGTTTTCGACGCTCCTGCCGTTAACCAATATTGCACCAGCAACTTAATTCAAATTTCCTACAGCCCATAATGAGGTAATACATGTCTCTGGGACGAATTCGACCGCAATTTACGCAGGGCCTGGAGAAAGCAGCCGGTGAAGAAAATAAGGCGTTTGCATCAGCGGTTATTCCCCGTTTTACGCTAGAAAACGATGTGGCGCTGACGACGCAGGTCATTGCCCAGCTTGATGAAGCCAGAGCCAAAATTGACCACTTCCATAAAATTTACGTGGAATGGGAATTCGCAGCGGTCGACCCTATGGGGAACGGGATCGTGCTGAATTTTTTTGGCCCACCAGGAACCGGCAAAACCCTGACGGCAGAGGCGCTGGCAGGTTCGCTTAAGCGCAAGATTATGGTTGTCAGTATTGCCGATCTCGAAAGCAAATTTATGGGTGAAACCGCGAAAAATATCGCTGCTCTTTTCCGTCAGGCCACGGAGGAAGAGGCCGTGTTGTTCTTTGATGAAGCAGACACCCTTTTGGGTAAACGTCTCTCATCTGTTACTCAGGGCATTGATAATGAAGTAAACGCGATGCGTTCCACCTTATTGATTGAGCTGGAAAAGCATACCGGTATCGTCATCTTTGCTACCAACTTCGTCAAAAACTACGACAGCGCATTCCTCAGCCGTATCTCTCACCATGTTGGTTTTACGTTACCCGGCAGCCAGGAGCGTTTTCGCATCTGGGAAAAATTGCTCGTGCGCGCTATTCCGCTTGCCGATGCACGGGAAACGATGCTGGAAAGCGCCGTGTCTCTCTCCGAAGGGCTCTCTGGCCGAGATATCCGCAATGCCATGCGCCTGGCGCTACCTAAAGCCGTACTGGAATCAGAACAAAAACTTACGCTTAAGCATCTTGAAAGTGCACTTGCGCAAATTCGTGATGCTTACGACGCGATATCGAACGCGGCCTCTTTCGTTCCACCACACATTAACACAGCAAAAAAAATGCTCGGTTTGAGCTAAGGGTTGAATCATGGGTTTATGGAGTCGTATTTGCTCTGCAGTCTCGTACGTACGAGATGTCGCTTCATCCGTCGTCAGCAAAGCAAAAGAAATTGCCGGAAAAGCGATCGGTTTCATGGCAGAAAAAGCGGAAGGCTTTGTTGGTAAAGTCAGCCAGATGTGGCAACGCATTAAGCCGCATATCGGCACGGGACGTAAAATTCTTCAGATGCTAGGCGGTTTTATCACATTGCCATGGGTAAAGAGCGCGCTGGCAGGGCTGGATCGCGCGCTGGCATGGCTGGAAAAACTTGATAAACAGCCGCTGGTAAAAAAGCTGCAGAAAGCCCTGGAGTGGGTCATTAACTGGTGTAAAAACGCCCACCAGAAACAAATGGAGGAGCAGGAGCTTGAAGAGGCTCGCCATCATGCTCAGGCTATGGCTGAAGCGGGAGGTGAGTTGAGTGGTGAGGAGAAAGAGGCTGTGTCGGCTTTCGCACTGGTGAACAGCTATCTTATCGCAAAAGCAGAAGTGGATATCGCCGTGAAGCGAGATACGCTGCAGGACTTCGAGTATTTCCTGCGCCTGCGTGCAGTGCAAAAGCTGCTCGCCTTCTATGAAACCCGTATGCAGGCCGTGAAGTCCATCAGTGATGTCGATGCGGATATGCACTTTATGGTTTATGCCGCGAACGCGCTGATCCAGCAGGAGGCAGAGTTTAGCGATGCCGATACTCTGCGTCTGGATAACCTCACTCAGAGACTATTCGGCAAGCCGATTATCCCGTTTGTCTTCGAAGAGATGATTATTGCATGGGAGAAAAGCCGTCAGCTTCTGGAAGAGGAGTGGGAGAAGAAAAACAGCGCGCTTTCGAAAGATCGTTTGCTGCATAACCGTCTGGTGCGCGCGCTAAAATACGAAGAACTTGAACCGGGTGAAGTGGGCGTGCTGAACGATCTTAAAATCACCCTGCCGCGTGATACGGCCGATCTGGAACAACTAGGCGACGATCTACTGGCGCGCCATAGCTACGTCAACGCGGCGGAAGGCTTTCTGCAGATGCTCGAAAAAGAAGAACAGCAGCTGATTGCGGAAGGCAAAGCGTATCTGCTCGATCAGGGGGCGATTGTGGGTGCACTGCTGATCGACTGCTCGCAAAACGATCGTGCCTGGTCTTCTCTTTCCCAGCAGGAACAGAGCTTAATTACCGATTTCGCCAACATCTTTGCTGCCGATTGCCAGAAACGTACTGAAGCGGGTCTGCTCGTCGAGGTGGTTGCATGAATCTGCTGACTGAAATTGGCCACTTTTTGATCCCAGGCTTTGATGCGCTGCAGATGGGCTTTTTCGGCGTAATGCTGCTGGCAGTAATCTACACCTGGCTCTCCGTCAGGCGCAATGCGCAGGAAGCGCGCTGGCAGCATGCCTGGGAGCAAAGTGGATTACAGGCTGCTCAGCCGGGGGTGAGTGCAGAAATGGGATCGGCCGCTGAGCTGAGCCAATCACTGGCGACCAAAGCTGAGAAAATAGCCGCCATTATGCCGGGTATGCTGTTGATCCTTGGTCTGTTGGGAACCTTTCTTGGGCTGGGGCTGGCGCTCGATAAAGCTTCCGGCATTTTGCATAACGCGGGAAACAGCATTGGTGCAATGGACTCCTCCATGCGCGACCTGATGGAGATGATGCAGGGCCTGGGCACGAAATTCAAAACCTCAACCTGGGGGATTATTGCCTTTATCGCCCTCAAAATCTGGGAGTCGAAAAATGGCTATGAAGAGCGCCGTCTCAACTGGTGTATGGCCAAACTGCAGCACTCCCTGACCGAAGAATATGCCCTGCAGGCGGAGGAAAATGCTTCCAGGCAGCAGCAGCGTGAAGCTGGACGTAACGCGGCTACCGAGCGTCTGGTGGAGGCGATGGCGCTGCAAACTGTCGCGTTGCGCGAGGAGTTCAGTCAGCAGGCAAAACGCAGTGAAGAGCAGGAAGCGCAGCGTCATCAATACCATCTGGCGGCGTTAAAAGAGATCGCAGATATTAATAATCAGTCGCGCAATCTGCTGGAAACTTACACCCGTAAAAGTGAAGAGAACCTGGTAGCACTGCAGCAGGCGGCGACTACTATGAGTGATGCTTCGCAGCAAGTCTCTGGCTCGGCGATGAGCCTGGAAAAAGTGGTTACCGCGCTGGGTGCCGAACTTAGTGAGGTCATGACCGGCATTAAGCAAGAGCTGTCGCAGGTAGTGAATGAGATGAATGCCGACTTCACTCGCAACGTGCAGCAGATGAGCGATAAGCTGGCGGAGTCTACTCATCAGCTCAGTACGACAATGGGCCAGATAGAAACCTCCCTTAACGGTGCTATCGCCAGCATGGATGCGTCTTTCCGCGGCAACATGACGCAGATGGCCAACCAGCTGGAATCCGCCACTTCGCAGATCAGCGAGTCGGTTAACAACATGTCTTCGCAGATCGATTCAACCATGACCACGGTGAAAGAGAGAACCGAAGCCGCGGCGAAAATTCAACGTCAGGCGATGGATGAATTCTCCGAAACCAGCCTGACGCTGAATGAACAAGTCACCTCTATGACAAACTATATTCAGCGCGTCACGAAGGAGATCGCTCTCGGTCTGGCCGCCGTTTCCGAAGGCAACCGTAAGATGGAGCACTACATCACGCGCTTTAACGAGGCCTTCGATCAGCTTGGTGCATTGCCGGAAACCGTTAAGCAGATCACCACTCAGGTGTCTGCATTGTGCACCCGCATCGATAAGTTGCTCCCGGCTCAACAGCTTGTCGCCGAACGTGTTGAGGTCTGATATTGCCGATGAAAGATAAACCGAATGAGTGGATTTCTATTTCCGATCTAATGGCAGGGGTCATGGCCGTGGTGATGCTGATGCTGGTGTTATCGGTACTGCAAAACAAAGTGGCTGACGTAAAACGCGAGCAGGAGAAAAACAGCGGCCAGGCAGCCGCTCAACAGAAACTGAATGCCATGATGCACAGCATGCAGCAGGAGATGGTGGATCAGGGAGATGCTGCGCTGGTGGGGTTTGATATAGCCAGCGGAAAAATTACGCTGCGGGATAAAATCTTCGCCCGCGGTAGTGCCTGTATCACCGATCAGGCAAGAGATGCACTTGCTCGTCTGGCACCACGGATTCAGGCGTTCGTGAGCGGTTCGACGAACACTCAGGTTTTTGTTGAGGGGCATACGGATAACATCAGCGTGAATAACCCTGTGGTCGATTACACCAGGTTCTGTACCGTGTATGACGATAACTACACGCTCTCGGCTGCCAGAGCCCGTGAAGCACGTAAATTGTTAATTGCGAACCTCAACGATCAGCAATCGCATCGTGTGATTGTGGCCGGTTTTGGCGACTCTCAGCCGCTAAAAGGGATTTCACCCAGCGATGAGCGTAATCGCCGCGTTGAGGTGCAGTTCCTGACGCACGCGCCGTCACGTCAGGAGCAGGGCAGCGCTCTGTAACTCAGCGGCTGGTTGAGTAATGGCATCTAAACCAGCCCGCTATAGGGACTTACTGAACCGTTGGAGAGGACTGGGGTGAGGGCATCAGGCCGCACTAGCCCTCCTCCATCGCAATCACAATCGCTTCACCCATCTTCTTCAACGCCTCGCGATTTTTCTCCGTTGGCGGCAGCGCCACGTTGATCCGCAGGCAGTTGCGGTACTTCCCGGAGGCGGAAAACAGCGACCCGGCCGCGGCCTGGATTTTCAGCCGGCACAGCTGCTTGCTGACGCACACCATATCCACATTTTCCGGCAGCTCCACCCACAGCAGGAAGCTGCCCTGCGGGCGCGTGACGCAAATCTCTGCCGGAAAATACTGCCGCACCCAGCAGGTGTAGGTTTCCATATTCTGCTGATAAATCTGGCGCATACGGCGCACGTGGCGATGGTAATGGCCGTCGCGGATAAACGCCGCCACCGCCATCTGCGTGCCCGGCACGTTAAACCCGCCCGCGGCGTATTTCATGTGCATCACCCGGTCGTAGTAGCGTCCCGGCACAATCCAGCCGACGCGCAGCCCCGGCGCCACGGTTTTGGTAAACGAGCTGCAGAGGATCACGCGGCCGTCGATATCCATGGAATGAATGGTGCGCGGGCGCGGGTACTCCGCCGCCAGCTCGCCGTAAATATCATCCTCGACAATCACGATATCGTGCCGCTGGGCGAGGGCCAGCACCTGCTTTTTCCGCGCCTCCGGCATGATAAACCCGAGCGGGTTATTGCAGTTGGGCACCAGGATCACCGCCTTGATTGGCCACTGCTCCATTGCCAGCTCTAGCGCTTCGATGCTGATCCCGGTTTCAGAGTCGGTGGGAATTTCAATCGCCTTGATGTCAAACCCGCGCAGCATCTGCATGGTGCCGTGAAACGACGGCGATTCCACCGCCACGATATCCCCGGGTTTGCATACCGACAGCAGGGCAATCGACAGCGCGCCGTGGCAGCCGTTGGTGATCACAATGTCGCTTGCCGAGACGGTGGAGCCGCCGTCCAGCATCAGACGGGCGATCTGCTCGCGCAGCTCCAGGCGCCCGTCAAGCACGTCATAGCTCAGCATCTCGCTGGGGTTATGCTGCGCGATGCGGCTCATCTCGCGCCACAGGGGCTTCAGGCTCGGCTGGTTAATGTCCGGCGAACCGCCGCCAAAGGAGATCATCTCTTTGTCGGCGCGGGCGTCCAGCAGCATCATCACCTCATCCCACTGGGTAACGTCCACCGGGCGCTGCACCGGGCGCGTCATTGCCGGGACGGGCGGCTGGGCCTTGCGCGGCGAGACAAAATAGCCGGAGCGCGGCTGAGGCGTGATCAGCTGGAGGTTTTCGAGGATCTGGTAGGCCTGCTGTATGGTGCTGATGCTCACGCCGTGCTCCTGACTCAGCGTGCGCACCGACGGCAGACGTTCGCCGCTGCGATACAGCCCTTGTTCAATGCGTTCTGCCAGAAGGTTGGCGAGATGTTGATAGCGCGTCATGCTGTATCCTCTGTTTTCACCATACAGATTATAAAACCAGTACAGATTGCTGCGAAAATTGCCATGCAGATACTGTTTTAGCGGATCTGTATGTTAAACAAAAGTTGTTTTTGCATCTGTATTGCACAGGCCGATTTCCGGGATGATAACCCCACTGACACAGTGAGGAGAGCATCATGGAATTCTACGAGAATCGTTCAAAACGTCCGTTTATTGTGTTTGTCTGGATCGCAAAAACGCTGCGTAGCTGGTATCGCATCAACCGCACCCGCCGCATCCTGAGCCAGATGAGCGACGAGCAGCTCAAGGACGTTGGGTTATCGCGATATGATGTGTGAGCCTTATCATCGCCCGGTGGCGCTACGCTTACCGGGCCTACGGGATCGAGTAGGCCGGGTAAGGCGAAGCCGCCACCCGGCGATGTTTAGCGCAACAGCGCAAGCGTCTGCCGCTTCGGCCTTTCCAGCAAATCCAGCGCCTCCTGATACGAACGCACGTTGTTATAGCCCATCACCAGCCCGTAGCGTTTGCCCGACCCGCGATACCACTCCGAGAGCGCGTTGACCTGCAGCTGCTGTTCCTGCCAGCAGCGCGCGATTTCCCGGTCACGGCTTCCTTTGGTCAGGAACGCCACGATATGCATCCCGCCGTCGTTTTGCTCGGTGAAAAACAGATCGCCATATACCTCCTGCAGGGCGGCAATCATCCAGTCGCGGCGGGTCTGATACAGCGCGCGCATCTTTTTCAGGTGACGGAAAAAATGCCCTTCGTTGAGAAACGCGGTGAGGATCTTTTGCGTCAGCACCGGCTGGCCGCTGGTGGTGATGTCCGCGCAGTCGGTAAAGGCCCCGACGGTGCTGGCGGGCATCACCACGTAGCCCATGCGCAGCGACGGCATAATGGTTTTACTGAAGGAGCCCATAAAAATCACCCGGTCGTGCTGGTCGAGGCTTTTCAGCGACGGCAGCACCTTGCGCGTATAGTGAAACTCTCCGTCGTAATCGTCTTCAATAATCCACGCCTCGTTCTGGCTGGCCCAGTCGAGCAGCTGCTGTTTACGCGGCAGCGAGAGCGTGACCGCCAGCGGGCTCTGGTGTGACGGGGTGACGATGGCAAAACGGGCGCCGCGATGGTGGCGGAGCAGGTAGTCCGTGTCGATGCCGCAGCGATCGACCGGCACCGTGTGCAGGCGCGGCACGATCCGCTTCAGCAGCTGCTGGCCCATAAAATAACCCGGATCCTCAAACACCACCTTGTCGCTGCGGCTGGCGAGGGTGTCGAGGATCAGCCGCAGGCTGCCGCTGTAGCCGCTGGTGATCAGCACCTGCTCGGCGGTGCAGGAGAGCCCGCGCGAGATGTTGAGGTAGCTGGCGATGGCCTGGCGCAGCGGATACCAGCCCAGCACCGGCGGGTTGAGCATCTCCTCCTGACGCATGGCCCGCGTCGCCTGGCCCGCCAGCAGCAGCCACTTTTTATACGGGAAGCTGTCGAGGGCGGGGATGCCGGGGCGCAGAAACCCCGCCCGCTCGCGCTGGCTGATGAGCGAGGCCGGAAGCGTACCGGTGGGCTGCTCCGCCGGGGCATGCTTGTCCGGCAGCAGGAGGTCCGGGTTAACCCGCGTGCCGCGCGCCCCCTGGCTCACCAGATACCCTTCACCCGTCAGAATGGCATACGCCGTTTCGACGGTTTTACGCGCCACCTTCAGCTCTTCCGCCAGCACGCGGATGGCAGGTACCCTGTCGCCCGGCTTCAGCACGCCGCGCATAATGTTGTCGCGATAGCGGGAATAAATCTCGTGATAGCCCGGCTTCATGTCCTACCTCGTTTCACGATTTTTGTATCTTTTTACTATGTCATGAACGGCGTAGATTTGCCTCATCGCATGACACATGCCGCACAAAAAGAGGAAAGACCATGAGCACTCGCGTTAACCACCATAAAGCTACACCTGCCCTCGCCAACGCGCTGTCTGCCCTGAGCATGGAGGTGGCAAAAACCTCCATCGATCCGGCGCTGAAGCACCTGATCGACATTCGCGTGTCGCAGCTGAACGGCTGTACGTTCTGTCTGGATATGCACTCAAAAGAGGCGAAAATCGCTGGCGAGCGCGAGCTGCGCCTGTACCATCTGGCGGCCTGGCGCGAGTCCCCGCTGTTTAGCGCCCGCGAAAAAGCGGCGCTGGCCTTCACCGAAGCGCTGACCCAAATTGGCGTACACGGCGTGAGCGACGCCCTCTACCGCAGCGTGGCGGAACACTTCTCGGACGTGGAGATTTCAGAGCTGAACTTTGCCATCGTGGCGATCAACGCCTGGAACCGCCTGGGGATCACCTCCCGCATGGCGCCCGGCTCGCTGGACGCGGCTTACGGGCTGAATAAGGCTAACCTGGAATAATCCCGCGCTCGCGGATCATCGCCACCAGCGCCCGCAGTCCCGGCGGGACGTGGCGATGGCCCGGGTAGTACAGGCGCAGCCCGGCAAACGGCTGCGCCCAGTCGTTTAAGACGCTCACCAGCTCCCCGCTTTTCAGCTCGTCCTGAATATAGAGTTCCGGTAAAAATCCCACCCCTAACCCCGCTTTTACGGCGCGGATCGAGGCAAAAAGATCGGACGTCGCAAAGCGCGGCGGCACGGCAAGCGCGTACGTTTCACCCCGACGGGCCAGCTCCCAGCGGTAGATCCCGCCGTGGGCCATACGCATGCCGATCCCCTGGTGTGAAAGCAGATCGTCCGGCGTCTCGGGTATGCCGTGACGGGCGAAATAGTCCGGCGTGGCGGTGACGAGCTGGCGGATCTCACCGGTCAGCGGCACGGCGATCATGTCCTGCGGGACGGACTCTTCGAGACGGATCCCCGCGTCATAGCCTTCGGCGACGATGTCGATCATCCTCGCTTCGCTCACCGTTTCCACGCGCATTTTCGGGTAGCGGATCATGAAGTCGATCAGCAGCTGGTCCAGAAACAGCGTGCCGATATGGTTCGGCACGTTGAGGCGCAGCGTTCCGGCGGGTTCCCCGGTGTCGCTGTGGATCGCCTCCCCGGCGAGACGGATCTCCTGCAGCGCCGGGCCAATGCGCGCCACGTAGCGCTGCCCGGCGTCGGTGAGCGCCACGCTGCGGGTCGTGCGGTTGAAAAGACGCGTCTCGAGGCGGCTCTCCAGCCCGGCGATGGCGTTACTGACCGCCGTGGCGGACATGCCCAGCTCCTGGGCGGCACCGCGAAAACTGCCGCGTCGTACCACCGCCATCACCACTTCCAGCTCTGTCAGACCTGAACGATGCATAGATTATCCTGAAAATCGAAACAACCCTTGCAGCATAGCGTGGATTATCGCAACGGAGAAGCCGTGACAGACTGGTCTCACGCAGCCTGAGGAGGTTTATATGCACACTATCGAACAGATCTTTATTAACGGCGAATTTGTTACCCCGCACGGTACCGAGCGGTTTGATTTGTACAACCCGGCGACGGCGCAGGTTATGGGTCAGGTTCGCCTGGCGGATGAGGTTGACGCTGAACGCGCTATCGCGGCGGCAAAAGCGGCGTTTCCGGCATGGTCTCAGACCACAAAGCAGGAACGCATCGCCGCGCTGAAGCGCATGCACGCCGCCGTGGCCGCCCGTCACGACGATCTGCTGGAAGCGGTCATTGAAGAGTACGGCGCGCCCGCCTCGCGCTCGGCATGGATGGCAAGCTATCCGGCAGAGGTGATTGCTCAGGCCATCGAGGCGCTTGAGGCGTTTGAGTTTGTCAACTCCGCAGGTGCCGCAACGGTGCAGATGACGCCGCTCGGCGTGGCCGGGCTGATTACGCCGTGGAACAGCGATGCGGGGTTTATCTGCGGCAAACTGGCGGCCGCGCTGGCGGCGGGCTGCACGGCGGTCATCAAGCCGAGCGAAATGAGCGCCCTGCAAACGCAGATTGTCACCGAAGCGCTGCGCGACGCCGCGCTGCCGCCGGGCGTGTTTAACATCGTCACCGGACGCGGCGAGACGGTGGGCGAAACCCTCAGCCGCCATCCGGACGTCTCGAAAATCTCGTTCACCGGTTCCACGAATACCGGCAAGGCGATCCTGCGCAACGCGGCGGAAAGCTTTAAGCGCGTCACGCTGGAGTTGGGCGGTAAATCGCCGACGATCCTGCTGGATGATGTAGATCTCGCGCAGGCGATC
Organism: Enterobacter cloacae complex sp. 2024EL-00227; assembly: GCF_043945315.1. Classification (NCBI taxonomy): domain Bacteria; kingdom Pseudomonadati; phylum Pseudomonadota; class Gammaproteobacteria; order Enterobacterales; family Enterobacteriaceae; genus Enterobacter; species Enterobacter cloacae complex sp. 2024EL-00227. The sequence continues at coordinate 33,238 of NZ_JBIMQP010000005.1, forward strand.
CCGCTGGTGATCCAGGCCGGGTTTATGAACAGCGGGCAGGCGTGCGTGGCCGGAACGCGCATTCTGGTGCCTCACTCGCGCAAGGCGGAGATCGAAACCGCGCTGGCGCAGGCCGTGGTGGCGGTGAAATCCGGCGACCCGCGCAGCAGCGCGACAGACGTCGGCCCGATGGTCAGCGAAAAGCAGTGGCTGAGGGTGCAGGGCTATATCCGCAAAGGAATCGAAGAAGGGGCGCGCCTGCTGGCGGGCGGCGAAGGGCGACCGGACGGCACCCGGGACGGCTGGTTCGTGCGTCCGACGCTGTTTGCCGACGTGAACAATCGGATGACCATTGCCCGCGACGAGATTTTCGGCCCGGTGCTGTGCGTCATCCCTTATCAGGACGAGGCGGAGGCGATCGCCATTGCCAACGATACCGAGTACGGCCTGAGCGCGATGGTGCTGGGCGCCGATGTGGACCGCGCGCGACGCGTGGCACAGCAGATTGTTTCCGGTCGCGTGCTGGTGAACACCCTGGCTCATGAACCGAAAGCGCCATTTGGTGGCTTCAAACACTCCGGCGTGGGGCGCGAGATGGGCGAGTGGGGAATTCGGGCGTTTATGGAGCCGAGGTCGATGGTGGGCTAAAACCCGCCCGGTGGCGCTGCGCTTACCGGGCCTACATGAGCCGTAGGCCGGATAAGCGCAGCGCCATCCGGCACAACGCTTCGCTCTTTGCCGAAGCATTGTGCTTTTCCCTCCTGCATTCTCTCCCCAACATCACAACGGAGAGAAAACCATGATCGCAGTTCTTTTCGAAGCCAAAGCCGAGCCTGCCCATCAGGCGCGCTATCTTCAGCTTGCCGCAGAGCTTAAGCCGCTGCTGGCGGACATCGACGGCTTTATTGATATCGAACGGTTCCAGAGCCTGACCACCGACGGCAAAATCCTCTCCCTTTCCTGGTGGCGGGATGAAGAGGCCGTCCGCCGCTGGAAGCAGAACGTCTTTCATCAGGCGGCGCAGGCCGAAGGGCGGGCGTCGATTTTTTCTTTCTACCGTATTCGGGTGGCGCAGCTGGTGCGGGAATACAGTTCCGAAACCGGAGGGCACGCGGCGTGTCTATCCTGACTCAGTACAGCGACCATGCGAATCACCTTATTCTGCTGACGGATGATGATAAGCTGGCCGCAGAGATCACCGAACCCTGGGCGGCCCATGCTTAAGACGAGTTTACCCCCCGATAACAGCGCGATGCTGGAAAAGGCGATTGCCGCGGTGGCGGCTGCCATGGCCGATCCGTCGCGCGTGAAGATGCTCTGTGCGCTAATGGACGGGCGGGCGTGGACGGCCACCGAACTGAGCGCGGCGGCAGATGTCGCACCGTCGACCGCCAGCGGGCATCTCGCCCGGCTGGTTGAAGGACAGCTAATTACCTGCCTGTCGCAAGGGCGGCATCGCTATTATCGTCTTGCCGGGCACGACGTGGCGGCGCTGGTGGAACAGATGATGGGGCTTTCGTGGAGCCGCATTACCCCGCCGGAAACCAGCGCGCCGAAAGCCATGCGTGAAGCCCGGACCTGCTACGACCATCTCGCAGGCGCCGTGGCGGTGCAGATCTATGATTTCATGCAGGCGGAAGGCTGGCTGGAGGCTGACGGTTCAGCGATGACACTCTATGGCCGGGAGCAGTTCCTGGCGCTCGGTATTCCGTTAAGCGCGCATCCGCGCCGGAAGGCCTGCTGCGCCTGCCTGGACTGGAGCGAGCGACGGTTTCACCTGGGCGGAGAAGCCGGTGCGTTGTTGCTCGACCATCTGGAAAGTAAAGGCTGGATCCAGCGGGTGGCGGGGTATCGGGAGGTGGTGGTGACGGCGTCGGGGAAGGCCGCTGTAAAAAGACTTTTTAGCCGCTAAAAACCCCCGGTGGCGCTGCGCTTACCGGGCCTACGTGTACATCGCCTCCAGTAACACCTTTCGCAATTCCTGCGCTTTAACTTCTCGTTTCTTGATAGTTACCCTGATAACTATTATCTTGACCGCGTGTGACGAGAGGTTCCCCATGAGTGAAGAAGAACTGTTCTGCCGCAGGCCGATGGGCATGCGGATGGCGATGATTGTGCGCCAGTGGCGTGCCGTCATCGACGACGCCATTCTCGATACCGGGTTAACCCAGTCGAGCTGGACGGTGATGATGCAGCTTCATCAGCTCGGGGATAACGTCTCAATGAGTGAGCTTGCGGAGGTGCAGGGCATTGAACTGCCGCCGCTGATGCGCACCCTCACACAGCTGGAAAAACAGGGTTACCTGCTGCGCACCACATCGCCTTATGACAAGCGCATCCGGCTTCTGACGCTGACGCCTGAGGGAAAAGCCATATTAAAAAGGCTCACTCAGGTGATTGAGACGTATCAGACGCGCGTATCGCAAAACATCGCGCCGGAACATCTCGACATTTTCAGCGCCACGTTGAATCAAATCGCCTGCAATTTGCGGACAATCCGCTAAGAAGATAACAAGACCGAAAAATAATGACCCCTGAACAAAAGTTTGCCCGCTGGGTAAGGGTGAGTATTGCCTCTTTCCTGCTGATGTTTGTCTACTTTATCGTCGCGGATATCTGGATCCCGCTGACGCCGGACTCCACCGTGATGCGCGTGGTGACGCCGGTGTCTCCGCGCGTCTCCGGCTACGTGGCGGCGGTACATGTCCATAACAACAGCCAGGTGAAGAGAGGCGATCTGCTGTTTGAACTAGACGACACGCCGTTTCGCAATAAGGTAGAAGCGGCGCAAATCGCGCTCGAGCAGGCTCGCCTGTCTAACGAACAGCTGGATGCGCAGATCGCTGCCGCGCAGGCCAGCCTGAAAACCGCCGTGCTGACCGCGCGTAACGACAAAGTGACCTTTGATCGCTACCAGAAGCTGAGCACCCTGCAGAACGTCTCGCAGGCGGATCTGGATAAGGTTCGCACCACCTGGCAGAGCAGCGAGCAGTCCGTCAGCACGATTCAGGCCAACATCCGCAACCTGCGCATCCAGCGTGGTGAGCGCGAAGAACACCGCAACGTGACGCTGCAAAAATACCGCAACGCGCTGGATGACGCTGAGCTGAACCTCGGCTGGACGAAGGTCTACGCCCAGGCGGACGGCACGGTCAGTAACCTGCAGCTGAGCCCGGGCTTCTACGCTTCATCCGGTTCGGCCGCGCTGGCGCTGGTAAACAACCAGACCGATATCGTGGCCGATTTCCGTGAGAAGAGCCTGCGCCATACCCATCAGGGCACCGATGCGGCCGTGGTGTTTGACGCCTTCCCGGGACACGTTTTCCGCGCCCACGTCACCAGCAGCGACGCGGGGATCCTCGCAGGTCAGGAGGCCGTTAATGGCCAGCTCTCCGAGCCGGAAACCTCTAACCGCTGGGTACGCGATGCCCAGCGCATGCGCATTCACGTCTCGCTGGACGAGCCGCTGCCGAAGCATCTGCCGACCGGCGCCCGCGCGACCGTGCAGCTCTACAACAGCGAAGGGCCGTTTGCGCGCTTCTTCTCCGGGATGCAGATCCACCTGGTGAGCCTGCTTCACTATGTCTATTAGCACCCTGGCGCGGGTGTTTACCCCGCACGGCAATATCGTCTATACGGCAAACGACTTTCGCCAGACCCTGCGCATCGTCTTTGCCGGGATGATTGCGCTGAGCATTTCGAGCTTCTACAACACCCGCTACGGCGTGTTTTTCGTGGTCTACCCGATCATGCTGCTGTCGCTGGTGCCGGTGTTTAACCGCCACGTGGCGAAGCAGTTTATCTTCAGCGCATCGCTCAACTGCGTCGAAATGGTAATTATCATCGGCTATCTGTCGCAATGGCCGGCGATCATGACGCTGGTGGTCTTCGCCCTCTACGTGATGCGTTTTCGCTTTATGAGTAAAGGGCCGCTGTTTTTGTTCGGTTCGATGGGCGTGGTGTGCCAGAGCGTGATGCTCAACTTTATGAGCTACCCCACCACCAACTGGCATACGCTTTTGTTCTCGAACATCGAAGCCAGCGTGATGGCGGTGTGCCTGAGCGCGCTGATGAACTATCTCTTGCCGGACGTGGAGCCCCGCAAGCCGCCGCCGCTGATCGAGAAAGACGACGCCCGCGTGCGCCACGAGTCGCTGCTCTCCGGCACCGTCGCGACGCTGATTTTCGTGGTGTTTCAGATCAGCGACTTAAGCGATTCGCTCTCGGCGCTGATGGCAGGGATTCTGATCCTGTTCCCGATGCACTATCGCGGCGCGGTGATGAGCTCCATCTGGCGCGTGGTCGGCGTGGTGCTGGGCTGCCTCTATATTCTGGTGGTGCAGCTGATCCTCTACGATCACAGCAGCCATATGCTGTTGATGATGCCGCTGATCGGCCTTGGGCTGGCGTTTGGCGCGCGGCTGCACGTAATGGAGAAGGTCGGGGCGGGCGTGGGGTTCTCCAGCATCACCACCATCGGCATTATGTTCGGGCAGAACATGCACCCGGACACTGACCTGGTGTTCAGCGATCTGTACCGCATCACCTCCGTTACCTTTTCGCTGGTGGCGACGCTGACGATGGTCTTTCTGATGCACCTGATCCTCAACCGCTTCGAGGCGACGCGCTACGTCATCGCGCCGCCCAAAGTAGATTAATGTCCCAGCACGGCAGGCAGCTGCGAGAGTAAAAACAGGATCAGGCCAATCGTCCCGCCCACCAGCGTACCGTTGACGCGGATGAACTGCAGATCTTTACCAATGTTCAGTTCAATCTGGCGGGACATGTCTTTGGCGTCCCAGCTTTTGACCGTGTCGCTGATGTGGCGCGTCAGGAACGCCGCGAAATCCGGCGCCACGCGATGCGCGGCCTGCTCCAGATGCTCGTTCAGCGACGCCCGGAGGCTGGCGTCGTTAGACAGCGTTTCGCCAAACCACAGCCCGGCGTTGGCGATGCGCTGCTTCACGCGCGAGTCCTCGCTCTGCATATCCGCCTTCAGCCACTGGCGCAGGTCGGCCCACATCTCCCCCAGATAGCGGTTAAACGCTTCGTCATTTTTCAGGTAGTGCTTAATGTTGTCGGTTTTTGCCGCCATCTCCGGATCGTTTTTCAGGTTGTCGATAAGCTTCAGCGTGGCGCGGTCAAACGCCTGGCGGATCTGGTGCGTGCGGTCGTGGCTGATATCGTCCAGCAGCGTGTTGACCGCGTTCGATACCATCTCCGCACTCTGATCGCCCAGCCACTCGGTGGGCAGCACCATCGCCTTGCGCGGGTGTTCGGTCTTCAGCCAGTGGACAATCTGGTCGGCAATAAAGTCCCGCGTGCTTTCCCGCTGAATCAGGGTAATCAACCGGTTGATGATGGCGTCCAGCAGCACCTGGTGGCGGTTGTTTTTGGTCATGCTCTCCAGCATCACGGCGCTGGTTTCGGTGAAGTCGACCTTGTCGATGGCCTTATGTACCGCGCGTTTGAGCAGGCGCTGAATGCGCCCGTCGTCGGTCAGCTCGAGAAAACCGCTCATCACCTGCATCAGATGCAGCCCGACGCGCTGGGCGTTGTCGGGCTTGCTGAACCAGGCGCCAATCATCTGTGCGGGCTCATAGCGGCGGATCAACGCCACCAGCGACTGGGTATCCAGAAACTTCTCCTGCACGAACTGGCCGAGATTGTCGCCAATCCGGTCTTTATTGCGCGGGATGATCGCCGTATGGCGGGAGATAAAGGGAATCGGCACCCGGCGGAAAAGCGCGACCACCGCAAACCAGTCCGCCAGCGCGCCGACCATCGCCGCCTCGGCAATGGCCTTGACGCCGCGCACCCAGAAGGTCTGCGGCAGGAACAGGGTGGTGATAAAGGCCGCGGCGGCAACCAGCAGCAGCGACAGCGCCAGCAGCTTGGCGCGTTTGAGTTCAGCTATTTTTTCCATGGGTTAAGGATAGAGGGAAGCGGGGGGAAAGTGCAAAGCAGGGAACGTTATGTCATTCCCGCTTCTGGAACCTGCCTTCCGGAATTAAACTCATCTTTTGCATATTTGGTTAAATCCTTGCGTAATTTGTATATGCTTTTTTGTATATACAATCAGGGAAGGGTACACTATGCCAACGGAGTATGAGTGGGATAGCAATAAGGCGAAAAGTAACCTGCAAAAACATGGCATACGCTTTGAGGATGCGGTTATGGTTTTCGACGATCCTTATCATTTGTCTGTTCAGGATCGCTATGAAAACGGTGAATTTCGCTGGCAAACCATCGGCCTTGTGCAAGGCCTTCTTGTTATTTTGGTCGCACATACGGTACGTTTTGAAAGCGGAGGAGAAATCATCCGTATCATTAGCGCACGAAAGGCGGACCGCAAAGAGAGGAGCCGTTATGAGCATCGTTAAACATAAACGAGGTAGTGCGCCTGAGGTAAGCGCTCGTCGTGTGGCTGAGCTCAAAGCATTAGCTGAAAAACCAGATGCGGAGATTGATTACAGCGATATCCCTGCTACGGACGATGAACAGTGGTCAGGGGCGGTGCGAGGGAAGTTCTATCGACCACTCAAAACTCAGGCATCTGTACGCATTGACGCCGATGTGATGGAGTGGCTTAAACGGCCTGGGAAAGGTTATCAGACGCGGCTCAATGCCATTTTGCGTGAAGCAATGCTGCGCGATCAAAACAAAAAATAAATAGCGGGCAGCGTTTGGCTGCCCGCTATCTCAGCGTATATTTTCCAGCAGCCGCCACATCACCCACCCGCCAAACCCCATCAGCACCACCCCCGCCGTGCGCTCTATCAGCCACAGCGCACGGCTGAGCTTCTGCTGGACCGCGGGCAAACCCATCAGCGTCACCAGCGCCAGATCCCACGCCAGCACCACCGTCACCATCCAGACGCCGCAGGTTGCCTGCTGAAGCAGCGTCACGTCCGGTCCCAGTAGCGCCGTCATCAGCGCCAGATAGAACAGCGCATTCTTCGGATTAAGGAGCGCCGAGCCGAGTCCCAGCAGGATCTGCTTGCGCAGCGAGGGAAAGCGCTGCTGGGTTTCATTCAGCGTCAGCGCTTTCGGGCGGCTGCGCACCAGATGCGAGCCGATCCACAGCAGATACAGCGCCCCGCAAAGCTCTATCAGCGTAAACAGCCATGCAAACTGTCGCAGCGCACTCCAGCCGATAATCACCAGTAAGATATACAGCCCGTTACCCGCTGCGATGCCGACGCACAATCCGGCGCTGCCGCGCAGTCGGTAGCGCGCCGCGTAGCCCACCAGCAGGAAGAAGTCCGGCCCCGGGCTTAACAGGGCGACAAAATGCGCCAGCGCCAGGGCGAGAAAAGCGGAAGGGAAGAACAGTTCCATAGCAACCTCGGTTAACAATCTGAGGTCAGGCTACGGTGATGCCAACGTTATTTATTGTCAGATATTGATCGGCCCGTCACGTACTGGCGCGGCGTGGCGGCGGTATAGCTGACGAAGGTCTTATGAAAATGGCTCTGGTCGGCAAACCCGCTCTGGTAGCCAACGTCGGCGATGTCGTCCCCGGCACGCAGTCGCGCTTTGGCGAACTCCACGCGGGAGATGTTGAGGAAGCTGCCCGGCGTCAGGCCGGTATCCTGTCGGAAGGTGCGGATCAGCGTCTCCTTGCGCAGCGAGAATCGTTGGGCAAGTTCGTCAAGCGAAGGCGGTGCGGCCAGGTCGGCAAGAAACGCCTGCCGCACGTGCTGGCTGGTTGAGCGAAGCGCGTCTGCGTTTGCCACGCGGCGGGGCAGGGCTGAAAGCAGCGTGTCCACGGATACAGGCGACATCGCCTCAACAATATCCAGGTAGCGCTTAAAGAGCGCAGGGTCGCGAATCACCTGTAACGCCAGAGGAATATCGGTGTCGATATAGAGCATATGGTAGCTGCGCGGTTGCCCGGCGACGGGGTTGCAGCTGTGCGGCGCAGAGGCCGGGATCACAATGAGGTCCCCGGGGTTAAGGATGTATTCTTTGTCATGACAAATGCAGCAGGTCTGGCCTTCCATAATCGCGCCGATAGAGAGCTGAGGGTGACTGTGGCGTTTGTACGCCTGCGTGCTCTGCCACGTGCTGCGCAGCTCAAGGCCTGAGGCGCGGTGAAAAGTCTGCCGGATGTGTCGGGTATCGGTCATATGAACTCCTTCTGGACGTTTTTTATACCACGTCAGCGAACCGTCTTGCAGCGCTTCATTAAGAACCTTCCGGATATACCCAACTTTACGTCCACAGCCAGTCATGTTGACTACCCTTAATACCCTAAGCGGTAAAACAAGGAGATTCGACATGGCTTATCAGACAGTAAATCCTGCCACTAACCAGCTCATCAAAGAATACCCCTCGCATACCGACGCGGATATCGAAGCGGCGCTGAAGGCGGCCGATGCGCTTTACCATTCGGACTGGGCGAAAGGCGACATCAATCAGCGCCTGCCGGTGCTGCATAAGCTTGCCGATCTGATCGACGAGCGCACCGAGGAGCTGGCGAAAATTGCCAGTCAGGAGATGGGCAAGCTCATCGAACAGAGCCGCGGCGAGGTGAAGCTGTGCGCGCAGATCGCCCGCTACTACGCCGACAACGCGAAGCAGTTCCTGGCCCCGGTGAAGTATCAATCCGAACTCGGGGAAGCGTGGGTGGAACATCACCCCATCGGCGTGCTGATGGCCGTTGAGCCGTGGAACTTCCCGTATTACCAGCTGATGCGCGTTCTGGCGCCAAACCTGGCGGCGGGTAACCCCGTTATCGCCAAGCATGCCAGCATCGTGCCGCACTGCGCCGAGACCTTTGCCCACCTGGTGCGTGAGGCGGGGGCGCCGGAAGGGGCGTGGACCAACCTGTTTATCTCGTCCGAGCAGGTGGCGAACATCATTGCCGACGATCGCGTGCAGGGTGCCGCATTAACCGGCTCCGAAAAAGCCGGCAGCGTGGTGGCCGCGCAGGCGGCGAAGCACATCAAGAAATCCACCCTTGAACTGGGCGGTAACGACGTGTTCGTGGTGCTGGACGATGCGGACCTGGACAAAGCCGTCAGGATTGGCGTGAATGCGCGGCTCAACAACGCCGGGCAGGTCTGTACCGCGGCGAAGCGCTTTATCCTGCATGAAAAGATTGCCGACACCTTCCTGAGCAAATTCACCGAGGCGTTTAAGCAGGTGAAGATTGGCGATCCGCTCGACGAAAGCACCACGCTGGGGCCGCTGTCGTCGAAAGATGCGCTAGAAACGCTGACCAAACAGGTTAACGAGGCGGTGAAAAACGGCGCGACGCTGCACTATGGCGGCAAGCCGGTGCAGCGTGAGGGGAGCTTCTTCGAACCGACGATCCTGACGAATATCTCGCGCGACAACCCGGCGTACTTTGAAGAGTTCTTCGGCCCGGTGGCGCAGATGTACGTGGTAAAAAACGACGACGAGGCGGTCGCGCTGGCGAACGACTCACACTACGGCCTGGGTGGGGCGGTATTCAGCCAGAATATCGAGCGCGCGAAAAAAATGGCGTCGCGGATTGAGACCGGGATGGTGTATATCAACTGGCTCACCGATACCGCGCCAGAGCTGCCGTTCGGCGGCGTGAAGCGCTCCGGTTACGGACGCGAGCTGTCGGATCTGGGGATCAAAGAGTTTGTGAACCAGAAGCTGGTGGTGGTGCGTCAGTAAGAGGCCATAAAAAAAACCTGCCAACCGGCAGGTTTTTTATGGGGTTATTGCACTTCGATCTTGTCCCAGCCGCTTTTGAACATGCAGCTGTCAACCAGCGTATCCCGGCGATATTCATTCGCGTCTTCTACCGTGTAGCTCGTGGAAATATCCTTTTTCTTGTTCTTTTTGTCCGTTTTTTCCGAGCTCGAACCGGTCACCACGTTATCCGGGGGAAGATCGATCAGCGCCTGCGCTTCGCATTCCGTGAGCTTTTTATTCGTTTCCGCATCGCTGACGCCCGGTTTCACCCATTTGTACTGGACGCAGCCGGTGAGCATCAGCGTGAGGCTCAGAACGCAAAGCGCGGTCATGCGGTGTTTCATCAGAAGGTGACTCCACCGCCTACATATGCGCCGTCAATCAGCGTGTGGCCAGGGCGGCCGTCCTTGCCATCAACGCTCACGTGGCGGTAACCCACTTTCAGGGTCACAGGCGTAATTGGCGTCCAGCTTACGCCGCCGTTGGCTTCCACGTAGTTTTTCACGCTGTTGTTCAGCCCTTCTGGCGCCACGTAGCCTTCACCGTACACGTGGATGCTGTCGGTCAGGGCAACGTTCACACCGCCGCCGATCGGGAACGCCACGCCGTTATCGCCTTTCTTCGGGCCGATGTAAATGGCTTTGGCACCCGCATTCAGCATCACTGGGCCCACTTCCAGGTTGTAGCCTGCGCCCACGCCGCCGGTCTGGGTACCGTCATCGGTGTTTTTAAGCCAGTTGCTTTCGGCATACAGGCCGGATGAGGATTTCCCCATCTCGAGGTTGAGGTTGGTAAAGTTTTTACCCTGCTCAATGCTGCCGCCCATTGCCAGAGCGGAACCCGAGAGGGCGGTCAGAGCAGAAAGAAGAAGGATATTCAGTTTTTTCATGTTTTATGCCTCGTCATTAAATTCATCTGGGGGCACCTTAACAAGCGATGTTTATGACTGCAAATGTGATGAAGGTCGCTGTTTTATGCTGATATTGTTAACTTTTTTATTTGAAATGTTGCATCGATGTTTGATTGTCGAGGTGTCAACGCGTGATGTTCGGACGTTTAGGCACCGTTTAATTTTTTGACTAAACGTAAACTGAACGAGGAAGGGATAGTGATTAGAGGTGAATTAATTGGGTTTCTAATAATTTCCAAAAGTATTTCAGATGTCACACAATACAACACAACCTTACATTTCAGGGCAATGAATATACGTTCACCCGCGCACGCCGGTTGCCTTTCTATGTCATTTTTCTGACACGTTTATTCTTTACGTTGTTGGCTTCACTCACTGGACACTAACAATATGAAAAGAAAAATTATTCCTGTGCTTATCGGTTGTGCGCTCTCTTTCTCTGGCCTGGCTGCGCAGCCTACCGCTGAGCGCTATATCGTCAGCTTCCCTGACGGCTCCCATGTGAAATACAGCGGCGCGTTTGCCGATGCGTTCCCGAACGGGCTCCCGGTGGGGATTGGTTCTGGCCTGCTGTTTACGGGCAAGCAGGGCGATGCCCTGACGTTTGCGACCGTGACCGATCGCGGTCCCAACGCCGATGCGCCAAAAATGAGTAAAAACGAAGCCAAAATCTTTGTTACGCCGGATTTCGCGCCGCTCCTGATGACTATCCGCGTCCAGAACGGCAAAGCGGAGGCGGTTGATGCCCGCCCGCTGCACGACGATAAAGGCGAGATTAACGGTCTGCCGCTGCAAAGCGGCGTGATTGGCTCCACCAATGAAGTGGCGTTCAGCGACACCCTCAAGGTCCTGAAAGGTGATAACCGCGGACTGGATACGGAAGGCATCACGCCTGACGGCAAAGGCGGCTACTGGCTGTGCGACGAGTACGGCCCGTTCCTGATTAACGTCGACAGCAAAGGCAAGATCCTCGCGATCCACGGGCCGCAGGCCGCGGAAGGGGAAAAATCTATCGCGGGCGGTCTGCCAAACATCATCAAATGGCGTCAGCCCAACCGGGGCTTTGAAGGCCTGACCCTGATGCCGGACGGGCGGATTATCGCCGCCGTGCAAAGCACGCTGGACATCGACGGGAAGAGCAAAAAGCAGGCGCTGTTCACCCGTCTGGTGAGCTTCGACCCGGCGACCGGCAAAACCGCGATGTACGGTTACCCTATCGACAGCGCGGCCTACGACAAAAACAGCGATGCCAAAATCGGCGACATCGTGGCGCTCGATAATCAGCACATCCTGCTGATTGAGCAGGGAAGCGATAAAAACGACGGGATGCGCAACCTGATTTACAAGGTGGATCTCAGCAGGGCGAGTGACCTGACCGCCTTCGACAAGCCGGGCGAGTACCCGGAGTTTGATGATGAGAAAACCCTGGCGCAGCGCGGCATTACCCTTGCGGCAAAAACGCAGGTGGTCGATCTTCGCGCGCTGGGCTGGCAGCAGGAGAAGGCTGAAGGACTGGCGCTGATCGACAGCAAAACGCTTGCGGTGGCGAACGATAACGATTTTGGCGTGAAGGTCGCGATGCAAAATCCGGTCGAGGGCAAGAAGCTTAAGGATTACCGGGTGAACGCGGAAGGCAAGCTGACGCTGGAGGATAAACCGGTGGAAACCACGCTCAGCGTGAAGCCGCTGAAGAAGCCGGAGTCCGACAGCGAGCTGTGGATTGTGACGCTGCCGGAGGCGGTGAAATAAGTTTACCGCTCACCGCTCTCCCCACAGGGGAGAGGGGGATTGTTCGGAGCGCATAGTTAAGCGGGGAGGCTATTTCTTCAGCCCCGCAAACGCCGCCCGAATCTCCTCCTCCGGCAGCTGGATGCCAATAAACACCATCACGCTGTGCGGCGCTTCATCGCCCCACGGTCGGTCCCAGTCGGCGCTGTACAGGCGCTGCACGCCCTGGAACAGCAGGCGGTTCGGCTCGCCGTCAATCCACAGCATGCCTTTGTAGCGCAGCAGCCTGTCGGCAAACGACAGCAGCAGGTTCTCCATCACGCGGGAGACCTCGCTGATGTCCACCGGGTAATCCAGCTCGACCACAATCGACGCCACGTCGTTTTGCTTGTCTCCCATAAAGTGGAAGCGCGGTTTTGCGGTGACGTTCTCTTCCAGCATAAAGCCGTTGGTGTTGAACAGCTGGGACAGGTTGATATCGCCGTGCGTCACCGTGTAAATCGGCGCGCGGGAGTTGATGCGCGTCAGGCGCTCGCGCAGCTTAACGCTTTCGCCCGCCACGTCGGTTTTGGTCAGCAGGATGCGGTCGGCGTAGCCCACCTGAGACTGGGCGATGGTGAACTGGTTCATCTGATCGTCGGCGTGGACCGCGTCGACCAGGGCAATGACGCCGTCCAGCAGGTAGCGCTGGCAAAGGATCTCGTGCGAGAAAAAGGTCTGAATAATCGGGCCGGGGTCGGCCATGCCGGTGCACTCGATCACCAGGCGGTCGAAGTCGATTTCCCCGCGGTCGCGGCTGTCGAGCAGGTCCAGCAGGGCGTCTTCTAATTCATTAGAGCGGGTGCAGCAGATGCAGCCGTTGGTCAGGGTTTTGATCTGCGTGGCACGATCGCCAATCAGCTGGTCGTCTACGGAGACTTCGCCAAATTCGTTTTCGATGACGGCGATTTTGAAGCCGTGCTGCTCGTTCAGGATGTGGCGCAGCAGGGTGGTTTTACCGGCGCCGAGGAAACCGGTCAGCAGGGTAACGGCAATCGGGGTCATGGTCTCTCCTTTAGCAGCAGCGGACGCCGCCTTCTCCACTTCCGCCGTAGCGCGCTTCCTGACGCTCGCGGAAGAATTCGGTGTAGGTCATGTACGGCTTATCCGGATGGTTGGTCTTCATGTGCTCAACGTAGTTGTCATAGTCCGGGATGCCAATCAGCATTTTCGCCGCCTGACCGAGGTATTTTTTTGCTTCGCCTAAGTTACCAAACATAACGTGTCCTGATAAGAAAAAGCCCGGTGGCGCGCAGCGATCCGGGCCTACAGTACCGTTGTAGGGCGGGTCAGCGCAGCGCCGCCCGCCATTGTTTTAGTGGTGTGAAGAGGTCTTCACGCCGCCTTCCGGTACCGGCACGTACGGGGTTTCTTTATCCGTGCGGCCATCGATGTTGCGCACTTTCATCCAGGTTTTGATGCCGTAGAAGATGATGCTGTACACCACCACCAGGAACAGAATGCTCAGACCCGCGTTGGTGTAGTTGTTCACCACGATATGGTTCATGTTGGCAATCTGCTGCGCGGTTAAATCCGCGCCACCTGCGGCAATCTTCTCTTTGTACTGGTTAGCCATGAAGAAGAAGCCTTCCAGCTGCGGGTTGGTGCTGAACAGCTTCAGACCCAGCGCCCAGGTGGTGCAGAGCAGCAGCCACAGCGCAGGCACCACGGTAACCCAGATGTATTTGGTACGTTTCATCTTCACGAGGACCACGGTACCCAGCACCAGGGCCACGGCCGCCAGCATCTGGTTAGAGATACCGAACAGCGGCCACAGGCTCTTCACGCCGCCGAGTGGGTCAACCACGCCCTGATACAGCAGGTAACCCCACAGGCCTACGCAGCCCGCGGTCCCGAGTACGCCCGCCACCAGAGAGTCGGTTTTCTTCAGGAACGGCACGAAGTTACCCAGCAGATCCTGCAGCATGAAGCGGCCCGCACGGGTACCGGCATCCAGCGCGGTGAGGATGAACAGCGCTTCGAACAGAATACCGAAGTGGTACCAGAAGCCCATGTCCGCCCACGGCAGCACTTTGTGGAACACGTGTGCGATACCTACCGCCAGCGTCGGTGCACCACCTGCGCGGTTCAGCACGGACGGTTCGCCGATGTCTTTCGCGGTCTGCATGATCTGCTCAGGCGAAATCACAAAGCCCCAGGAGCTGACGGTCGCCGCCGCGTGTGCGCTGGCCTCTTTCAGCTGCGCCATGATCAGCGCGGTATTTTCGCCGCCCATCTCATGCAGGTTAGGCATGGTGATGCCCAGACCCGCTGGTGGCGTGTTCATCGCGAAGTACAGGCCAGGCTCGATAATCGACGCCGCAACCAGCGCCATGATCGCCACGAAGGACTCCATGAGCATTGCGCCGTAACCGATGAAGCGCGCGTCGGTTTCATTGGCCATCAGCTTCGGCGTGGTGCCGGAGGAGATCAGCGCGTGGAAGCCAGACACGGCACCGCAGGCGATAGTGATAAACAGGAACGGGAACAGGGCGCCTTTCCACAGCGGACCGGTACCGTCAATGTACTGGGTTACCGCCGGCATTTTCAGCTCAGGGTTGATGATCACAATCCCGATGGCCAGCCCGACGATCACGCCGATTTTCAGGAAGGTCGCCAGGTAGTCGCGCGGAGCCAGAATCAGCCACACCGGCAGCAGGGCAGAAACGAATGCGTAACCGATCAGCGCGAAGGTGATGGTGGTGTCTTTAAAGGTCAGCGCCGGGCCCCAGTACGGGTCGTGCGCAATCACGCCGCCGAAGTAGATAGAGGCGACCAGCAGCACGATACCGATCACCGAGACCTCGCCAACGCGGCCAGGGCGCAGGAAGCGCATGTAGATGCCCATGAACAGCGCAATCGGTACGGTAGAGCAGACGGTGAAGACGCCCCACGGACTTTCGGCCAGCGCTTTCACCACGATCAGCGCCAGCACCGCAAGGATGATGATCATGATCAGGAAGCAGCCAAAGAGGGCGATGGTGCCCGGCACGCGGCCCATCTCTTCTTTGATCATCTCACCCAGCGACGAACCGTTACGGCGCGAGGAGATAAACAGCACCATAAAGTCCTGCACTGCACCCGCCAGCACCACGCCCGCCAGCAGCCAGAGCGTACCCGGCAGGTAGCCCATCTGCGCGGCCAGTACCGGGCCGACCAGCGGGCCAGCGCCTGCGATGGCGGCAAAGTGGTGACCAAACAGCACGTAGCGGTTGGTAGGCACGTAGTTCAGGCCGTCATTGTTAATGACCGCCGGGGTGGCACGCGTCGGGTCGAGCTTCATGACCTTCTGCGCGATGTATAAGCTGTAGTAGCGATAAGCCACAAGGTAGACGGAAACCGACGCGACCACGATCCACAGGGCGCTGACGTGTTCGCCCCGGCGTAATGCGACAACCGCCAGACAGAAAGCACCGAGGATCCCGAGTAAGGCCCAGGGCACGTGCTTCAGTAGTTTTTTAGTATCCATAGTAAGACCTGGTTTTTTATGTAAAGAAAAAAGGGTCAGGGTTCGTTGTGAGGAGGTATTGATTAATGCTGGAGCGATCGTGCCAGATCCCCGCGCGCGTAAAGGACGGTAAATGAATGAGTGGTTGAAAGTGCCGGGTGAGCGGTCAAAGGCGGCGACGAGCGGTTTCGGCGCGCCGCCGGAGGGCGAAATTATGTGATTGAGATCACTTGATTATTCGGGTTGCGCTCCACGGCCAGATAGCTCTCCAGCGTCCTGATGAGTTTCTCCTTCAGCCAGCTCGGTTCCAGGATCTGAATATGGGGGAGCCAGTAGAACAGCAGCGGCAGGATCTGGTTCTCGTGGGCCGCCTGGCAGCGCAGCGTGACGCCGTCCTGCTGCTCCTCCAGCAGCTCCTGTTCCGGCAGAAGATCCCGGCGCAGGAAGTAATGTGAAATATTATCTTTGATGAATATTTTCACCGCGAAAGTATCTTCGGACACCCAGGGATCGAGGCTTTTCTCCAGCAGCTCAAGAACATTTTCTTCGGGAGTGAAGGTCGTTTTCTGAATATCAAACCAGCTAATCTGGCTCAATGAGAAGGATTTCAGCCGGCTATTTTCGGTGGCTTGTAAATACCATATATTTTTTTTGTTAATGAGTTTATAGGGATTAATCAGGCGGGTTTTACCCTTATAAACGATCTGGCAAACATTATGGTTTTTAATCGATTTCTCGATTTTCGTTAAATGACGGCGAATATCGCGTTCTACCGTATGTTCCGCTTCATTGCCAAGAATAAGAATATGGTTTTCGTCTACGCGCGTTTCAAGCTTTTGCCAGAATTCCATATTTCTTTCAGGGAAAAAGCTGTCGGCATTCAGAAAGTTAGCCAGAGTGTGATGCAATCCTTGCCCACCCGGCGATTGTGCGGAATGAATCAGCCGATATAGACCGTTACCGGTATGTTCAACAATGGGCGAGAGGGCATTTAAATCCCGGTAGACGGTGCGTTCGGTAATTTTAAATTTCTCCATTAGCGCACCGCGGTTTACCACACCGTTTAAATGTAGCTCAAGGAGAATATCGACCAGACGTTCAGCCGAGCGGCTCCGCGTCGTTTTAGCCATAAGGTCATCCTGTATATATAGGTATGCGCTGAATGATGCGGGTGCACTGACAGGCGGCGTCAGTATTCAGGCACAGAAAATTTCTCTTATGGGTATATAACGGCGTGATTTAGCGGAAACCTTAGGAGTTTTTGCAGAAAGCGGCGCTGGCCGGAAAAAAGGCCAGCGCGAAGGGGGGTCACACGGCGACTTCCGTCTCCAGCATGACCGGGTGGAAGCGGCGCCTGAAGTAGATCAGGCCGTGGCCCGCGTCACTCAGAATGATGTTTTTAATTTCAACCAGATAAACCAGATGCGTGCCGATGGTTTGCACCTGGCTTATTTCGCCTTCAAGGCTGGCCAGCGCGCCCTTGAGTACCGGCTGCGCCAGCGGCCCTTTCTGCCAGCAGGAGAGGGCAAAACGATCCTCCATCGTCATACCGGTCATCCCGGCGAAATGGCGCGCCATGATCTCCTGCTCGTGGTTCAGCACGTTAACGCACAGCCTGCCGTTGCCCTGGAATACCGGGTTCATGGCGCTGTTGGCGTTGATGCACACCATGACCGACGGCGGGGTGTCCGTGACCGAGCAGACGGCGGTGGCGGTGATGCCGCAGCGGCCCGCCTCGCCCTCGGTGGTGACCACGTTAACCGCCGCCGACAGGCTACTCATTGCGTCGCGAAAACGCAGGCGTTGTTCATCTAAATGCATTGCAACCTCCCGCTGCGCTATTTCAGCAGCTTGTCCAGCATGTTGATATCGCTGTTGTTGTGCAGGTGTGGCACCGTCCAGCCGTGTTGGTCGTATTCGGACATACAGCGGTCGACCATCGCCATCATCTTGTCCATATTGCCGGAGCTCTGCGCCTGGCGCAGACACTGCAGGCGAATTTCATCCTGGCTGCCGGAGTAGTTAATTTCGTACAGCTCGTGACGGCCGCCAAACTCGCTGCCGATGGCGTCCCACATCAGCTTCAAAATCTTGATGCGTTCGACGTGGTCCATGCCGTTGGAGCCGCGCACGTATTTCGCCAGATACTGGTCGATCTGCGGGTTGTTCAGGTCCCGCGCGCTGGACGGGAGGTAGATCAGCCCGGAGGTGACGTTACGCTCGATGATGTTCTTGATCTTGGCGTAGGCCATTGGGGCCATCACGCGGTAGGTCTGCAGCGCCGCGTGGTCAGGAAGATACGCACCGTTGACCCACGGGGTGGCTTCGGAACACATGGAGTCGCTCAGCGCCCAGAACATGTTGCGCCAGGCCACCACTTCGCCGAGATCCGCCTGCACGCCGCGGAACTCCAGGGTGCCGGTACACTCCAGGGATTTCTTCAGCAGGGCGGTGATGAAGTCGAGCTTCACCGCCAGGCGCACGCAGGCCTGCAGCGGGTACATTCGCGCAAAGCCGCCTTCCATCGTCCAGCGGCGGCAGCGGTCGAAATCGCGGTAGATCAGCACGTTTTCCCACGGGATCAGCACGTGATCCATTACCAGAATGGCGTCGTTCTCGTCAAAGCGGCTGGAGAGCGGGTAGTCGTAAGGGGAGCCGGTTGCGCCTGCCACCATCTCGTAGGAGGCGCGGGAGATCAGCTTCACGCCCTCGGCGTCCATCGGCGCGACGAACATCAGCGCGAAGTCTGGGTTTTCGCCCATCACCTGCGCGGAGCCGAAGCCGATCATGTTGTAGTGGGTCAGGGCGGAGTTGGTGGCCACCACTTTCGCGCCGCTGACGATAATCCCGGCGTCGGTCTCTTTCTCCAGCTTGATGTAGACGTCTTTCACCTCGTCCGCTGGCTTGTGGCGGTCGATCGGCGGGTTAACGATGGCGTGGTTGAAGTACAGGCCGGTTTCCTGAATGCGGGTGTACCAGTTGCGGGCGTTCTGCTCGAACTGGCCGTAGAAGGCCGGGTTGGCGCCCAGCGCGCAGCCGAACGCGGCTTTGTAGTCCGGCGTGCGGCCCATCCAGCCGTAGCTCAGGCGCGACCACTCGGCGATGGCGTCGCGCTGCTGGCGCAGGTCGTCGGCGCTTTTCGCCACGCGGAAGAACTTGTGGGTATAGCCGCCGCTGCCGGTGTCGGTGCCCCAGCACAGCGTGTCCTGCATGTCCGGCTTGTGCAGCGCGTCGTACATCTGCGCGATGGAGGCCGCCGCATTGCGAAACGCCGGATGGGTGGTGACGTCTTTGACGCGCTCGCCGTAGATGTAAATCTCGCGTCCGTCCTGCAGGCTTTTTAAATACTCTTCACCGGTTAACGGGCGTTTGGCATCAGCGCGGAACTCTTCAGGCTTCATAGGGACCTCGTATCGGAATTGTGTTGTTAAATTTATGTTTTGTTTTTGTTGTTTAATTGAAGCCTGAGAGGGGCGTAACGTGAAGGGACGATTGGGACAACGACGGGTACTTTTCGGGTGGGTTGTGGTTTTGTGATCTGTGCGGCTTTTCGGCGGGTGGCGCTGCGCTTACCCGCCCTACGAACCGTGATGCGTTCAGGAAACCGGTACTTTCTGCGCCCGGTATGCGCTGGGAGAGCACCCCACTAAGCGGTTAAAAAAGCGGGCGAAATAGGCCGGATCTTTGAACCCCAGCTGCCAGGCAATCTCGCTGACGGTGCTGTCGGAGAAGAGCAGCAGTCGTCGGGCCTCGCGCAGCTGGCGGTCGAAGATCAGCCGTTTTGGCGGCCGGTTGGCGAAGCGGCGACAGATATCGGTCAGGCGGGATTCGGTCAGGTGCAGCTCGCTGGCGTATTCCGGCACCGTCCAGTGCTGGTGGTAGTGGGTGTCGATCAGCTGGGTAAACCGCTGGAACAGCTTCAGCTCGCCGCGCATGCCGCCTGACGCGTGGTCGTCGAGCTTCGCGTTGCGCAGCAGCAGGGTAAACACCGCCTGGGCCAGCAGGACCAGCGTATGCTCGCGCCCGGGCAGCTGCTCCGTGGATTCCCGGGCAATCAGCTGCCAGTAGTGCTTCAGCGCCGCCAGCTCGTCCGGCCTGTCGGCAAGCGAAAGGCAGATCCCCGGCAGGCCAAACGCCTCCCGCGTGCCGGGGTAGAGCACCTCAAGCAGCGGCCAGATCAGATCCTCGCGCACCGTCAGCACGTGTCCGTCGCTGTCGGATTCGGTGATAAACGCGTGCGGCACCGACGGCGGCGTCAGGACGAACAGCGGGGCCTGCACCGAATAGCGGTGATCGTCGAGCTGGAGCTCAATCTGCCCGGTATCGAGAAAGTGCATCTGAAAATACTGGTCGTGACGATGCGCCTGCATGTCGCGGCCAAAAAAGGCCGCCATGCGGGCGAACGACTGGTAGTGCACATCGTCGGTGCCCAGGCTTTCGTCGTACTCCTTGCTGATATCAATGTTGGCGATAGGGCTCTGGCACACGATCGTTCCTCTGTTGATCCCGCTGCGTCATCGGAATGCGCGTCAGCACCAGCGCGCCGACCACCAGCAGACCCGCCACGAACCACAATCCCGAGCTGAAGCTGCCGGTCGCGTCGCGCAGGATCCCAATCAGCAATGGGCTAACGGCGGAGCCGACGTTGCCGATGGCGTTGATCACCGCCAGCGCCACCGCGCGGGACTGCAGGCTAATCACCCGATCCGGCGTGGTCCAGAATATCGCCATGGCGGTAAACGATCCGGTTGAGGCCATGATGATGCCAAGCAGCTGGATCAGGCTGTGATCGGTCGCGGAGGCCAGCATCCATCCCGCCGCGGCGAACAGGTACGGCAGGATGGTGTGCTTTTTTCGCTCTTTCAGCCTGTCGGAACGGCGGCTCCACCAGATCATCCCGAGGATGGTGCAGAACTGCGGGATCGCCGCCAGCAGGCCGATGACGATGTTGCTGCTCCCCGTGTTGAAGCTCTGCAGGATCTGCGGCGTCCAGATGTTGATCGCGCTCAGCGTATTGGTCAGGCAGAAGTAGGCCAGCGTGTAGAGCAGCACCGCCGGGGTCAGCACCTCGCGCAGCGTCGAGCGCGGCGTGACGGATTGGGCAATGGCAACCTCCTGCTCGCGGGCGATCATCGTTTTGAGCGCCCGCTTTTCGTCATCGTCCAGCCAGGTGGCCTGATCCGGCGTGTCGTTGAGGTAAAACCAAGTCACCACGCCGAGCACCACCGACGGCAGCCCTTCCAGCAGGAACAGCCACTGCCAGCCCTTGAGGTTCCACAGCCCGTCCATCGACAGAATGTACCCGGAGAGGATTGAGCCGAGCATCATGGTGACCGGCATGGCAATCATAAAAAGCGCGTTGGCGCGGGCGCGGTGATAGGCCGGGAACCACCAGGTGAGGTAGACCAGAATCCCCGGCAGGAAGCCGGCTTCGGCAATGCCCACCAGCATGCGCAGAACGTAGAGGGTTTCGGGGCTGGTGGCGAACATGGTGCAGGTGGAGGCAATACCCCACACTACCATGATCCCAGCGATCCAGCGGCGCGCGCCGATCTTCGCCAGCATGATGTTGCTCGGGATCCCGCACAGCACGTAGGTGACGTAAAACAGCGTCGCGGCCAGGCCAAACATGGTTGACGTGAGGCCCAGATCTTTACCCATCGTCAGCCCGGCAAAGCCGATATTGATGCGATCGAGAAACGAAAAGACAAACAGGATAAAGAGAAAGACGATCAGGCGTCGGAACAGCTTGTTAATGGCGCGATGTTCAACAGCTTTATTATCATGGGTTTGCAGGGTAGAGGTCGTCATGGTGCGCTCCAGATCTTACGTTTAGTAGACGGATTTATTGTTATTAACTGACGTAACCGGTTTTTCGATAAAGCGTGCCGCCAGCGCTTCCGCGCCGCGGGCGAGCAGGGTCGTGTCGACCCCGACGGCGACAAACCGCGCGCCGAGTTCAAGATAGCGTTTTGCCAGCGGCTCGTTCGCCATCAGGATGCCGGGGGCTTTACCCGCAGCGCGTATCTGTGCGATCGCCTGTTCAATGGCGGCCTGCACCTCCGGGTGCTGCGGATTGCCGGCAAAGCCCATGTCGGCGCTGAGATCCGCCGGGCCGATAAACACGCCGTCGACGCCTTCCACGTCCAGGATCTGCGGCAGGTTTTTCAGCGCCTCACGGGTTTCGATCTGCACCAGCACGCACATGGCGTCGTTGGCCTGCTGCAGGTAATCCGGAATGCGGTTCCAGCGCGAGGCGCGCGCCAGGGCGCTGCCCACCCCGCGAATGCCCGCGGGCGGGTAGCGGGTGGCACGTACCGCCTGCCGCGCTTCGTCGGCGTTTTGTACCATCGGCACCAGCAGAGTTTGTGCGCCCACGTCCAGCAGCTGTTTGATCTGCACCGGGTCGTTCCACGACGGGCGGACCACCGGCTGGCTGGGATAAGGGGCGATGGCCTGCAGCTGTGTCAGGACGGTCTGCACGCTGTTCGGCGCGTGCTCGCCGTCGATCAGCAGCCAGTCGAAGCCTGCTCCGGCCAGCAGCTCCGCGCTGTAGCTGCTGGTCAGCCCCAGCCATAGCCCAATTTGCGGACGGCCCGCCTGCAGCGCCGCTTTGAATGCGTTTTGCATGGTTATCTCCTAGACAAAGCGGCAGCTGATGGAGCCCATGTTGCCGTAGTCGACGTGGAAGGTGTCGCCTCTGCTGGCGGGCACCGGGCGGGTAAACGAGCCGCCGAGAACGATCTGGCCAGGCTCCAGCTGCACGTCGTACGGCGCAAGCTTGTTGGCCAGCCACGCCACGCCGTTGGCCGGGTGGTTCAGGACGCCTGCGGCGACGCCGGTCTCTTCGATCACGCCGTTGCGGTAGAGCAGGGCGGAGATCCAGCGCAGGTCCAGCTCGTCGGGCTTAATCGGACGGCCGCCGAGGATCACGCCCGCGTTGGCGGCGTTATCGGAGATGGTGTCGAACACCTTGCGCGGGCGCTGGGTGTCCGGGTCGACGTTGTGGCAGCGGGCGTCGATCAGCTCCAGCGCGGGGATCACGTAGTCCGTGGCGTTGTAGACGTCGAAGATCGTGCAGTTCGGGCCGCGCAGCGGTTTTGCCAGCACGAACGCCAGCTCCACTTCAATGCGCGGGACGATAAAGCGATCCACGGGAATGTCGCTGCCGTCGTGGAAGAACATGTCGTCCAGCAGCGCGCCGTAGTCCGGCTCGCTGATCTGCGAGCTGGCCTGCATCGCTTTGGAGGTCAGGCCGATCTTGTGGCCCTTCAGCACGCGGCCTTCGGCGATCTTCAGGCTGACCCATTCGCGCTGGACGGCGTAGGCGTCGTCGATGGTGATCGTCGGGTAGTCGAGGGAGATCTGGCGGATCTGCTCCCGGGACTGCTCCGCCTGATGCAGACGATGGGCGATCAGGGTATGGGTGTGTTTATCGAGCATGGCGTATCCTTTATGCGGCTGTTGCCGGGTGGCGCTGCGCTTACCCGGCCTACGTTCGAGCCGTTGTAGGTCCGGTAAGCGAAGCGCCACCGGGCGGAAAAGATGTCTACTTAAACAACGCGTGCACGTTGTTTTGTTTGTAATTAAGCGTCGGGTGCAGCTCGTCCAGCTCAAACGACAGCGCCAGATAGCGGCTCGCCATCAGCGCCGCGAAGTGCGTTTTAATCAGCGCAAACAGCATTTCACCGACCTCTTCCCGGCTCTCCAGACTGCGCCCCGCGCCAATCTTCAGCGTCATATGGACAAAGGCGTAATCGTGCTTGCCGTCGGCCATCTGCCAGGTGTCCAGCCAGTGGGCGCGGCTGCGGATACCGCCGATAGGGAAGATGCCCGTGGCGGCGAGCGCCTCGTTCACTTTGGCGAACAGTCCCGGCAGGTCGGCCTGCTCGCGGATGTTGTCGGTACATTCAGCAATAAAGTGCGGCATGGTGGCTCCTTAGGCGGGCAGCGGGAAAACGGCGTTGACCTGGCCGGTGCCGGAGCTGGCGAACAGCTCGGTGAGAAACTCCACCTTGCCGTCGTATTTGTCCCAGCCGAGCATCCCCAGCAGCATCACCGTGTCGTGCATGTTGCCCTCGCCGTAGCAGTAGTCGGCGTACTCCGGCAGCATGCTGCAGAATTCTTTGAACTGACCCTCGCGCCACAGCTTCACCACGCGCTCGTCCATCTGGCGGTCGAACTCCCGGGTGTAGCTGTTCATCCCTTCTTCCGCGCGCTGGTCGTCGATAAAGCGGTGCGACAGCGAGCCGCTGGCGAGTACCGCCACGGTGCCGTCGTATTTCTCAATGGCGCTGACGATGGCCTCGCCCAGCCTGCGGCTGTCGGCGAAATCGTGAACCGTGCAGAACGCCGAGATGGAGACCACTTTGAAGTGCTTATCCGCGTTCATGTAGCGCATTGGCACCAGCGTGCCGTACTCAAGCTTGAGGCTCGGAATGTTGTGCGCTTTGGCGCGCACGCCACGCTTCACCGCTTCGTCGGCGATCAGCTGGCCGAGTTCCGGGTTGCCGTCGTAGTCGTAGGTCATGTCGCGGATAAAGTGCGGCAGCTCGTTGCTGGTGTAGACGCCCGAAAAATGGTCCGCACAGTTAATGTGGTACGCGCTGTTCACCAGCCAGTGGGTGTCGAACACGATGATGGTGTCCACGCCCAGCTCGCGGCAGCGCTTGCTGATTTCTTTATGTCCGTCGATGGCCGACTGTCGGCAGCCGTGGTTTTTGCCCGGCAGTTCTGAGAGATACATCGACGGCACGTGGGTGATTTTTGCCGCTAACGCTAATTTGCCCATTTTCAGATCCCCCACTTTGGAATCGGATGGTCGCCCATGGAGATGCAGACGTTCTTCATCTCCGCGAACACCTCGAAGCTGTACTCGCCGCCCTCGCGGCCGGTGCCGGAGGCCTTCACGCCGCCAAACGGCTGGCGCAGGTCGCGCACGTTCTGGGTGTTGACGAACACCATGCCCGCTTCGATATTGCGCGCCAGGCGCAGCACCTTGCTGACGTCCTGGGTCCAGATGTATGACGCCAGGCCGTACTCCACGTCGTTGGCCAGGCGCAGCCCTTCCGCTTCGTCCTTGAACGGCAGCAGGCAGGCCACCGGCCCGAAGATCTCCTCCTGCGCCACGCGCATGCGGTTATCAACATCCGCCAGCACGGTCGGGCGCAGGAAGTTGCCGCCCTTCAGGTGCGCAGGCAGATCGGTCGGTTTGTCCGGGCCGCCCGCCAGCAGGGTTGCGCCTTCCTCGATGCCGAGGCGGATATAGCCGGAGACTTTTTCCCAGTGCTGTTGGCTGATGAGCGCGCCAATCTGGGTGTTCGGATCGGTCGGGTCGCCCACGCGCAGGCGGCTGGCTCGCTCGGCAAAGCGCTTCACGAATTCCGGGTAGATGCTCTGCTGGATGAAGATGCGCGAGCCCGCGGTGCAGCGCTCGCCGTTGATGGAGAAGATGGTGAACAGGGCGGCGTCCAGCGCGCGCTCGATATCTGCGTCTTCAAAAATCAGTACCGGGGATTTGCCGCCCAGCTCCATGGAGTACTTCTTCAGCCCGGCGTTTTTCATGATGTTGCGCCCGGTGGCGGTGCCGCCGGTGAAAGAGACCGCGCGCACGTCGTGATGACGCACCAGCGCATCGCCTGCCGTCGCGCCGTAGCCCTGCACCACGTTGAGCACGCCCGCCGGAATACCCGCTTCGAGGGCCAGTTCGCCCAGACGGTCGGCGGTCAGCGGGGAGAGCTCGGACATCTTCAGCACCGCGGTATTGCCTAAGGCCAGACAGGGCGCGACCTTCCAGGTGGCGGTCATAAACGGTACGTTCCACGGCGACACCAGCGCGCAGACGCCCACCGGCTGCACCAGGGTGTAGTTGAGCATCTTGTCGTCGACCGGGTAGGTCTTGCCGTTCATCTGCTGGCACACCTCGGCGAAGAATTCGAAGTTGTGCGAGGCGCGGGGAATGAGCACGTTTTTGGTCTGGTGGATCGGCAGGCCGGTGTCGGCGGTTTCCATGGCGGCGATCTCGGGCACGTTCTGGTCGATCAGATCGCCCAGGCGGCGCATCAGGCGCGCGCGCTCCTTCATCGGCAGGTTGGCCCACTTCGGAAACGCCTCTTTGGCGGCGGCAACGGCCTGATGGATTTCGGCTTCGCCGCCGGAGGCCACTTCTGCCAGGACCTCGCCGGAGGCCGGGTTAGTGGTGTGGAAGTAGTCGCTGCCCGCGACGTTTTTACCGTTGATCCAATGGTTTATCTTTTTCATTTTGCCGTCTCCTCACTCACAATTCGGTTCACCAGGCGTCCCACGCCTTCCACTTCCACCACCACCTCATCGCCCGGCACCACGTCGGACAGCCCCTTCGGCGTGCCGGTGGCAATCATGTCGCCCGGCTGCAGGGTCATAAAGTCGCTCAGGTAGGCGATCAGGTACGGGATGCTGAAGATCAGATCCGCCGTGGTGCCTTCCTGGCGCAGCTCGCCGTTGACGAAGGTGCGCAGGGCGAGGTTGTGCGGGTCCGGAATGGCCTCTTTTGGCACGATGTTGGGGGAAATGGGGGTCAGCCCGTCGCGGCTTTTTACCCGCAGGTTCGGGCGGTAGTAGTTTTCGAGATAGTCACGAATGGCGTAGTCGTTGCAGACCGTGTAGCCCGCAACATAGTCCATCGCCTCGGCTTCGCTCACCTTGCGGGCGGTTTTGCCGATGACCACCACCAGCTCCGCTTCATAGTGCATGTACTCGACGTTGTTCGGGCGCACCGAGGTCTGGTTGTCGCCGTTGAAGGTGTTCGGCGCTTTGATAAAGACCAGCGGCTCGGTGGGCGGCTTGAAGTCCAGCTCGCTGGCGTGATCGGCATAGTTCAGGCCGAGGGCAAACAGCGTGGCGTGCGGCGGCGTGCTGTGCGCAATAGTGACGTCGCGCTCGTCCACCACCGGGTTTTCCAGCGGCGGAAACCCTTCTGCCAGAATACGCACGCGATCGCCCGGGCGGATCTCAACGCGGCTGTGCGGGGTACCGAGCAGGATCGCATCGCCGGGATTAAGGGTGGCGAACTCGCTCAGGGCGCTCAGCAGTTCGGCAGCGTTACGCTGCAGATCGGCGGTGTTCCAGTGGTCCGCTTCGCGGCCGTTGATCTCCGTGATGATGGTCAGGCTATCCACGTTATCAACGGCGACCGGTTCGCCGAGCGGGCAGAATCCGTCCCGGCATTTGGCCTTGATGGCCGGGCGGTAGAAGCTCTCTTCCGGCAGGCTCACCTCGTTGGCCAGCGCATATCCGGCGATGTACGCCGCGGCGTCCTCCACGCGCACCTTGCTGGCGATTTTACCGACCACCAGCGCTACCGTGGCGCCGCTCAGCACCGTTTCCCCCTGCGGGAACGGAATGGGGTCGCCCGCGCGAATCACGGTGTTATGCGGTTTGATAAACCACACCGCCGTTTTCGGCGGCGTGTTGTAGGGGGCTTTTTCAAACGCCTCTCGCCAGGCTTCGCGCTGGCTCTGATGGTTGAGGGCGACGGCAAAGACGGTACCTTTCATTCACATACTCCTCAGGCCGGAGGTCCGGTTTGGATTTCATTAATATGTTAATGATCTGGTTTTATGCTTTTGCTGATTATTTCGCAATCAGAAGTGAAAGATTTGTGATACGAATAACAATAAATTTACATATTGGTTTTTATTGATATTAAAATCAGAGGGTTAATAAACTTAGTGGGTTTCTGTTAGACTTTTTGACGGAAAACGTGTTGTTTATAAAAGCATCTTATATGAATTGTTTACGTGTTAATGATGTGAAGGGGAGAGGCTATGCATGATTCATTAACCATCGCGCTGCTGCAGGCGCGGGAAGCGGCGATGTCCTACTTCCGTCCGATCGTGAAGCGCCATAACCTGACCGAGCAGCAGTGGCGCATTGTGCGCGTGCTGGCTGAACATCCGTCGATGGATTTTCACGATCTGGCGTTTCGCACCTGTATTTTGCGCCCGAGCCTGACCGGCATTCTGACGCGCATGGAGCGCGACGGCCTGGTGCTGCGCTTAAAGCCGATGAACGACCAGCGCAAGCTGTACGTCTCGCTGACCAAAGAGGGCAATGCGCTGTATGAGCACGCCCAGGCGCAGGTGGAGGAGGCGTATCAGCAGATTGAGGCGGAATATACGCCGGAGAAGATGAAACAGCTGACGGCGCTGCTGGAAGAGTTTATTGAACTCGGAAACCGACATAACGCAGCGCGGGAAGAAGAGTAAAAACCACAAATTTCAGGATGAATTTCGTAAAGTTTTCCCTTTCCAGGCCGAAAATTCTGTATCTGTCTGAGGAAAGAGAAAACATGTTAAACCGTATCAAGATTGTCACCAGCTTAATGCTGGTTTTAGCGATATTTGGCCTTTTACAACTCACATCCGGTGGTCTTTTCTTTAATGCTCTGAAGAATGACAAAGAGAATTTCACCGTCCTGCAAACCATTCGCCAGCAACAGTCCACGCTGAACGGCAGCTGGGTTGCGTTGCTGCAAACCCGTAATACCCTGAACCGCGCGGGTATCCGCTACATGATGGATCAGAGCAATATCGGCAGCGGCGCGACCGTGAACGATTTGATGCAAATCGCGTCTGCGTCTCTGAAGCAGGCGGAAAAAAACTGGGCTGCCTACGAAGCCCTGCCGCGCGATCCGCGTCAAAGCGATGCGGATGCCATGGAGATCAAGCGTAACTATGATATTTACCACGGCGCGCTGGCGGAGCTGATCCAGCTGCTGGGCGCGGGCAAAATCAACGCCTTCTTCGACCAGCCAACCCAGAGTTACCAGGACGGTTTTGAGAAGCAGTACGTGAGCTACCTGCAGCAGAACGACAAGCTGTACCAGATGGCGGTCGAAGACAGCAACAGCTCCTACAGCCAGGCTATCTGGGTGCTGATCGGCGTCCTGATTGCCGTGCTGGTGGTGATTGTGGCCGTCTGGCTCAACATCAAGCAGACGCTGATCTCCCCGCTGAATCGTCTGATCGACAACATTCGCCATATCGCCAGCGGCGACCTGGTGAAGCGCATTGAGGTTCAGGGCACCAACGAGATGGGTGAACTGGCCGACTCGCTGCGTCATATGCAGGGCGAACTGGTGCGTACCGTTGGCGACGTGCGTAACGGCGCGAATGCGATCTACAGCGGCGCGAGTGAAATCGCGATGGGCAACAACGACCTCTCCTCCCGTACTGAACAGCAGGCCGCTTCCCTGGAAGAGACCGCTGCCAGCATGGAGCAGCTGACGGCGACCGTTAAGCAGAACGCCGAGAACGCCCGTCAGGCGAGCCATCTTGCGCTGAGCGCCTCTGAAACCGCGCAGAAAGGCGGCAAAGTGGTGGACAACGTGGTGCAGACCATGCGCGATATCGCGGGCAGTTCGCAGAAAATCGCCGACATTATCAGCGTGATCGACGGTATTGCTTTCCAGACCAACATCCTGGCACTGAACGCGGCGGTAGAAGCGGCGCGTGCGGGCGAGCAGGGCCGTGGTTTTGCGGTGGTGGCAGGTGAAGTGCGTAACCTGGCCCAGCGCAGCGCCCAGGCGGCACGCGAGATCAAGAGCCTGATCGAAGACTCCGTGGGTCGCGTGGAAGTGGGTTCAACGCTGGTCGAAAGCGCCGGTGAAACCATGGGTGAGATCGTGAATGCGGTCACCCGCGTCACGGACATCATGGGTGAAATCGCCTCTGCGTCTGACGAGCAGAGCCGCGGTATCGACCAGGTCGGTCTGGCGGTGGCAGAGATGGATCGCGTGACCCAGCAGAACGCCTCGCTGGTGGAAGAGTCTGCCGCAGCGGCGGCCGCACTGGAAGAGCAGGCAAGCCGTCTGACCCAGGCCGTGGCGGTGTTCCGCATTCAGCAGGAGCAGATGAAAGCGCGTGAGTTCGCTTCTGCGAAAACCGTTGCAGCACCGGCGATGGCGCGTAAAACGGTTACCGCTGATGCAGGTGATAACTGGGAAACGTTCTAACGCCGTATGTTGTGCCGGGTGGCGGCTGCGCCTTACCCGGCCTACGGTTCAGGGTTTTGTAGGCCCGGTAAGCGCAGCGCCACCGGGCGGTATTACAGAGGCAGGCGCATGGCGCAGCGCGTTTCATACGCGAAACCGTGCGCCGTCTCTTCTTCCCTTTTCTGACGCAGTTCAGGCGTCAGGGTCGTCATTTTTTCAAACCCCAGCCGCGCATAGAACGGCGCATTCCACGGTACGTCCCTGAACGTCGTCAGCGTCAGCGCTGTCAGCCCCCTGTTACGGGCATGGTCTGCCACGCAGGCGATGAGCTGCCTGCCGATCCCTTTTCCCTGCCAGTCCAGATCAACCGAGAGTTCGACAATAAACAGTGAAGACGGATGGGCTTCGGCAAGGATAAACCCGACGGGCAGGTCGTTTGCCAGCGCCAGCCAGCTTAACCCGCGTTCGACATAGCCGAGGTGTTGCTCAGCGGAAATGACCTCGCCATCGGCAAGCCAGGCGAGTGCCGGGAAGTCACGGAAGCGCCCGGCCGCCGCGCGTTCAATGGCGGGCAGGGCGGCAATGTCGTTGCGGGTGGTGGGGCGAATGCGAAGAGTCATGGCGGCAAGTATAGCCTGACCCGTCGACATTATTCCGAGCAGATCAGCACCGGCGAATAGAAATTGCTGATCACCAGCGCGTCTTCCGGCGTGCGCTCTATTGTCAGGAGCCTTTTATTGCCCAGCGTCAGGCCGGCAACGTATTTTTCAAAGACCCCGGGCGGCATGGCGTCATGGCTAAAACGCTCCACTTTTTGAATAGCGATCTCATACAGTTCGCCCTCCACGTGACGCCATTTAAACATCTCCTGGCGGGAAACCTCCCAGCTGCGTGGGGCATTCACCACGCTGCCGTTAACCGTGATGTACCCGGTTTTGTCGGGATGAAAACGCATAATGATCTCACCGTCAAAGGTGAAATCGTGGTTGTCGCGCCGGTCGGAAAAGGTCAGGTTTCCGTCGCAGGCCACCGACAGCGGGGGCGTGTGAAAGTACCACGCCAGCACGGTGCCCAGCAGCAGCAGGTTGAGGATCAGGATTAGCCAAACTTTTTTGTGTCTCATCATCACCACTCGTAATAGTAAAGCGTACGACAGGCGCTGGCTTTACCCTGCGTGAGGGAACATTGGGAGAGCACCAGCCGCCCTTCGTGGCCGTAGAAAAGCGTTCTCTGAATGTGCATGTAGAAAATTGAATTTTTCAGGCACGGAAGATGGCCGTCCTTCTGAAGCGTTTGCGCCAGCGTTATTGCCTTCCCGTGAAATACGTCCGCCAGCGGCGTAAAGGTGTAGACCGGGCAGGTGCCGATATGCGTCAGCAGATGGATCTCCCTTTGTGAATTTTCTGGCTTGATCAGCGCGATCCAGAGGCATAGCGCAACGACGACCAGCGTGAGCGCGCCGCAGAACAGCCATTCAGGGCGAACGCGCCATGCAGGTTTCGCCGTTTCGGCGGTCGGCGGGGCCTCCTCCAGCGGAGTGACCGTAACGTCCGCGCTGAGCATAAAGCCCGTTTTCGGTACGGTAACGATAAGCAGCGCGTCGGGAAGCAGGGCCGCCAGCATCTTGCGCAGAATGCTGATGTACTGGTTTAAGGAGTTGTTAGACCCCTGAAGCCCTCGCCGATCCCAGACTTCCTGGAGAAAGGTTTCCCGTTCAACCACGTTCCCATGATGCTGAACCAGCAGCTTCATGATGGTATTGGCCGTACAGGTGAGGAGCTGCGCATCTTCATCCGGCGCATTGATAAGAGAAACAGAACCGTCCTCGTCGTTATAGACGATGGCGTCAGCAAGCAGGTATTTCATAAGTTGTTGTAATAAAAACAGAGATAAAAAATAAAAAGAGAAGGTCTACGCCTTCCGGGCTGCATTGCTGGCTATTTTAACGCCACTGTTACCGATAACATTGATCCAGACAGGATTTTGGGTGGTTTAATAAGTCAGCGTGATAATCACGTCATCAATAAATTCCCCGGTACCGGTTAGCGGCTGTGCCGGGACCTCGCCGTAAACGGTGTAGTTCTGGGTGCCGCCAGCGGGATTGGTGACCTGCAGCGCATCGCCGCTGCTTTGATCTCCCCAGCGTTGCGTGGCCGCCTCATCCTGCCAGAGCCCGTAGCGCAGGCACTGGCCCTCGTTGTTGCAGAGCTGCCGCTGATTACCGCTGGCATGGTTGCCTTTGCCCATGGCAAGGGTGAATGCGGTTCCGGCCGGGCAGCGCGTGGTCAGGGTGGCGGTGGAACGCGTCGGACGCAGGGTCGCGGTGCTGGTCAGGGTGCCGAAGTTAAGGGGCGTCACGCGCTCGATGTAGCATCCCTGGCTGATTTCGGCCTGCGCGCTGGTGCCGCCCTGCACTTGCTCCCCCTCTGCGGAACCGTCCGAGCAGTTTTGCAGGGCATCCTGACGCAGGGCGCTGTGCCAGGCGATGCGCAGATTCATGTTGTAGTTGTAATAGTGGTAGGCCGGAAGCTGGCTTTGCCCTGCCGGAATGGTAGCGATAAGCGGAAAGGTACCGCTGACGTTGGCATTGCTTTGCGCGGCCAGAGTCTGCTGAATCAGGTTCCCGCTGCTGGCGGGCCCCAGCTCCTGAGAGCGTGCTGCGCCGTTCAGCAGGCGGAAGAGGAGGGTGTACTGTTTTCCCTCCTGGTCCCCCGGCGAGATCATCTCAAAGGGCGGGGCGTCTACGCTGCTCAGGCAGACGTTGAGATATTCCGTCCTGCCCTCGTTGTCGGCCTGGCAGCTAAACTTGACCTCGGTGTTGACGGAGGTGGTATTGCCCGCCACGACGTTGCCAAAGTTAATGGCGGGCATGGAGGTTATCCAGCAGGCTGCCGCCATCGCCTTTACGGACAGGACGAGCAGCAATAATAACGGCGCTCTTAATGACACAGTTGTTCTCCCATATTCTGTATAGATGACGCGGTACGGGGCGCCGGAAGCGCGACCCGGCACTCTCCCTCATCGGTCTTCACCACCAGTTCACCCGGCAGGGGCGGATCTTCAAGCCAGATAAAGCCATCGCGGCCCACGATGGTGGCACCCTGCGGCGTTGACACGACGCTGCCCAGCGGGAGCGGCCTGCGGCGGCTGTCGACCAGCCGGGCCTGAACCGTGACGGCGTGATGGACGTTAAAATCGACTTTGACCGCGCTGTTATTGCCCGGCCTGGCATGCATGTCGGTGACGGGGGCGATCACATCGGCGGGCAGATCGAGCGGGTTAATGCTGACTTTGCTGTTGTGGTAGCGCGGCAGGTCGGTCAGCAGGAGATAACCGTCCTCATCCGTTTCACCGGCCGGGCGGTTTTCCAGCATCACCGGTACGTGCCCAATGCCGTGCGTGGAGACCAGCGCCATGCCCTGCTGGATGTAGCGCAGCGCGTGCAGGCTGCCGTCCAGCAGCGTCAGGCTCCCTTCGGCTGAGGCGTACTGGTTGCGCTGGCTGGCACCTTGCTGCAGCCCAACGTGCCATTCGCCCGCGCGGCCCAGATAGCCTGCGTCTGCATATCTTTCACGTCGTTCGCCAAAGCCCTGGCCCAGCTCCCATGACCAGCCGCCGGCCTCATCGTCCGGCTGGTGGCGGTAATCCATGCGTGGTTTATCCCGGCTGGCCTGAACGGAGAGCGTGTCCTCGCGACCCAATGGGACGGAAAGCAGTAGCTGAACCTGACTCGACGCATCCGTAAACGAGCGGGTATAGCTCAGCGTGGTGGAGATGTGTGCCGGCAGCGACACCGACCAGGAGGCATTGAGGTAGCGCTGCGTGCTGCCCTGAATGTTCTGCTGTACCCAGCCCGCGCCCACGGTGCCGAAGTGGGGGACGGACTGGCTTACCCAAACGCTGTCGCTGCGTCTGACGGGGGCGGCACCGCTCATGCGGGCGTTGTCGGCGAAATCCGCCTCGGTGCGGACGGTGCTGGCAGAAATGCCCGTTCCTCTGCCGTTCCACTGCCAGCCGAGGCCCCACTGAACGCCCTGACCGTAAGGGCTGTCGCTCACGGCAACGTGCTGGCTAACCACCCCTACGGCGGGAGAGACCAGCCAGTCAGCGCCCGTGCCCACGTTGTGCAGCCTGCGCTGCTGCTCCGTATGCAGTGCCAGCGTCAGGTGATTATTCACCCCATAGCGCCAGCCCGCGTCCAGCAGCGGCGAGGCGGCATAGTCGTCGGAGTGCAGGGCGTAGTTTTCCCGCATCCAGCCGATGTCCAGCGAACCGCTGCTGAGCCCTTCCGCCAGCATGCCCGGCGCGCCGTAGAGATCGAGCTGTACGGTGCGACGCTGGCCGTTGATATCGGTAATCACCACCTCCGCCTGCCCGCTTCCGGTGAAGGAGGGCAGGGTATCCAGCAGAAAGTCACCCGGCGTGATGCGCTGGCTGCTCTGCTTAAGGCCGTCGATATACAAATCGACCGTGGAAGGCAGTACGGCCGTGTCGCTGTAGCGGCTGCGCGGTTCAGTATTGAGTTGCGGATTGAGCTCAAAATTACGTGCCCAGTGCAGCCCGCCAAAGCGCACCTGTCGGCTCCAGCGGGTGCCGGTGGTGATGCTGTCGCCCAGCGCCAGCGTGGTCAGCGAGTCGGTGTTGTCCCACTGCCAGCGGGTTTCGAGACGCGTGTGGGTCGGTCGACCGGCGCTGTTTTCCTCCCCGGCATGGCTTGAGAAACTGCTGCTGAACGTTCCGGGTAATCCTCCGGATGCGGTCAGCATGGTCTGGGCGTTGAGCTGGCGCTGCCCCTGCGCATCGCTGGCGTAGAGCGCGTATCCGAGCGTATAGGCGCTGACGGGTTGCGCATCAGGGTAGCGATACATCGGCGCGGGCTTTGAGGCGGTGAGATGCTGCTGGCCCTCGAGTGCGTCTGCCTCTGCGGTAATCGACACCTGCTGGGACAGCACGTCGAGATTAACCTTCAGGCCCGGCAGGGACGTCAGCTCAACCCATTCGGCGCGATCGTCCGGGGCGTGAAGCCCCAGCTTTTTCATGTCGCTGCGGCTTATCCATAACGCATTATCCACCACCCGGCAGGCCCAGAGCTCGCCTCGCGGGGCGTGGTTCACGGTAATGGCCAGCCATTGTAGGGTGTCTGCGGGTTCAGTCCGGGCTGACAGCATGAGCGGTAGCCAAAACAGGAGCGCGAGAAGCGAGCGAGCGCAGGGGTATCTGGCTGGCATGGTGGTCATCATTGAGATAGACGCGCAGCGTGCTGAGCGCGTGACGTGAAGCGTGTTTAAGCGGCAAAAGGGCGGTTTGTCCCGGGAGCACATAGCCCGCCAGGCCTTTAATCGACCCTACAACCTGCCCATCGGCCGTCAGGGCCTCAAGGTGGCTCAGACGGATGTGGCGGTTTCCGGCATTAAAGCAGCGAAGGGTGGCCGGTATTTCAGACTGCTCACAGTTCAGGGCATCGTGGCTGACGGGCGCGCTCTGGTTCCCGGCAATAAACACCGGAATCGAGTAGCGCAGCAGGAAGTGCACCGCGGTGGGATTGGCGGCACGGGACGTGGCGTCCGGCAGTTCGTCGATAACCAGCCGGTAACTTTGCTCCTGTGCACGGATGCCGGGCTGCATGACGATAATACGCACCAGCTGCTGCTGGCCCGGCGCCAGTGATGTCATCGCCGGGCTGCTGACCACCTCCCCGGTGGCCACCAGCACATCTTTACCGTTTTTTTGCGTCCATTCGTACACCCGAATCTGCGCATGGATGGCCGCTTTCCCACTGTTAGTGAGATAGACCGCCGCTGCCCGCTGGTCGCTCTGCAGATCGAGCGTTACCGGGGCCACCTGAAGCGTGGCGGCCAGCGCGTAGCGTGACAGCAGCGCCAGCATCATGAGCCACAGAATGAAGCAGGAAAGATAGCGACGCACGATCAGTACTCCAGTTTTAACGTGATATCGCCGCTGTAGGTACCTGCCTGGGCGGTTGTCAGCGCCCCGGCGTCAATCACGCCATACAGCGTTTCTTCCTGTTCCGCACCGTTGCCGGTATCGTCCAGGCCATTCGTGCCGGTGATTTGCGTCTGTTTGCCTTCGTCAGCAAAGAGTTTCCACGCAATCTTCTGCGCGCCCGTGTCGCCGTTTTCCGGCTTCAGCCAGAAGGTTCCATTTTCGCCGTCGTTGCTGGTGGCGGTCAGAGTGAACGGCGTGCCGTTGGTACAGACGATATCGACCTGCGTTTTGGCCTGGATTTCGCTCGACTCATCGGAGCCGTGACGCGAGAAGTTGAGGTCGTTGGCTTTGAGGGTGCACGACTTCACGACCTCAAGTGATACGTGCATCGTCGCGCTTGCGGTGCTGTCTGCGGCGATCGCAGCAGCAGGAAGCAGGAGAACGGAACAACATACAACGGTGGGAATAATTTTCATGATCTTATTTCCTGACGTGAGTAACAGTGCAATTACAAAGCGAATGACTGAGCGTCCAGCAGGCAGCGTTTTTGATGGAATGCCGCCAGGTTGTGGCAGCAACAAGTGGGGCAAGGCCATAAGCAGGCATTGCCGCGCAGAACGATGACCTTATCGCCAGCATTCGGAATGAGAGGGGTCATTTTCTGCCCCACAGATAGCCCTGGCCGTAATCGGCCGCGCTGGCGCGGGCCAGCGCGAAATCACCCGCGGTTTCAATGCCTTCGATCAGCACCTTGCTGGCGACGCGCTTGCACTGGCGGGTGAGATGCAGAAACTTCGCCTGCTCGGTCCGTCCGTTCCAGAAGGTATGTTTGTCAATTTTGATGCCGCAGAAGCGGATCTGGCTGGTCAGAAGTTCGGGAAGAAGGTCTTCGCAAACATCGTCTGCCCACACTTCTATCCCCCACTCATGGAGCGTTGCGATGCATTTCCGCAGCGCCCGGCTTTGCGTATCGTCGAGTTGTACCATCGAATGGAGATCGGTGACCTCGATAGCAAGTCTCTCCGGGCAGGGTGTTTCTTCTTTGAGCCTGTCGAGGAAGTCCGTGTCCAGCAGTAAATCCGATGTCGCATTGAGGTAATACTTGTCGCCATCCTTGCAAAACATGGCGTGACGAAGCTGCGCAAAGAAGTGCGCTTTACGCTGGGTCGCGGTCATCGAGCCAAAGTAATCTTCAAGATTGACGTGGGGCTTTGCCGTGGACAATACCTCCCAGGCAATCACATTTTCACTGCGCAGTGCCCGGATGGATTCGAACTTATAGCCGGTTAGCATGATAAAAGTGCGTAACGCTCCGTGGTGATTTCAGGAGCTGCACATTTTATAGATTTGGTTTTTGACAGGATATTTATAGATAAAAATGGCCTATATAAAGTGTTTTTATCTATTTTATAAGATTTACAAAGGATTATTTATTTTCATAAGCGCCCGGCAGAACGCCGGGCGCGACGTGCATTAGCCCGCTTTGCTGATGATTTTGATTTCGACCATGCCAATTCCGATCTCGCGCGGCGAATGCCCAAGGATATTTCCCTCATTCGTCGACTGCGGGTCCGGCGGTACAATCACCAGGGTATTGCTGCGTGAAGGATTCTCAAAATGCAGCGTTTGTGTGCTCACGTCGTTTCCAAGCGTTAACGTCTGCTCCCGATCGCCCACGCGCACGGGTACGGGCTTGTTAGCATTAGGCCCATAGGCCCTGGCGGTGATCACCAGATCAAATTGTTCCGGCAGGGGATGGGTGTACTCAATTTTCACCTCATTGCCCAGCTGCGCGTTGGACCAGCGTCCCCAGGACTCCGGCCGCGAGATGCCGCTAAACTGTTTCACTTCCTCCGGTGCGCCGGCCACGTTAAAGATAAAGCTGTCCGCTTTGTAGCGAATATCGTTGTCGACGATTTTCAGCATGTCGACGTTACGCTGATAGCGCGCGGTATCTATCACCGTATCTTTAAAGGCGGTTTTGCCCTTCCACTGCGCCTTATCCACGTGCTGCACGGTTTGTTCTCCGCCAAGCTGGCCCTGCGAGACGCACCAGTCGGTCGAGAGCGCCAGCGGCTGAGACCAAAGCTGGCCCATTTTGTAGCACCGGTCGACCCAGACGAAGTTATCGCGTGGCGCAAAATCGGCCAGCTGGTAGCGCAGCGGCGCGGAATACTCGCTTTCCGGCAGCGGCTCAACGCGTCCTTCCGATACGCGCAGCAGCAGCGGCAGACGGAAGTTGCTGCCCGAGAAGGCAATGGTGTTTTTATCCCGATCGACGGTGAAGTCCTTCATCTCTTTCGGGAAGTTCCACAGGCGGATGATGTCTGGCTTCCAGGCGAGAATTTTTTCCTTCATGTTGAGGAACACTTCCGACAGGGATTGCCCCGACAGCGTGCTGCGGCCCAGGCCAATAAAGTTGTCGCCGCCCAGAATGTCCAGCACGGTGGCGCCGTTATCCATGGAGTTGCGTTTG
Source organism: Enterobacter cloacae complex sp. 2024EL-00227 (assembly GCF_043945315.1). Classification (NCBI taxonomy): domain Bacteria; kingdom Pseudomonadati; phylum Pseudomonadota; class Gammaproteobacteria; order Enterobacterales; family Enterobacteriaceae; genus Enterobacter; species Enterobacter cloacae complex sp. 2024EL-00227. Next base: position 71,411 of record NZ_JBIMQP010000005.1, read on the forward strand.
GTGGCGATCTCCTCCTGCTGCGGCTGGTCGCCGCGCAGGACGAAGAACAGGTTGCTGCGATCCTGCTTGTTGAGCTGATCCCACGCGCTGTTTTTCATCGCCAGATGGTCAGATGAGACGACGATGACGGTGTTTTTAAACCAGGGCGAGGCTTTGATTTTCTCGACCAGTGCGGCGATGTGCTCCTGACTGCAGGTGACGGCGCTGAACGATTTGTTGTTTTTGCCATCAATCTCATAGCTTTTGCGCTTACAGGTGCGCGAGACAAACCCGTCCGGATGGTGGGTGTCCACCGTCAGTGCAAAGAGAGAGAAACGCTTGCCCGCGCGGGACAGCTCCTCGAATTTCTTCCAGGTTTCGTCGAGTACCGTATCGTCATAGAAGCCCCAGTCGTTGCGGTAGCTTGGATCGGCAACCGTCGTTTTTAACTCTTCTGAGCCGTACAGGTGGTCAAAACCGTGGGATTTCAGGAACACATCTTTTCCGGCGAAACGCAGGTTTGCTCCCTGCATAAAATAGTTTTCGTAGCCGGAGTTTTTCAGGATATCGCCGAGGCAAATATTCTGCGGGAAGAAGGTCGACATGGAGGCTGAGGCGTTACCTTCAAAAGGCGCGAACAGCGGGATACCACACTGGGAGGCAACCATCCCGGCAATCGTATAATCCGTGCCGGGCAGCTGCATGGTGTGGCTGAAATCGAGACCTTCATTTTTCAGGGCGCCCAAATCTGGCGTCAGGTCCGGGAAGGCATCGTTATCAAAGTAGGTGCGCTCCAGGCTTTCACCGTAGATATAGACCAGATTGAGCGTCGGGTTGGCGATCGTTTTCGACGGCTCTTTGTAGTAAGCCGCGAAATCCGGATCGCCATCGCGCGACTGGGATTTCACCAGCTCGGTGATCTGATGGAACGCCGGGCTGGCGTCGACGGAGGCCAGCGCCAGGAATAACGCCAGCAGGCTGTAGCCATGATGGTGTGGATGATGGCGACGGCGACGCAGCACCCAGGCCAGCGCGCCAAAAATCATCACCAGCGCGACGATAAGGCCGAGCCCCGGAAGTATGTACTTACCCACACCTGCGCCCGTCAGGCTGTTCGTCAGGGTGTAGAGCACCGCATCGTTAATACCGTCACCGGTAAAGTAATCGCTGGCGTATAAGGTAATGTTTAAAATAATAAAAATGCCGAGCACCACCAGCGTGGCGATAAACCACCAGGTGTGACGGCCAGCTTTCCAGGCGTAAACGCCGACAGAAGCCAGAAAAAGGATAAGAGACATGAATTCTGACAACAGCATATCCTCATGACGCCAGGTGCTTCGCTGGCTAACTGTTTATTTTTTGGGTCATACAATGTAATTGCGATGTCGTTAAGCTGCAATTTTAGTGTCACGAAAGTGTGCTGTTGTTAGGATTTGGTTTAGAAAATCGTTTTTATGAAGATGTGCACATCCTGACAAACGGACGCTGAGACGGTAGCAGGCAGGAAAAACGCTCATTTAGCGCCGCGCTGCAAGACTATCGCACTAAACGCGGCGTGTTGTGGCAGAAAATGGGGTGGATCAGGAGATGAAATTAACGCCTTGTTTCAGCACCAGATCGCAGGCTTTGGTTTTCACCTGTTTGGCCAGAGAAGAGTTGCCGAGGGTGCTCAGGTTAAGCTGCTGACCGTTCTGCGCGTTAAGCAGGCCCTGAATGCCGTCCATGTAGTTGGTGTCCGCTTTTTGCTCCTGAGTATCCAGACCCAGTTTACCCAGCACCTGGTTTTTCACGTTTTGCGCGTCGGTCACGGAGGCCAGCTTTTGCTTCGCGCAATATTCCAGAATCCCCGCCGCGTTGTTCATCGTCCCCGCGCTCAGGCTCTGGGAACTGTTGCCCAGCAGGCTGGTGAGGGAAGAGGCGGAGAGTCCGCCCTGCGTGCTGCTGCTCTCTTTGGTCAGCTCATTTGCTGCGCTTGACAGGGACTCCTGCCAGGACGCCGCCTGCGCTGCGCCGGTTACCAGCAGCGCGCCTAAAAAGGTGCTGATTAGAATCTGTTTTTTCATCATGGCTCTCTCAAAAAGGTCCGTTTTGGGCCGAAGGGGTTCCAGTATATACCTGCGACCTGTCGGCGATTCCTGGAACTGTCTTAATACTCTTTCCCGGTGACGCGGCTGCGGTAACTGTCCCAGTCGAAGATGACATACAGGCTGTTACCCAGCTTCATGCGGTCCATGACGCGTTCCCCCAGCAGGCGGGTCATCTCGTCGATGTTGTGGTTTGTCAGCATGCCGGTGGGGCGTTTGGACGAGGAGCGGCGATCGACAATCTGGTTGATGATGACTTTTTCATAGCGGGATTCCGTCTGAACGCCAATCTCATCGATGACCAGCAGGTCGACGTTACTCAGATCGTTAAGCAGCTGTTCTTCGCTGGTTTCACGGTTGCTGAAGGTGTCTTTCATCGCGGACATGATATCGGCCACGGTGATGATGAGGACCGATTTACCGCGCAGAAGCAGCTCGTTGCAGATGGCGGCAGCAAGGTGGTTTTTGCCGGTGCCCGGCTTGCCGCTAAAGATGAAGCTGGCGATATTACCGTCGAATTCATCCACGTACTGACGCGCGGCGGCGAGCGCGTTCATCTGCCCGGTGGTCTCAATTTTATAGTTATCGAACGAGCAGTTCTGGTGCAGGGGACGAATACCGGAACGGTTAAAAGTGCGCTGCATTTTCATCGCCCGATTTTCGCGGGCGAGCGCGGCGGCGCGGATCTTGCCTTGCTCTTTTTGCCACGCCAGCAGCTCTTCACCGGTGGTGAAAGCAGGCTTCACGTTGGCAGGCATCATTTTTTGCAAACGTTTCATCAGGTCGCCGACGTTCTTCATTTCGCACCTCGGAATCCGCTGGGGATCTGTTTATCCGGTTCTGAAAAGGCATTGATATCACGTTTTGGCTGGCCGTTGTTGCCGGCGCGGGTAATCTGAAGATGACGCGCGAGCTTTTGCTGCCACTGAATATGGGTGAACACTTTACCCTCCGCCTGCCACCAGGCGGTAAACGCGGCAAGCTCTTCCGCTGTGGCGGGTTGGGTTAACGCAATGCCCCACAGCGCGGCCTGCCGCTGAAAATCTGCATCCGGCTGCCAGCCCGCATAGAGGGCAAATTTACCCATCGGAACGGTCACGGGAACGTTAACCGGTTCATCAAAGAACTGGGTATCCAGCGTGACATCGCTTGCCGGGCGTGCCAATTGCGCTTCGATCTCCAGAAGCTGTGCCAGACGTTCCGGTGTGATTGCGTAAAACGCTGGCGCGTTGTCGGCAAAAACCGCAACCGTGCCGCCTTCGGCGTGGGTCAACACGCCGCGTGGGTCGCGCATAAAGGCATCAATACCAGCAATGCTGGTGGTCAGAATTCTGGAGGACATAACGCTTACTCTACTGATGACTACGGGCGTGATATGGGCTTATGGTAGCACAGAGAGGGGGAAGGAAAGGAGGGGATTTCCCCGCTGGCGCTGCGCTTACCGGGGCTACAGTCGTAGGCCGAATAAGCGCAGCGCCATCAGGCAGTTATCACGCAATGATGTTCAGCGTGACGTCGATGTTGCCGCGGGTCGCGTTAGAGTACGGGCAAACAATGTGTGCCGCATCGACCAGCTTTTTAGCTTCCGCAGGATCCATACCTTCAACATGGATGTTCAGTTTTGCTTCGATACCAAAACCGGTAGGCAGCGGGCCAATACCCACTTCGCCTTCAATAAAGGCATCTTTTGGCAGGGTAAATTTGTCGCGTGCGGCCACGAACTTCATCGCGCCCAGGAAGCAGGCAGAGTAGCCCGCGGCAAACAGCTGCTCAGGGTTGGTCACGTCTCCCCCCATGCCGCCCATCTCTTTTGGCACACCCAGTTTGACGTCCAGTACGCCATCGGAGGAGGTGGCACGACCGTCACGGCCACCGGTGGCTTTTGCTTTGGCGGTATAAACAACTTTTTCTAAAGACATGGCAGGTTCCTCATTTTGTTTAGATGCGTGCTATTAAATAGCGTGCGATATATATAGGTAAATAATGACGCGTAAAGTATAGCGTTACGCGCGGTGTAGCTGTTGTCGCAAAAGTTCGAGCTGCTGTTTGAGTGCCAGCAAGGTGTCTTTATCACACTGCGCTGCGCAACCCACCGCATGGGGGATACCCAATGCCTGCTGCTGGAGTTCACGTCCCGCTTCACTCAGGGTGACGGCGACCTGACGCTCGTCTTTGCGCGAACGGTGGCGGTTGATGAGCCCGGCGCTTTCCAGACGTTTCAACAGCGGCGTCAGGGTCGCAGAGTCAAGGAACAGCCGTTCACCGATGTCCGACACCGTCATATCATCCTGCTCCCACAGCACCAGCATCACCAGATATTGCGGGTAGGTCAGGTTCAGCGGGGCCAGCAGCTGCCGGTACAGCTTGTTAAGCGCCAGGTTTGCCGAATAGAGGGCAAAGCAGAGCTGGTTATCCAGCTTGAGCGCAGCGGTTGCATCGTTCGTTTTCGCGTTCATGAGATGAATATAGATAGTGTACGATTTAATTGCAAGCAATTTTATGGGCAGGTGTAACGGAGCGCCACCCGAACGGCCATTTTACGGTAGTGCTGGCGCTGCGCCTGCTCGTCTGCGCCTTCTTCAAACAGCAGCGTAAAGGTGTAGCTGTTGGCAACGTAGTGAAAGCTGAAGCTGCTTATCAGACGATGAAGATCGCGGGCGTCAACCGTCTCACTGAAGAGCTGTTTTTCTTTCCCCCGGCGCAGGATCTCCTCCAGCAGATCGAGCGCGCTGCGGTTGACCTGGCGGAGATAGCTCGACTGCTGCATAAAGCGGCCGCGCTGCATGTTTTCCATGCAGATAATCCGGATGTAGTCAGGGTGGTCGGCATGATAGTCAAAGGTGGCTTCAACCAGATTGACCAGCGCTTCGACCGGGGGCATTCCCGTCAGGCTTAGCGCTTTTTCACTGGCGCGAATCTGGGTGTAAACATGTTCAAGTACGAGGAGATAGAGGTTCTCTTTATTCTTGAAATGGTAAACCACCATGCGTTTGGTGGTGCCCGCTTTCTCTGCGATCTGCTCCATCCTTGCACCGTTCAATCCATACTCGGCAAAAAGCGCGATGGCGCTCTGAAAGATTTTCTCTTTCAGGCTGGATTCTTCACTGTGCTCGGGGTGTTCGCTGCCAGGGTTAGCCACATCCTTTCCTTATTTTCACCAAACGGACCAGACGGATTATCTCCACGGCAGCGAAATAACACAAATATCAAACGCGTGGGCGTTTACGGTACAGCCACAGGCCGGGGATCGACAGCCCGATGGAGAGCGCGCCGACGATGGATGACGCCTTAAGAAAGTTGCTGAGAAGAAGGATCATCTGAGGCTCGGTATAGCCGAAATGGCTAATTTTCACCGCGGAAATCATCGCGGTATAGGCCGATATCCCCGGAAACATGGGGATCACGGCCGCAACGGTGAATACTTTGGGATGCGCCAGGTACCAGCGCGACCACTGGATGCCGATACTGCCGACCAGCATGGAGGCCATAAATGTTGACCATTCGATGTTAAAACCCGCCGTCATCATCACCATTCGCGAGCCATGGCCAATCGCGCCCAGCAGCGCACACCACGGCAGCGCGCGTTGCGGTACGTTAAATACCATCGCGAAGCCGACGGCAGGAATGGCGGCCAGAAGCATGTCCTGCGCCAGCGCCAGCAGAAAATCGATCACGCCCATCCGCGTAACCCCCAAAGTGTCATGGCCATGACCACGCCGATGCAGGTCGCCAGCGTCAGCAGGCTGGCGATAGCCCAGCGAGCCAGGCCGGTATTGATGTGCCCTTTAAACATGTCGGCGACAGCGTTGATCAACGGAAAGCCCGGGACCAGCAGAAGCACGCTGGCGGCCATGGCAACGGTCGGCGTGTTGGCAAACTGCGGCAGGCGCAGCAGCAGACCGGAAACCGTAGTGGCGACAAACGCGGTAATGCAGAAGTTAATTTGCGGATGCAGCTGCCGATGCGTCAGCAGCTGGCGAACATACATGGCGATACTGCTGGCGAAAAAGGTGATGATTGCACCGTCCCAGCCGCCTTTGTTGAGCTTACAAAAGCAGGCGCACGAGAGCCCTACCATCACCACGACGAGCCAGCGCGGATAACGTAATGGCTTGATCTGGTTGAACCGTTTTTCAATGTCACTGAGATCGAGAAGCTTATGTTCTGCAAGGATGACAATGTGCTGCACTTCGGTCACGACGTGCATGTTGATGCCGCGATCATGGTTTTTGCGCGTGGAGGTCAGGCACTGACCGTCCTTGATTGTGGTCAGCACAATGGCGTTGGATGAGATTGCGCTTTCGACGCTGTCCATCCCTAGCGCCAGCCCCAGCCGGGTGGAAAGCTCCTCAACCAGCGCGCTTTCCGCGCCGTGCTGGAGCAGAAAAAGACCGCACTGAATACATAGCCGCGTGATAGCACGCTGCGTTGACCGCTCTGCCTGCATGTATTGTCCTGAAAAAAGATGGATAGCAATCTGTTAACCCATAGTGGGTACTTTTAGCACAGAGTGCAGTCCCTCTTGCTGTGGGCCAGATCAAGGTTTGTGCAAACAGTTGCAGTCCGTGTCGTGGAAGGGGGAAGGGGGAAGGGGGAAGGGATTAATTTATCAATACCATGAATTATAAATACCAAAATATAAAATATTTGTATTTAGTTATTCTAATTTTATATTGTCGTTATTTTAATGTCTCCACAATTAATTTTTGTTTCGCTTTGTGAGATATTACTGCTGTTTAGGCATTTCTTAAACTAAGCATACATCTCATCTTCTGCTTGTATTAACCAGTCTTACACTCAGGGACGAAAATACTCATACGTTGATGCGTTTTAACGTTACTCATCAAATGAAAAATGGACACGGAGGGTCTATGTTGTCATTGCATGGTAAGCATGGCGTTGTCATTAGCCGGATGCCCGTGATGCAAAACGGGTTAGGGGGCCTGATGGCACGTCATTTCCCCGAATTTGAATTGAGCTATTGCCGCTCATTGCAGGAATTAACGCTGCTCCAGTTGCGCCGCGCGGACGTCATTATTGCCGATATTTCAGGCGAATACAGGAACCCTCGGGGTGCGCTTGAAGAGTATTACGGTTTATTGAATCAATACCGGGATATTCACTGGATCTTTTTAGTCTCGCGGCCGCTTTACCCTATTGCGGTTGAGTTACTTATGCGCCCGGAAAGCACGTTGCTTTCTGACATGGAGCCTATTGAAGGCGTGGTTAACGCTATTCGGGCCGGTAGCGAGCGGGCAGAGCGGATTAGCCAGACGTTATTAACTCCGGAACCACAGAGTACGGAGAATGAAAATGAACACGTTATCGCGCTCACGCACTCCGAACGTAAGGTCCTGCGTCTGTTAGGGAAAGGATGGGGGATTAACCAAATCGCCACATTGCTCAAGAAGAGCAATAAAACCATCAGTGCGCAGAAAAACAGTGCGATGCGACGGCTGTCATTACGAAGTAATGCGGATATGTATGCCTGGATCAACAGTACACAGGGAATGAGAGAGCTGAGTTTGCTATCAGCCTATGGAGAGTTCGAGGAATGGAAAAAACCGATTCAACAAGACATATCGCCATCATCGAAAATTGCGCGATGAGTGCCGTCGGGCTACAGCATCTTTTTGCGATGCCCGGCCTGAGCCATTATCAGCTACACCTGTTTAGTGAATTTGACAGTTTTAAGAATGCACTTCATCACGTTAATTTTTTCTCACTGATCTACTCCCTTTCCGATGCGCGAGAGGAGCGCCGTAACTGTCTGGCGCACCTGCGGGATCTGGCGTTTACGCACGGTCATATCCAGCGCATCATTTTGGTTTCTGACGAGATGGAAGCACGGTTAATTAGCCATCTTTCGCCATCGCGCCTGCACGGAGTAGTCAGTAAATCAGTGACGCTTGAGCATCTGCAGAAGGAACTTGTGGAGTTGCTCAGCGAAACGCTGCGCATCAATGACAATATGCTGAATCACTGGTACCGGAGTCAGAACAGGATGCTAAGCCCCACAGAACGGGCAATATTGCGTTATATGTCCTGCGGGTATTCCATCCCTGAAATCGCGGCACAGCTTGAACGGAATATTAAGACCATTCGGGCACATAAGTTTAATGCGATGGTGAAACTGGGCGTGAATTCAGACGTAGGGTTGCTCGATGCGGCGGATATTATTACGCATCTTCCTGCAAGAGAGCCGCAATGTTTGGCTCTCCTCACGCCCACATTTTTATAACCCGTCTTTTGCGCGCCAGATACACTCTGGCGCGTCAATCAGATACAGACATCCACCCATTTTGCGGAAGTCAGTTCTGCCATTCTGTCAGGTGAAATGCGCACAGCGCTGTGAATTGCGCCTGCGGCGGGCAGCACTTCGGCATACTGCTTCAAAGAGATATCGCAATATACCGCGAGCGGGTTTTCCAGTCCGAACGGGCATACACCGCCAACGGGATGACCGGTAATGGTCACCACTTCATCACTGCTGAGCATGCGCGCTTTGGCACCGAACGTGTCTTTGAGCTTTTTGTTATCCAGACGCGCGTCGCCTTTCGCCACCACCAGGATCACCTCATTTTTAACCTTGAGTGACAGGGTCTTGGCGATTTGTCCCGGCTCGACACGATGGGCGGCAGCAGCCAACGCAACGGTAGCAGTACTTTGACTAAGCTCAATAACGTCTATATCCGGCGCGTTGTCGGCAAAAAACTGCTGTACAGACTGCAAACTCATTGTTTCCTCCTGACAAATATCCTGCGTAATCTGTCATAAGAATTTATGCTCTGTAAATATCTCTTAAGTAACAAATACCCCAAACGGCTGATTTCTGGATCCTCTTCACAATCACAGAAACCGGTTACAGTAACCGGTTGCAGAGCGCGGGGCGTAGATTAATACTGAGTACGTAACGTCCCCTGTATCCAATAATAAGAGCCAAATATGAAACCATTTCGTCTGAGCAGTACCGCTGGTTGGCAAGCCAGCAAGGTTGTGAAGCTGATGTATGGAACAACGTGCGGCGCGTATGTGCCCGTAACAAACGTCTGACAGGAGATCTGCCATGTCTGCCAACCATGCTGCGTTTAATCTGATATTCCGTTTCGTCGAAAATTACGTCAGCCCGATAGCCGGGCGGATCTCTTCCCAGCGTCACGTTATGGCGATTCGTGACGGGTTCATCTCCGCGATGCCGTTTATGATTGTGGGTTCGTTTTTGTTAGTGTTCGCTTACCCACCTTTTTCGCCTGATACCACCTGGGGTTTCGCCCGCGCCTGGCTGGATATGGCGAAGCAGTTTGAAGGCCAAATCCTGACGCCGTTTGATATGACGATGGGCATCATGTCCATTTATATCTGTGCCGCCATTGCCTATAACCTTGGCAAACACTACGTCAAATCTCACCAGCTGGACCCCTTTATGTGCGCCATGCTGTCGCTGATGGCGTTTCTGCTGGTCGCGGCACCGAAAACCAAAGGCACGCTCCCTGTCGACAGTCTGGGGGGAACGGGCATTTTTACCGCGATTCTGGTGGCGATTTATTGCGTTGAGATGATGCGTTTCCTCAAAGCGCATAACATCGGCATTCGTCTGCCGGACCAGGTCCCGCCGATGATCAAAAACTCTTTTGATCTGCTGATTCCGGTGCTGGTGGTGGTGGTGACCCTCTATCCTCTGAGCCTGGTGATTCAGTCACAGTTTGGCATGCTGATCCCGCAGGCCATTATGTCGGTCTTTAAGCCTCTGGTTTCCGCGGCAGATTCCCTGCCTGCGATCCTGCTGGCCGTGTTGATTGGTCATCTGCTCTGGTTCGCCGGGATCCACGGCGCCGCCATCGTCTCCGGAATGTTGCAGATGTTCTGGCTGACTAACCTGGGCGCTAACCAGACCGCGCTGGCCGCCGGTCAGCCTTTGCCGCATATTTTTATGGAAGCGTTCTGGACGTTCTTTATCGTGATTGGCGGGTCGGGCGCCACGATGGGATTGGTGATTTGCTATCTGCGTAGCCGTTCAGCGCATTTACGCTCTATCGGGCGTTTGAGCGTGGTACCCAGCTTCTTTAACATCAACGAGCCGGTCATTTTCGGTACGCCAATCGTGATGAACCCGGTGTTCTTTATCCCGTTCCTGCTGGCACCGATGGTTAACGCCGTGCTGGCGTGGGCGGCGATGACGTTTGATTTGATTGGGCGCGTCATCTCCGTAGTTCCCTGGACGGCACCGGCGCCGATAGGCGCAGCGTGGGCCCTGGGCTGGGATTTCCGCGCGGCGATTCTGGTTGTGGTTCTGGCCTGCGTATCGGCGATCATCTACTTCCCGTTCTTCAAAGTGTATGAGAAGCAGCTGCTGGAGCAGGAAGCGAAAGAAGCGCAGCGTAGCGCGGAAGAGGACAATCAGCAGGTGGCATAGGTAAAAGCAAAACGGCAACCCAGGTTGCCGTTTTTTGTTTTTGTAGGCCCGGTAAGCGAAGCGCCACCGGGCAAATCACTGCTCTACTTCAGCGTGCAATCCCCACACTGCTTAACGTCCGGCAGGCGATAGCGCTGGCAGCAGGTGCGGCGAACCAGAAGCCCATCACGGAGCACGACGGTACGGAATAGCGGGTTGTCACGGCCATCGGAAAGCTGCTTTGCAAAGAAACAGGACTGACGCAGGGCCTCAACGTTCTCATCACCGAGAAGCGGCTTCATTTCCGTTAAATACCAGTGGATTAAATAGCCCGTATTGCTCCAGATAAGCTTCCCGTTAATCTCTCCCGTCGCTTCCAGCGCTTCCACCACCGGGATCAGGGCCTGCGTGACGAGCCGCCCCATACGTTCCTGAGCAGTGAGGCGTTCAGCGCTGTGGTCTTCGTGGAGATCAATCCAGAAGCAGGCAGCACGTCCGGTTTCGTGAAACTCGACGTGGAAATTATCCGGCGAGAGTTCAAGCATGCTCTTCTGTGTTAACAGCGCCAGCATGAGCGGAGGCACCATCAGCCCGATATACCACTGCGCCCAGAGGGAGAGCAGGGGTTTATTTTCCCGCGTAAGGGTAGGCTGGTTGCGATAAATATGGTCGGAATAGGTGGCCAGCAGTGATTGCAGCTTAGACGGTTTGCGCCACTCTGAGAGCGTCATCGCGTGGGACGGGGGCGCTTCATCAAGCCGGATAAAGTCCAGCAGGTGGGCGCGCGTTTCCGCAATCTTTTCCCGTATCGCATCTGCAAGCGAAGCATTCCCGCTGGTGAGCGGCGCTCGCCAGAGGAGAGGTTCGACGATGTGTGCGGTATGCGTGGCCATAGTATAGATAGAAATCTAAATGATAATGATTGCCAATCCTAACTATTGCTCATACCAATGGCAAGACTTTTGTCCTGGTGACCTCGTCGGTAGGTTTATGCCGTCTGAATCTCTTCGCTTAGCAGAATGTTATTGCGTCCCATATGCTTTGCTTCATAGAGGGCTTTGTCCGCTTTTTCCAGCGCGCCTTCCACGTCTTCATCCTCGAAAATGGCGATACCAATGCTGATGGTGACGTTTGTCGCGACGCTTTCGTTAAACAGATGCGGGATTTTCAAATCATAGACTTTCTGACGGATCCGCTCGGCCGTCTGGCGAGCGTGTTCGAGTGAAATGTTGGTCAGCAGCACCATAAACTCTTCCCCACCAAAACGCGCCACAATATCGCGAGAACGCACGGCGTCACGGATTGCCGCAGAGACGCGCTTCAGCGCCTGGTCGCCCATCATATGGCCGTAATGGTCGTTATAGGCTTTGAAGTGGTCGATATCCATCAGCAGGACAAAGTGTTCGCCATTTTCTACCGTGGGCAGATTCTCCAGACGGCTTTGCAGACCGCGACGATTATAGAGCCCGGTAAGCGGGTCCATCATACTGAGGTCGGTAAGGGTTTCTCGTTCTTCCAGAAGGCGAGAGAGCAGCTCCTGAGCGAAACGGTCGTTGCGTCTTTGCAAAATGTTATGAATAGCAATTGCCACCACAGGAAGTGCGAAAGAATAGGTCATTCGCAGCCATATATCGTGATCGCTTAACCACAGGCAGACAATAAAGGTGGGCAATGAATGCAGCGTAAACGCTTTGATATTACTGGCGAACGCCAGCGTGCCGATAAAAAGTACCGTTAAAAGAGCAATTAGCAAATACGTCGCATGGTCCTGAGTAATTAAGGCGAATTTGGAGACAATTTGCCAGGCCCATAAAATACCGAAGATCGCTGAAACGACAGGAATATTTATCTTCCGCGCGCGCTTTCTCCAGTGCCAGACGAACAGGCCAGTACTGATGGCGAAAATAGCAATCAGAGGGGCAGAAAACAGGCGTACAGAATTGAGCGGATTTGTTACCGAGAACACTGCCGAGGTTGCGTTCAGAAATAAAAATAAACGTAACGATAATTGATATTTTCTGTGAACCAAAGACCGCCAGGATTGTGATGTCATAGTCGCGTGTTTTTATTAAAATTTAATTAAAACAGATAAATAGGTGTTATTTCGCAATAAAATATGCAAAAAACTCAAAGAGTAATTATCAGAAAATCTTTAGACGTTGTTAACAGGTGCGCAATTTATCACCTTAGACAATTCCTGTCATTACGGGAAAGGTAAAGGTCGATGGATTTTGATTCATTCAGCTGGCAAATGATAATTTTTGCTATATGATATTGGTTATCATTATCGTTGATAGAGGGAAAAGCATGTTGAACAGAGCGCTGGGCAGTGGTTGGGGGGTATTGCTACCGGGAGCTATTCTTGGCGGTTTGACGTTTGCCGATCTCTCTCTCGATACCTGGAAAGTCATCATCGCGTCAGGACTGTTAGTCACGTCAGGCATGATCTGGCATAAGCAGCTACGTCACTTTGTTTTACTGCCATCCTGTGTCGCGCTGGTCAGCGGAATTTTGGTGATATTGATGAGTTTGAAATAACAGGAAAAAGAAGAAATTCAGAGGGGTTGTAAGATAATTGGTGCGAGGGGGGGGACTCGAACCCCCACATCCGTAAGGACACTAACACCTGAAGCTAGCGCGTCTACCAATTCCGCCACCTTCGCACAGTCATCTTACTCTTTATTGCTATGTTGATATCGCCTCGTTGGTGCGAGGGGGGGGACTCGAACCCCCACATCCGTAAGGACACTAACACCTGAAGCTAGCGCGTCTACCAATTCCGCCACCTTCGCCCAGTGCGAGCAATATCATCGTGATTTATGGTGCGAGGGGGGGGACTCGAACCCCCACATCCGTAAGGACACTAACACCTGAAGCTAGCGCGTCTACCAATTCCGCCACCTTCGCATACCATCGATACTGTAAAAGTATCGTAACCACGGAGGCGCATTCTAGTTGTTTTCAGCTTTACGTCAACAGAAAAGTGCGCGTGATGCCTTGATTGATGCAAAAATGGCCGATGGACGCGCCGTGTATAGCCGGATGGCGCTTTCGCTTATCCGGCCTACAGGGGAGGCGATTACTTTTTGGCCTGACGCGTCATCACGGTGCGGTAGACCTTAAAGCGGCCGGTCTGGGCGATAACTTCGTGGAAGCCAAAAGTTTCATCCAGCACTTTCGGGTACGCCAGGAAGGCGTTCGCGACGATACGCAGCTCACCGCCGCTGTTGAGGTGACGAACTGCGCCACGGATCAGCGCTTGTGCCGCTTCCAGGCTGGTCTCCATACCGTCGTGGAACGGCGGGTTAGAGATGATCATGTCGAAGCGACCGGTGATGTCGGAGAAGACGTTGCTGGCAATGACTTCGCCTTCAATGCCGTTTGCGGCAAGCGTTGCGCGGCTGGCTTCAACCGCCGGGGCGCTCACGTCACACAGGGTTAAGCGCACTTTTGGCGAATGGCTGGCGAGCACGGTAGAGAGCACGCCCGCACCGCAGCCTACGTCCAGCACTTTGCCTTTGGTGTGCGGCGTCAGGGTGGAAAGCAGCAGCTTGCTGCCCGTATCCAGCGCGTCACGGCTGAACACGCCCGGCAGGGTTTTGATGGTCAGGCCGTTAAGCTGGTACTCGTCCCAGTATGCCTGCGCATCAAACGTTGTCTGTTTTTCCAAACGGCCATGGTACAGACCACAGCGGCGAGCGCTGTCGACTTTATTCAGCGGCGCGTAGCCTTCCAGCAGCTGTTCCGCGCTACGCACGCCGCTGCGGTTTTCACCGACCACGAAAATATCGCAGCCGACCGGCAGCAGGGAGAGCAGGTTCATCAGCTGGAACTGGGCTTCCGGTTTATTCTTCGGCCAGTAGTAGATCAGCGTATCGCAGTCGGCGATATCGCTCTGCTCTGCCACCAGGCTAAAGCGCGCGCGCTCGCCCATCTGGCGGCTCAGCACCTGCCAGTGGTGGTAGTATTGGGTGTGGGCACGGCTTTCAGCACAGTCGAAACGCGCGGGCAGGTCATCCTGCATATCTCCGGCAAACAGAATACGGCTTTCTTCGAAATCATCACTGTGACGCAGCAAGACTTCACTTGCCGGGGTAAATGCAGACATGAATTGTTCCTCAATAAACTCAGGCGGGGATTATAGTAGGTAGATGGCGCACTTTCGACACATTTGCTATATTTGCGCGCCTGAGAGACAGGAGTTTTCCCTATGACATCCCGACGAGACTGGCAGTTGCAGCAGCTGGGCATTACCCAGTGGGCTTTGCGTCGCCCGACGGCGTTGCAGGGCGAAATCGCTATCTCCATCCCGGCGCACGTTCGCCTGGTGATGGTGGCGGAAGAACTGCCTGCCCTGAATGACCCCCTGATCGGTGATGTCCTTCGCAGCCTGAAGCTGACGGCCGACCAGGTTTTACCGCTGACGCCAGAGCGTGTCGCGATGCTGCCTCCTGATAGCCGCTGTAACAGCTGGCGTATCGGAGAGGCAAATGAGATCTCTCTTCAGGGGAGCCAGATCTGCTCGCCAGCGCTGGACGAACTGAAAGCCAACCCAAAAGCGCGCAGCGCGCTATGGCAACAAATCTGCGAATATGAACACGATTTCTTCCCTCACGACGCCTGACCTGTCCACCGCGTTCGCGATTGAAACACGCGCCCACGCGTTTCCGTGGAGCGAAAAAACCTTCGCCAGCAATCAGGGCGAACGGTATCTGAACTACCGCCTGGACGTTGACGGCACCATGGCCGCTTTCGCGATCACGCAGGTTGTTCTTGATGAAGCGACGCTGTTTAATATCGCGGTTGATCCCGCGTTTCAGCGCCGCGGGCTGGGAAGAGAACTGCTTGAGCATCTCATCCGTGAGCTCGAAACCCGTGACGTTTTCACCCTGTGGCTGGAGGTGCGCGCGTCGAATGTCGCCGCCATCGCGCTCTATGAAAGCTTAGGCTTTAACGAGGCGACAATCCGCCGTAACTACTACCCCACCGCAGAGGGACGTGAAGACGCCATCATAATGGCTCTGCCGATTGGATAATAAAAAATAAGGTTGTAACGATGAAATGGGACTGGATTTTCTTTGATGCCGACGAAACGCTGTTTACGTTCGACTCGTTCGGCGGCCTGCAGCGGATGTTTCTCGACTATAGCGTAACCTTCACCGCTGAAGATTTTCAGGACTATCAGGCGGTCAACAAACCGCTGTGGGTGGATTACCAGAACGGTGCCATCACTGCGTTACAGCTTCAGCACCAGCGCTTTGACGTCTGGGCGGAACGCTTAAAGGTCAGTCCGGGAACGCTGAACGAGGCTTTCCTCAACGCCATGGCCGATATTTGTGCGCCCCTGCCGGGCGCGGTTTCCCTGCTGAATGCGTTGAAAGGTAAGGTGAAACTGGGGATCATCACCAACGGTTTTACCGCCCTGCAGCAGATCCGCCTTGAGCGCACCGGTCTGCGCGATCATTTCGACGCGCTGGTGATCTCGGAAGAGGTGGGCGTGCCGAAGCCGGATCCGCGAATTTTCGACTACGCGCTGGCGCAGGCTGGCAATCCCGACCGCGATCGTGTCCTGATGGTGGGGGATACCGCAGAGTCAGATATTCTGGGCGGCATGAAGGCTGGTCTGTCGACCGTCTGGCTCAATGCGCATGGCCGCGTGAAGCCTGAAGGCATCGAGCCGACCTGGACCGTGACGTCGTTGAACGAACTGGAGCGACTCCTGTGTAAACAATGATTGCCTGCCCCCCGTTGATGGGTAAAATAGCCGCAATTTTGTATTCCATGATGCGTGGCGTGCTGCCGCGCTTATAAAAGAAGATTTAATTATGACGTTGTCTCCTTATCTGCAAGAGGTGGCCAAGCGCCGCACTTTTGCCATTATCTCGCACCCGGATGCCGGTAAAACGACCATCACTGAGAAGGTGTTGCTGTTCGGACAGGCGATTCAGACTGCGGGTACCGTTAAAGGCCGTGGCTCCAGCCAGCATGCAAAATCCGACTGGATGGAGATGGAAAAACAGCGTGGTATTTCGATCACCACCTCCGTGATGCAGTTCCCGTATCACGACTGCCTGGTGAACCTGCTGGACACCCCGGGTCACGAAGACTTCTCCGAAGATACCTACCGTACCCTGACGGCGGTGGACTGCTGTCTGATGGTGATCGACGCCGCGAAAGGTGTAGAAGATCGTACCCGTAAGCTGATGGAAGTTACCCGTCTGCGCGATACGCCGATCCTCACCTTTATGAACAAACTCGACCGTGACATCCGCGATCCGATGGAGCTGATGGATGAAGTGGAAAACGAGCTGAAGATCGCCTGTGCGCCAATCACCTGGCCAATTGGCTGCGGTAAGCTGTTCAAAGGCGTTTATCACCTCTATAAAGACGAAACCTACCTGTATCAGACCGGTAAAGGCCACACCATTCAGGAAGTGCGCATCGTGAAAGGTCTGGACAACCCGGATCTGGACGCGGCGGTCGGCGAAGAGCTGGCCGCGCAGCTGCGCGACGAGCTGGAGCTGGTCAAGGGCGCGTCTCACGAATTCGACAAAGAGCTGTTCCTGAGCGGCGAAATTACCCCGGTCTTCTTCGGTACCGCACTGGGTAACTTCGGCGTTGACCACATGCTCGACGGTCTGGTGGAGTGGGCGCCGCAGCCGATGCCGCGCAAAACCGACACCCGTGAAGTGGAAGCGAAAGAAGAGAAGTTCACCGGCTTCGTGTTTAAGATTCAGGCCAACATGGACCCGAAACACCGTGACCGCGTGGCCTTTATGCGCGTGGTGTCCGGTAAATATGAAAAGGGCATGAAGCTGCGCCAGGTGCGTATCGGGAAAGACGTTGTCATCTCCGACGCGCTGACCTTTATGGCGGGTGATCGTTCCCACGTTGAAGAGGCCTATCCGGGCGACATCATCGGGCTGCACAACCACGGCACCATCCAGATCGGTGATACCTTCACCCAGGGCGAAATGATGAAGTTCACCGGTATTCCGAACTTCGCGCCGGAGCTGTTCCGTCGCATTCGTCTGCGCGATCCGCTTAAGCAGAAACAGCTGCTGAAAGGCCTGGTTCAGCTCTCCGAAGAGGGCGCCGTGCAGGTGTTCCGCCCGATTGCGAACAACGATCTGATCGTTGGCGCGGTCGGCGTGCTGCAGTTTGACGTGGTCGTTGCGCGCCTGAAGAGCGAATACAACGTAGAAGCGATTTACGAATCGGTGAACGTCGCGACCGCGCGCTGGGTTGAGTGTTCTGACGTGAAGAAATTCGAAGAATTTAAGCGTAAGAATGAAGTTCAGCTGGCGCTGGATGGCGGCGATAACCTGACCTATATCGCGCCAACGATGGTCAACCTGAACCTGACGCAGGAACGTTATCCGGACGTTCAGTTCCGTAAAACCCGCGAGCACTAATCCCCTCTCAGAGCACGGCATTCGCCGTGCTCTTCTTTATTTCCTGTCTTATTAATCCCTTGCGGAATGTTCTTAATTCAACGCAATTTCACGCTATTCGCCCATTTTTTACCCAATTCTGAAAGCGGCTCTGTGAGAGTGATCTATATTTAACTCAGTGTTTAACACCGGGCGTGGATAAATTAACTGTTCAATGCATGGCTTTAGGTTATCCATTTTGCCCGTGTGTTTATTCGCAATATATATCACTACTAAGGAAGTATGTAGCCCGAATAACGGGTCAACACAGGAATAGATCGATGAATATGACAAGACTGAAGATTTCTAAAACTCTGCTGGCTGTAACACTGGGTAGCGTTCTGGTGAGCGGCTCCGCCCTGGCGGAAAGCAGCACCATGGATAAAGCACAATCCACGGCCGATAGCGCAGGGCAAAAAATCGATAGCTCTATGAATAAAGTCGGCAATTTCATGGATGACAGCTCTATCACAGCAAAAGTGAAGGCCGCACTGGTGGATGATGAAGCCATCAAGAGCACCGATATTTCCGTTAAGACCGACAAGAAAGTGGTCACGCTGAGCGGCTTTGTTGAAAGCCAGGCTCAGGCTGAACAGGCGGTGAAAGTGGCGAAAGGCGTCGAAGGCGTCGCCTCCGTCAGCGATAAGCTGCACGTCCGTGACGGCAAAAACGCGTCGGTGAAAGGTTATGCCGGTGATGCAGCCACCACCAGCGAAATCAAAGCTAAACTTTTAGCAGATGACATCGTGCCGTCCCGTAAGGTGAAAGTGGAAACCACCGATGGCGTGGTTCAGCTTTCCGGTACGGTAGATTCGCAGGCGCAAAGTGAACGTGCCGAGTCCATCGCGAAAGCGATTGATGGTGTGAAAAGCGTTAAAAACGATCTGAAAACGAAGTAAATCTCGACCATTCGCCCGTCTGGCTAAACCCTGCGGGCGAAATAAGAACGACTCTGGAAAAACGCCGGTGAGTGACCTGAGCGCTCACGTTTAGCGGCCGACATTAACTATGGTAAAGGAGAAGCTTATGTTTCGTTGGGGCATTATATTTCTGGTTATCGCGTTAATTGCCGCCGCATTGGGCTTTGGTGGACTGGCAGGTACAGCGGCATGGGCAGCTAAAATTGTCTTCGTTGTGGGTATTATTCTGTTCCTGGTCAGCCTGTTTACAGGGCGTCGACGTCCATAGCAAACGCAATATTCCTTCAACAAAATAAAGCCAGTCACTGTGACTGGCTTTTTCTTATTTGCGTAACAGGTCGGGTGCGTTACTGTGGTGTTATAAAATAATCAAAACAGGAAAGCAGAGGTGGGGCAACGAATTCCCGTTACGCTCGGCAATATTGCGCCGCTGACGTTAAAACCGTTTCGCGCGGGTCAACTCGCGCTGGTCTGCGAGGGTGGCGGACAGCGCGGCATTTTCACCGCTGGCGTGCTGGACGAATTTATGCGCGCGCAGTTCAACCCCTTTGACCTTTACTTCGGCACCTCTGCCGGGGCGCAGAACCTCTCTGCCTATGTCTGTAACCAGCCCGGCTACGCGCGAAAGGTCATCATGCGCTACACCACGGCGAAAGAATTTTTTAACCCGGTGCGGTTTGTGCGCGGCGGCAACCTGATCGATCTCGACTGGCTGCTGGAGTCAACCTCCAGCCAGATGCCGCTGGCCATGGATACTGCCGCCCGTCTGTTTGATAGCGGTAAAGAATTCTGGATGTGCGCCAGCCGGGGCGATGACTATTCGCCGGGCTATTTTTCGCCTCAGAAAGATAACTGGCTGGACATCATCCGCGCCTCCAGCGCCATTCCCGGTTTTTATCGTACCGGTGCGCTGCTGGACGGCATTAGCTATCTGGACGGCGGGATCAGTGACGCCGTGCCGGTGCAGGAAGCCGCCCGTCGCGGGGCGAAAACCATTGTGGTGATCCGTACCGTACCGTCGCAAATGTATTACACCCCGCAGTGGTTTAAGCGGATGGAGCGCTGGCTGGGCGACAGCAGCCTGCAGCCGCTGGTGAACATCGCGAAGCAGCATGAAACCACCTACGGCGCGATGCAGCGCTTCATTGAGAAACCGCCGGGCAAGCTGCGTATTTTTGAAATTTATCCGCCTAAGCCGCTGCTGAGCATGGCGCTGGGCAGCCGCGTTCCTGCGCTGCGCATGGATTACAAAACGGGGCGGCTGTGCGGGCGCTACTTCCTGGCGACGGTGGGGAAAATGCTGGCGGAGCAGCCGCCGCTTCATCGCCATAAACGCATTATTACGCCGCCTGCGATTGTCGCCAACGACGCCCTGACGGTGCCCCTGGTTGACATTCCGCAGGCGAATGACGCTTTACTGGATAACGAGGATCTGGCGTGATGCACCGCTTTGTCGACACCCATTGCCACTTTGATTTCCCGCCGTTTACGGGAGATGAAGAGCAAAGCATTGCGAAAGCGGCCGAGGCAGGCGTTCAGGCCATTATTGTGCCTTCAGTGGAAGCGGCTTACTTTTCCCGGGTGCTGGATCTTGCTGCACAGCACCCCGCGCTCTATGCGGCGCTTGGCCTGCATCCGATCGTGATTGAGCGGCATCGGGATGAGGACATTGAGCGACTTGATGAGATAGTGCAGACCGCAGGCGACAAGCTTGTCGCCATCGGTGAGATCGGCCTCGATCTTTATCGCGAGCATCCGCATTTTGAGCGCCAGCAGACGATCCTCGACGCGCAGCTCAGGCTGGCGAAGCGTCACGATCTGCCGGTGATCCTCCACTCCAGACGCACGCACGATAAGCTGGCAATGCACCTGAAGCGTATCGATTTGCCGCGTAAGGGCGTCGTGCATGGTTTCTCAGGCAGCCTGCAGCAGGCGCAGCGTTTTATCGAGCTGGGCTACAAAATCGGCGTTGGGGGCACCATCACCTATCCGCGCGCCAGCAAAACCCGGGACGTGATGGCACAGCTGCCGCTGTCGGCGCTTCTGCTGGAAACCGACGCGCCGGACATGCCGCTGAACGGTTTTCAGGGCCAGCCGAATCGTCCGGAACAGGCGGCGCGCGTGTTTGCCACCCTGTGCGAACTGCGAAAAGAGACTGAAGAGGCTATAGCCAGTGCGCTGCTGGAAAATACGCGTTCGGTATTTGGCATCACGCTATAGATAAAGCGCCGGACGGATCACCGTTATCTTCTGTTTTTCCAGCGCCCGCGCCAGCGGTTCAACGTCTTCCGGCGTGGCGCTGCGCCATGACGCCGCCTCGCCGTACACGCCATGCGCATGAAACGCGTTGATGCGCACCGGCACGTTTCCCAGCCCGTGGATAAACGCCGTCAGCGGCTTCAGATGTTCCGGATAATCACACTGTTCCGGAATCACCAGCAGGCGGAGCTCCGTTAAACGATTACGATCTGCCAGCCAGCGGATACTCTGCTTGATCTGCGGGTTTTCGCGCCCGGTCAGGAAGCGGTGGTGTTCGTTCCCCCATGCTTTCAGGTCCAGCATCGCGCCATCCATTACCGGCAGCAGCTTTTGCCAGCCGGTTTCGCTTAACAAACCGTTGCTGTCGACCAGGCAGGTCAGATGATTCAGGTCGGGATCGGCTTTGATCGCGGTGAACAGCGTCACTAAAAACGGTAATTGCGTTGTGGCCTCACCGCCGCTCACGGTGATCCCCTCGATAAACGGTGCGGATTTGCGGATCTGTGAAAGGATCTCCTCCACGCTCAGGCGGTGTGCCATGGGCGTTGCCTGCTGCTGGCACAGGTGCAGGCAGGTGTCGCACTGCTGGCAGTCACTCTCCTGCCACCAGACGCGTCCCGCCTGTATGGTCAGCGCGTCGTGCGGGCAGTGGGGCACGCAGTCCCCGCAGTCGTTGCAGCGGCCGATCGTCCACGGGTTGTGGCAGGTTTTACAGCGCAGGTTGCAGCCCTGCAGGAACAGGGCCAGGCGGCTGCCCGGCCCGTCCACGCAAGAGAAGGGGATGACCTGACTAACTAAAGCGCATCTGCTGTTCATGGCTTATCACGCGCGGCTGACGTTCCAGAATACGGGTATTGCGTGCGGCCTCTTCCCCCAGCCACGTGGTGTTCGTTCTTGAACCCGCTTCCCGGTATTTCTCCAGATCCGACAAGCGAACCATATAGCCGGTCACGCGTACCAGATCGTTACCGGCCACATTCGCGGTGAACTCACGCATACCGGCCCTGAACGCCCCCAGGCAAAGCTGAACCACCGCCTGCGGATTGCGTTTTACCGTCTCATCCAGCGTTAAAATATCGCTGATCCCGGAAGCGTAGTGCTTGTGGTGCGGCGCCACCGCCAGCAGGTGGCTGATGGGATCCGGCTCGTCGCCGTAGGGCAGGCGCGCGCCCGGCGTGGTGCCCGAATCGGAGCTGATCCCCGACTGCGCATGCAGCATCGCGCGCTGCTTCCAGCCGTGTTTCACCGGCGTGTTTTCGACAAACGCCGCAAGCTGTTCGCTGATGCGATAGCCCAGCGCGTTGGCCTGCTCGTCTTTGCCGTAACGCCCAGTCATCCCGGCTTTCTCACAGAGCACGTTTACCGCTTCTGCCAGGCCGTACATGCCAAACATTGGCACAAACCGATCGGCATCAATCAGCCCCTCTTTCACCAGGAAGCTATTCTCAAAGAAGCCGGATTGTTGATACAGGAAATCGCAGCGGGCATCGATGATGGCCATTTGCTGCTGGCAGTAATGCGGGAGGGCGCGGCTGAAGAAGTCTTCCATTGACGTACTGTGTTCGGCGATGGCCTTGAGGTTGAGGCGCACCAGGGTGCTGCCACCGCCTGCCAGAGGCAGGGAGTTGTAACAGCTCACTACGCCGTAATGGCCTTTTGTGAAAATTTTATCATTCACCGGGCCATTAGCAATATGCGGTTTACTGCATTCACATATGTTTTTCGCCACCTCAAGCAGCAAATCATCCGGGGTGATCGCTGGATCATAAATAAAGGTCAGGTTCGGCGCGACCTGCTTCAGCTCTGCATCGGCACGCAGAATGGCGCGCGTGACGGGGGTATCTTCCGGCCCGATATTGGCATGCATAAAGGCATCGGGCAGCGTACGGTCGAGATAGCGCCAGAAACGTTTTATTCGGCTATTGATTTCTTCTTGTGTTAGAATTCTAACATAAGGTTGCAGCAACGCATCAAGCTGACCGAGATAGACCGGCATCGATGTGACGGACGGAACATGGTGGTAGAGGATGGTTAACAGTGAGAGGGCGTCGTCGAGATCTTTTGCTCCTTCCAGCTCCAGCCATTCTGAACCATTAGCCAGAAATTTTGCGTAATCCGGCAGAACGTAACGGGGTTTGTAAGGCGCATGGCCTTCGAACATGTCGCAGATGAACCCCTCGTCCAGCGCGGCGCGCGCAGCTTCAGGAAGTGCCGGATACGGCAGGTTGTTTTCCGCTTCCAGCGCCAGAAAATGACGTTTTTGTTCCGGGGATAACGCCGGGCTTGTCACAATCTGCTGGCAACGTTGCTGCAGGGCGTCGGGGCTGGAGTGGGACATGTTCGCTTCCTTGAGTGTTCTGCGGATGATGAACGGATTGTAGAAAGCCTGCCTGTCGGCACTTTTGATCCGACAGGGGGTATCGCTGCTTTAGTCGGCAATGTGCACGCTAAAGTTTGAAGAAGATCGCATTACAGTAATGCAAATTTGCACGCAGTTTTCATTAACTGTGATGAATGTCGAAGTGTGGATGCGGGTGGATGTTAGAATACTCACAGACCCGCAAGGTAAAATTTATACGGCACTGCCGTTGGAGAATGTTATGACCGATTTAACTGCAAGCAGCCTGCGCGCGTTGAAACTGATGGACCTGACCACCCTGAACGATGACGACACCAATGAGAAAGTCATCGCTCTGTGCCATCAGGCGAAAACGCCGGTGGGCAACACCGCAGCCGTCTGTATCTACCCGCGCTTTATCCCGATTGCCCGTAAGACGCTGAACGAGCAGGGCACCCCGGACGTGCGCATTGCTACCGTCACTAACTTCCCGCATGGCAACGATGATATTGAGATTGCGCTGGCAGAAACCCGCGCGGCGATTGCCTACGGCGCAGACGAAGTGGACGTGGTGTTCCCGTACCGCGCGCTGATCGCCGGCAACGAGCAGGTCGGTTTTGACCTGGTGAAGGCCTGTAAAGACGCGTGTGCGGCGGCAAACGTGCTGCTGAAAGTGATCATCGAAACCGGCGAGCTGAAAGAAGAGGCGCTGATTCGTAAAGCCTCTGAAATCTCCATCAAAGCCGGTGCGGATTTCATTAAAACCTCTACCGGTAAAGTACCGGTAAATGCGACCCCGGAAAGCGCGCGCATCATGATGGAAGTGATCCGCGACATGGGCGTGTCCAAAACCGTGGGCTTCAAACCTGCGGGCGGCGTGCGTACCGCGGAAGACGCGCAGCAGTTCCTGGCGATTGCCGACGAGCTGTTCGGTGCCGACTGGGCCGATTCCCGTCACTACCGCTTCGGCGCCTCCAGCCTGCTGGCCAGCCTGCTGAAAGCGCTGGGTCACGGCGACGGTAAGAGCGCAAGCAGCTACTAAGTTTGAATTGCCGGGTGGCGCCACGCTTACCCGGCCTACCCGGATCGTGGTCGGGTAAACCGTACCCGCCACCATTCACCCGATTCCTCATGGGGGTTACCGTGTTTCTCGCACAAGAAATTATTCGTAAAAAACGTGATGGTCATGCATTAAGCGACGAAGAGATCCGCTTCTTCATCAACGGCATTCGTGATAACACCGTCTCAGAAGGGCAGATTGCGGCTCTGGCGATGACCATTTTCTTCCACGATATGTCGATGCCTGAGCGCGTGTCGCTGACCATGGCGATGCGAGATTCAGGAACCGTTCTGGACTGGAAAAGCCTCAACCTTAACGGCCCGATTGTGGATAAACACTCCACCGGCGGCGTGGGAGACGTGACCTCCCTGATGCTTGGCCCCATGGTGGCAGCCTGTGGCGGTTATATCCCGATGATCTCCGGGCGCGGCCTGGGCCACACCGGCGGTACGCTCGACAAGCTGGAAGCCATTCCGGGCTTCGATATCTTCCCGGATGACAACCGCTTCCGCGACATTATTAAAGACGTTGGTGTGGCGATTATCGGCCAGACCAGCTCTCTTGCTCCGGCAGACAAGCGTTTCTACGCGACCCGCGACATCACCGCGACCGTTGACTCCATCCCGCTGATCACCGCCTCTATCCTGGCGAAGAAGCTGGCAGAAGGGCTGGACGCGCTGGTGATGGACGTGAAGGTAGGCAGCGGCGCGTTTATGCCAACCTATGAACTCTCTGAGGCGCTGGCCGAAGCGATCGTTGGCGTCTCCAACGGCGCGGGCGTGCGCACTACCGCACTGCTCACCGACATGAACCAGGTGCTGGCTTCCAGCGCCGGTAACGCCGTCGAAGTGCGTGAAGCCGTGCAGTTCCTGACGGGGGAATACCGCAACCCGCGTCTGTTCGACGTCACCATGGCGCTGTGCGTGGAGATGTTAATCTCCGGCAAACTGGCCAAAGACGACGCCGACGCCCGCGCGAAGCTACAGGCGGTACTGGACAACGGCAAAGCGGCGGAGATCTTTGGCCGCATGGTTGCGGCGCAGAAAGGCCCAACCGACTTCGTCGAAAACTATGCGAAGTACCTGCCGACCGCGACGCTCAGCAAAGCGGTGTATGCCGACAGCGAAGGGTTTGTCTCGGCAATGGATACCCGCGCGCTGGGTATGGCGATCGTGTCTATGGGCGGCGGCCGTCGTCAGGCGTCAGATACCATTGATTACAGCGTCGGCTTCACCGATATGGCCCGTCTGGGCGACAGCGTTGACGGCCAACGTCCGCTGGCGGTGATCCACGCCAAAGATGAAGCCAGCTGGCAGGAAGCGGCGAAAGCGGTGAAGGCGGCTATTACGCTTGACAATAAAGCGCCGGAAACCACACCGACTGTCTATCGCCGTATCACCGAATAGCGGTATACTGATCTGATCGATAATTTTTGAAGCACTACGTACGGAGAACAATTATGAAACGTGCATTTATTATGGTGCTGGACTCATTCGGCATCGGCGCAACCGAAGATGCGGAACGTTTTGGTGACGTGGGTTCCGATACCATGGGTCACATCGCGGAAGCCTGTGCGAAAGGCGAAGCGGACAACGGTCGTAAAGGCCCTCTGACTCTACCTAACCTGACCCGCCTCGGGCTGGTGAAAGCGCATGAAGGCTCTACCGGTAAAATCGCAGCCGGTATGGACGGCAACGCGGAAGTCGTGGGCGCCTATGCCTGGGCGCACGAGCTCTCCTCCGGTAAAGACACCCCGTCTGGACACTGGGAAATCGCCGGTGTGCCGGTGCTGTTCGACTGGGGTTACTTCTCCGATCACGAGAACAGCTTCCCGCAGGAGCTGCTCGATAAGCTGGTGAAGCGTGCCAACCTGCCGGGCTATCTCGGCAACTGCCACTCCTCCGGTACCGTGATTCTGGACCAGCTCGGCGAAGAGCACATGAAAACCGGCAAGCCGATTTTCTACACCTCTGCTGACTCCGTGTTCCAGATTGCCTGCCACGAAGAGACCTTTGGCCTGGATAAACTCTACGAGCTGTGCGAAATCGCCCGTGAAGAGCTGACCGAAGGCGGCTACAACATTGGCCGCGTGATCGCGCGTCCGTTTATCGGCGACAAAGCGGGTAACTTCCAGCGTACCGGTAACCGTCACGATCTGGCCGTTGAGCCGCCGGCGCCAACCGTGCTGCAGAAGCTGGTCGATGAGAAAGACGGCCACGTGGTGTCCGTGGGTAAAATCGCGGATATCTACGCTAACTGCGGCATCACCAAAAAGGTCAAAGCGACCGGACTCGATGCGCTGTTCGATGCCACCATCAAAGAGATGAAAGAAGCGGGCGACAAGACCATTGTCTTCACCAACTTCGTCGACTTCGACTCCTCCTGGGGTCACCGTCGCGACGTAGCGGGTTATGCTGCGGGTCTTGAGCTGTTCGACCGCCGCTTGCCGGAGCTGATGGAGCTGGTGGGTGAAGATGACATTCTGATCCTGACCGCGGACCACGGCTGCGATCCGACCTGGACCGGTACCGACCACACCCGTGAGCACATTCCGGTGCTGGTATACGGCCCGAAAGTGAAGCCGGGTTCGCTGGGTCACCGTGAAACCTTCGCGGACATTGGCCAGACCCTGGCGAAATACTTTGGTACGTCTGACATGGAATATGGCAAGGCCATGTTCTGATGTCATTGCCCGGTGGCGCTTCGCTTACCGGGCCTACGGTTTTGTAGGCCGGGTAAGGCGTAGCCGCCACCCGGCAAAAACAACAAGTTAAAAGGAACTGAAGATGGCAACTCCTCACATTAATGCAGAAATGGGTGATTTCGCTGACGTCGTATTGATGCCGGGCGACCCGCTGCGCGCGAAGCACATTGCAGAAACCTTCCTGGAAGACGTGCGTGAAGTGAACAACGTTCGCGGCATGCTGGGCTTCACGGGTACTTATAAAGGCCGCAAAATCTCCGTTATGGGCCACGGCATGGGTATCCCATCCTGCTCCATCTACACCAAAGAGCTGATCACCGATTTCGGTGTGAAGAAAATCATCCGCGTAGGCTCCTGCGGTGCGGTGCGTATGGACGTTAAGCTGCGTGACGTGGTGATCGGCATGGGCGCGTGTACCGACTCTAAAGTCAACCGCATCCGTTTTAAGGATCATGACTTTGCGGCCATCGCTGACTTTGACATGGTGCGTAACGCGGTTGACGCGGCAAAAGCGCTGGGCGTTGACGCGCGCGTGGGCAACCTGTTCTCTGCCGATCTGTTCTACTCGCCAGAAGGCGACATGTTCGACGTGATGGAAAAATACGGCATCCTGGGCGTGGAAATGGAAGCGGCCGGTATCTACGGCGTAGCGGCTGAATTCGGTGCGAAAGCGCTGACCATCTGCACCGTTTCTGACCATATCCGTACCCACGAGCAGACTACCGCTGCCGAGCGTCAGACCACCTTCAACGACATGATCAAAATCGCGCTGGAATCCGTTCTGCTGGGCGATAAAGAGTAAGCGCTGTTGTGCCGGGTGGCGGCCTCGCCTGACCCGGCCTACGGTTTTGTAAGCCCGCTAAGCGTAGCGCCAGCGGGCTTATTTACTAGCGCACGGCCTGTGCAACCCATGCTGACAAATCCCTTAACTCTTTTTCCTGCTCCGGAAAATCGCCGATCAGCGCATCACACTCCTGCTGCAACATATCCGCCCGATACAAACAGCCCTGCAGACGAGCGGCTAACGCCTCTAACGGTGCCGGATTGAGACTATCCGTAAACACCTGCGTGCGGGTGATATGGCCTTTCTCCACGTCGAAGTGCAGCTCCACGCCGCCCCAGGTAAACCGTTCGTCCAGCAGATGGGAAAAGGCAGGGGCCTGACCGAAGTTCCACTCCCAGCTGCTCTGGCGCGCAAAGGTTTCCGCGAAGTTGGGCAGGTCCGGGGTTTTGTCAGGGGAGATCGCTTCAGCTTCTACCCGCTCGCCGTAATGTTCGAAGAAGGCTTCACGAATCGCATCGCAAATCTGCTCGTGAGTAATCCCGGGCAGCAGTTCCACCAGATTCGCCACGCGCCCGCGCACGGAGGTGATGCCCTTAGCCTGTAGCTTTTTCTTATCTGGATTAAGGTAGTTAGCCAGACGGCTGAGATCGGCGTTCAGCAGCAGGGTACCGTGGTGGAATCCGCGATCCATCGTTTCGCGATAGGCAGAGCCGGATACCTTGCGGTCGCCATCGGGCGTTTTGACCACCAGATCGTTACGTCCGGAGGCTTCCGCCGTCACGCCGAGCGAATTGAGCGCGTTGAGGACGATGGACGTTGAGATGGTTTTGTCGTATTCCGGTTTGCCCGCCATAAAGGTAAAGCAGGTATTGCCCAGATCGTGGAATACCGCGCCGCCGCCGCTGCTACGGCGCGCCAGACGGACGTTGTCCTCTTCCATACGGCGGGTGTTGCACTCTTTCCACGGGTTTTGCGCACGACCAATAACCACCGTATCGGCATTGCGCCAGAGAAACAGTACGCGCTGGGTGGCAGGCATCTGGCGGAAGATGCACTCCTCCACCGCCAGGTTAAACCAGGGATCGTAAGAGTCAGAGATAAGCAGGCGTAACGTCGACATGGCAGAGTTCCTTTTCCGAATCATTCGCCTACTTTATCACTATTCTTTCTTCTCGCTCTCTTCGTCTTCGGGGACTGACCGGCTGGCGGTCAGCAGGAACGGGGATTGCTGCCAGCGCGTGCGCTTGCCGCGAAGCAGGGTACGCGCCAGCACAACGCCGATGGCGAGTGAAAGCAGCAGCATCAGGCGCAGAATGTTGGTGGTATTATCGACCTGTTTGGCTTCAGTGGGCAGGGTGTGGGTATCAAGGGTGAGGCGCAGATAGCCCAGCGGGCCATTCTTCCCCTGAATAGGTTCAACAAGCTGTTGGTTGAAGTAGCCGCCGGCTTTTTTGCCGTCCAGCGCCAGCCTGTCTCGCACGTCGACGTGCTCACCCGCGCGGGCAATCAGGTTGCCTTGCTCATCATAGACACCGGCATCAAGAATGCGGCTGTTCTCCGTGAGCAGGCGTAAAACCTGGCCTATCCGCTTCTCGTCAGGCGTTTCGTTACGCATGGACGGCGCGACGTTGAGCGTGACCTGGCGTGCCAGCGTGCGGGCCAGCTCTTCAAACTGCGGGTTGCGTTGCCGTTGATGGTTCTGGCTAAACCACGATGCCCCTTGCATCAGCACCACTAAGAGTGCGAGACAGGAAAGGACAATCACGGCGCGATGGAGCCGGAATTTCAGTTTTGCGCGAGCCATATTCCACCTGCTGAAAATTTACGGCTTAATGTTGCCAGAAGTGATGGTTACAGGGTAGCCTCATGCGTTATTTTCCCTCTGCAACCTTCCGGCGCGAACGAAATTACAGGAGCTTTAATGCCGAACATTACCTGGTGTGACCTGCCAACGGATGTCTCTTTATGGCCAGGATTGCCGCTCTCTTTAAGTGGCGATGAGGTGATGCCTCTGGATTACCACGCCGGTCGTAGCGGCTGGCTGCTGTATGGACGCGGTCTGGATAAGCAACGCCTGACCCAGTATCAAACCAAACTGGGGGCCGCGATGGTCATCGTCGCCGCCTGGTGCGTGGAAGACTACCAGGTCATTCGCCTGGCGGGCTCTCTGACCCAGCGCGCCACGCGCCTGGCGCATGACGCCGGGCTGGATGTCGCACCATTGGGTAAAATTCCGCACCTGAAAACGCCTGGCCTGCTGGTCATGGACATGGACTCTACCGCCATTCAGATCGAGTGTATCGACGAAATTGCGAAGCTGGCGGGCAGCGGCGAGCTGGTGGCTGAAGTCACCGAGCGTGCGATGCGCGGCGAGCTGGATTTCACCGCCAGCCTGCGACAGCGCGTGGCGACCCTGAAAGGGGCCGATGCCAACATTCTGCGCCAGGTGCGCGACGTGCTGCCGCTGATGCCCGGGCTGACGCAGCTGGTGCTGAAGCTGCAGTCCCTCGGCTGGAAGGTGGCGATCGCCTCCGGTGGCTTCACCTTCTTCGCGGATTATCTGCGGGAAAAACTGCATCTGACCACCGTGGTGGCCAACGAGCTGGAGATTATGGACGGCAAGCTGACCGGTCAGGTGATCGGCGATATTGTGGATGCCCAGTACAAAGCCAATACGCTGACGCGCCTCGCGGAAAAATATGAAATTCCGGTTGTCCAGACCGTCGCCATCGGTGACGGCGCGAACGACCTGCCGATGATCAAAGCGGCCGGCCTGGGCATTGCCTACCATGCCAAGCCAAAAGTGAATGAAAAGACGGAAGTGACTATCCGTCACGCTGACCTGATGGGGGTGTTCTGCATTCTCTCCGGCAGCCTTAATCAGAAATAACGGTCTGCTTTGTAGGCCGGGTAAGCGTAAGCGCCACCCGGCTCGCAGGCCGCAGAGAAATAACGAGGTAAACCGTGGCGAAAGCTCCAAAACGCGCATTTGTCTGTAATGAATGTGGTGCGGATTATCCGCGCTGGCAGGGGCAATGTAGCGCCTGCCATGCCTGGAACACCATCACCGAAGTGCGTGGTGTGGCGGCTTCGCCGAGCGTGGCGCGCAATGAACGCCTGAGTGGCTATGCGGGCAATGCGGGCGTGTCGAAGGTACAAAAACTTTCAGACATCAGCCTGGAGGCGCTGCCGCGCTTCTC
Source organism: Enterobacter cloacae complex sp. 2024EL-00227 (assembly GCF_043945315.1). Classification (NCBI taxonomy): domain Bacteria; kingdom Pseudomonadati; phylum Pseudomonadota; class Gammaproteobacteria; order Enterobacterales; family Enterobacteriaceae; genus Enterobacter; species Enterobacter cloacae complex sp. 2024EL-00227. The sequence goes on from NZ_JBIMQP010000005.1 coordinate 102,564, forward strand.
CACCGGCTTTAAGGAATTTGACCGCGTGCTCGGCGGCGGCGTGGTGCCGGGCAGCGCGATCCTGATCGGCGGTAACCCGGGCGCGGGTAAATCGACTCTGCTGCTGCAAACGCTTTGCAAGCTCGCCGAACAGATGAAAACCCTGTACGTCACGGGCGAAGAATCACTCCAGCAGGTGGCGATGCGCGCGCACCGCCTGGGCCTGCCGACCGGCAACCTGAATATGCTGTCGGAAACCAGCATCGAGCAGATCTGCATGATCGCCGAAGAAGAGCAGCCGAAGCTGATGGTGATCGACTCCATCCAGGTGATGCACATGGCGGACATCCAGTCCTCGCCGGGCAGCGTCGCGCAGGTGCGTGAAACCGCGGCCTACCTGACGCGCTTTGCCAAAACGCGCGGCGTGGCGATTGTGGTGGTGGGTCACGTGACCAAAGACGGCTCGCTGGCGGGACCGAAGGTGCTTGAACACTGTATCGACTGCTCGGTGATGCTCGACGGCGACGCGGACTCTCGCTTCCGTACCCTGCGCAGCCATAAAAACCGCTTTGGGGCGGTTAACGAACTGGGCGTCTTTGCCATGACCGAACAGGGGCTGCGCGAAGTCAGCAACCCGTCGGCCATCTTCCTGAGCCGGGGAGATGAAATCACCTCCGGCAGCTCGGTGATGGTGCTGTGGGAAGGGACGCGCCCGCTGCTCGTCGAAATTCAGGCACTGGTGGATCACTCGATGATGGGCAACCCGCGGCGCGTGGCGGTCGGTCTGGAACAGAATCGTTTGGCGATCCTGCTGGCGGTGCTGCACCGTCACGGCGGGCTGCAGATGGCGGATCAGGACGTCTTCGTTAACGTGGTCGGCGGCGTCAAAGTCACCGAGACCAGCGCAGACCTGGCGCTGCTGCTGGCGATGGTCTCCAGCCTGCGCGACAGACCGCTGCCGCAGGATCTGGTCGTCTTTGGCGAAGTGGGCCTCGCCGGGGAAATCCGTCCGGTGCCGAGCGGCCAGGAGCGTATCTCCGAGGCGGCAAAACACGGTTTCCGTCGGGCTATCGTTCCCGCCGCCAACGTGCCGAAAAAAATCCCGGAAGGGATGCAGGTCTTTGGCGTGAAGAAACTCGCAGATGCGTTAAATGTCTTTGACGACTTATAATTACGTATTCGATTTTGCAGGAGGCACCGTAATTTATGTCATCATTTGACTACATCAAGACCGCTATCCGCCAGAAAGGCTGCACGCTGCAGCAGGTGGCAGACGCCAGCGGCATGACCAAAGGCTACCTGAGCCAACTGCTGAACGCCAAAATCAAAAGCCCCAGCGCGCAGAAGCTGGAAGCGCTGCACCGCTTTCTGGGGCTGGAATTCCCGCGTATGCAAAAGAACATCGGCGTGGTGTTCGGCAAGTTTTACCCGCTGCATACCGGGCATATCTATCTGATCCAGCGCGCCTGTAGCCAGGTGGACGAGCTGCACATCATCATGGGGTACGACGAAACCCGCGATCGTCAGCTGTTTGAAGACAGCGCCATGTCGCAGCAGCCGACCGTGCCGGACCGTCTGCGCTGGCTGCTTCAGACCTTCAAGTACCAGAAAAACATTCGCATTCATGCCTTTAACGAAGAGGGTATGGAGCCGTACCCGCACGGCTGGGACGTGTGGAGCAACGGCATCAAAGCGTTTATGGAAGAGAAGGGCATTGCGCCTAACTGGATCTACACCTCTGAAGAGTCCGACGCGCCGCAGTTCCGCGAGCATCTGGGCATCGAGACGGTGCTGATCGATCCGAAACGCACCTTCATGAACATCAGCGGAGCGCAGATCCGCGAAAACCCGTTCCGCTACTGGGATTACATTCCGACCGAAGTGAAGCCGTTCTTCGTGCGCACGGTAGCTATTCTGGGCGGCGAGTCGAGCGGTAAATCAACGCTGGTCAACAAGCTTGCTAACATCTTCAACACCACCAGCGCGTGGGAGTACGGCCGTGACTATGTCTTCTCGCACCTGGGCGGCGACGAGATGGCGCTGCAGTATTCCGACTACGACAAAATCGCGCTTGGTCATGCCCAGTACATTGATTTCGCGGTGAAATACGCCAATAAAGTCGCCTTTATTGATACCGATTTCGTCACCACGCAGGCGTTCTGCAAAAAGTACGAAGGGCGCGAGCACCCGTTCGTGCAGGCGCTGATTGACGAATACCGCTTTGACCTGGTGATCCTGCTGGAAAACAACACCCCGTGGGTGGCCGACGGCATGCGCAGCCTCGGCAGCTCGGTGGACAGGCGGGAATTCCAGTCCATGCTGGTGGAGATGCTCAACGAAAACAACGTTGAGTTTGTGCACGTTGAAGAGTCAGGCTACGACTCCCGTTTCCTGCGCTGCGTCGAACTGGTGAAGGAGATGATGGGGGAGCAGGGGTAATAACTTATCCCCCTCATCCTGCCCTCTCCCCATAGGGGAGAGGGTAAAGACAGCGCCGTGCGATCCCCTCAGAGGGCTAGGGTGAGGGGAATCAGACCACTCAGAACTCAACCACCATCTTCCCGCGCATATGCCCGTCCAGCACCTTGCGGTGCGCCTCGGTAATGCTTTCCACGCTCAGCCCGTGCAGCGTTTCACTCAGTGAGCTTTCCACCACGCCGTTATCCACCAGCTTCGCCACCTCATTGAGGATCTCACCCTGACGCGCCATATCAGCGGTCTGGTACATGCTGCGGGTGTACATAAATTCCCAGTGCAGGGCGGCGGATTTGGACTTCAGCTTGTCCTGGTTCAGCGGGTGTTCATTCTCCACGATAGAACAGATATGCCCCTGCGGTGCAATCAGGTCGCTGACCGCATCCCAGTGCCCGTCGGTGTCGTTGAGGATGAAAATGTAATCCACAAAGGTCAGCCCGTGCTTCGCCAGTTCGCCTTTCAGATCGCGGTAGTTCACCACCACATCTGCACCGCGATCGCGGCACCACCGGGCGGAATCTTCACGGGACGCGGTTGCGATCACCTTTACCTTGCTGTTGTGCTTCGCAAACGGGATCGCCAGCGATCCCACGCCGCCCGCACCGCCGATGATCAGCAGGGTTTTGTCCGTACCGGCATCCTGAATATTCAGCCTTTCAAACAGGCCTTCCCACGCGGTGAGCGCGGTCAACGGCAGCGCGGCGGCAGCCGCCCAGCCGAGGCTTGACGGTTTGTGCCCGACAATGCGCGCATCGATCAGCTGATGCGTAGCGTTGCTGCCCGGTCGGGTGATGTCGCCTGCGTACCACACTTCATCTCCCGGTTTGAATCCGGTCACGCCAGCCCCAACGTCTTTGACGATCCCGCTGGCATCCCATCCAAGAATACGCGGCTCGTTCAGCCCGTTCTTAGCAATGCCCGCGTGGACTTTGGTATCGACCGGGTTAACGGAGACGGCTTTCACCTCCACCAGCAGATCGTGCTCGCCGGGCTGCGGCATCGGTGGAGTGATTTCAATGAAAGTAGAGGGATTTTCAGGGTTAACGGCGATGGCTTTAACTGACATGGTGTGCTCCTCAATGGCATGCGTTTTGTTGAGGCTAGTCTATTAAGTGGCCATCTGCGTGATAAGATGGACAATTAAGAACTCAGCGTTCGTACAGGATGAACAATCATGTTTAAACAGCTGCAGGATATGGCGCTATTCGCGCTGGTGGCCGAGATGGGCAGCTTTACCGCGGCAGCCCAGAAGGCGGAGCTGCCAAAATCCAGCGTGAGCCAGCGGATTAGCCAGCTGGAGCAGCAGGTGGGCATTCGCCTGCTTAACCGAACCACGCGCAGGCTGAACCTGACGTTTGCGGGCGAGCACTATCTGGTGCACTGCCGCGAAATGCTGGCAGCCAGCGAGCGGGCGGAGTACGCCATCCAGCGCCTGCGCGAAAACCCCAGCGGGCGGCTGCGCATCACCTGCCCGGCGGGGATTGGCGCGACGCTGCTGGCGCATATGAATGCCGAGTTCCAGCTTCGCTATCCTGAGGTTTCGCTGGACGTGTCGATCTCTGATGACGTGGTGGATCTGGTCGAGGCCGGCTTTGACGTGGCGCTGCGTACCGGCAAGCCGCAGGACTCCTCCCTGATTGGCCGCATGATCGGGCACTGCCCGCGCTACATGCTGGCCTCGCCGGACTATCTGGCGCGCCGTGGGCCGCTAACGCATCCCCGACAGCTGGTGGAGCACCGCAGCATTACGCATCGGGCGTGGTCAGAGTGGCTTCTGCGAAGCGAGAGCGAGGACTATCGCTACCTGCCGGATAACGCGCACATGACCGACAACCTGGTATACGCCCGCGAATGTGCGATTGCCGGTGCGGGGATTACGCTCCTTCCGGCTTTTTTGCTGGAAGATAAGGTCGAGAAAGGGGCGCTGGTGCAGGTACTGCCGGAGTGGAACGTTGAAGGAAACGACCTGTGGCTGGCCTATCCGAGCCGTAAGCTCAACTCACCCGCGCTGATGAGCTATATCGACTTTGCAATGCAGTTTGACGAGGTGAAGCGGTATTACGTGGGTAAATAAAAAAGCCGGGTGGCGGCTTCGCCTTACCCGGCCTACAAACAGCGCAGAACCGTAGGCCGGGTAAGCGTGAGCGCCACCCGGCTTTTGGGCACTTACTTAGAAATACGCTTGTACTTAATACGCTTCGGCTCCAGCGCGTCGGCGCCCAGCGTGCGTTTCTTGTACTCTTCGTATTCGGTGAAGTTACCTTCGAAGAACTCCACTTTACCTTCATCCTGGTAGTCCAGAATGTGGGTCGCGATACGGTCAAGGAACCAGCGGTCGTGCGAGATAACCATTGCACAGCCCGGGAACTCCAGCAGGGCGTTTTCCAGCGCGCGCAGGGTTTCGATATCCAGGTCGTTGGTTGGTTCATCGAGCAGCAGTACGTTACCGCCCACCTGCAGCAGCTTCGCCAGGTGCAGACGTCCGCGCTCACCGCCGGACAGCTCGCCCACGCGTTTGCCCTGGTCGGTGCCTTTGAAGTTAAAGCGGCCAACATAGGCGCGGCTTGGCATCTCGGTGTTGCCGATACGCATGATATCCAGACCGCCGGAAACTTCTTCCCACACGGTTTTGCTGTTATCCATCGCGTCACGGAACTGGTCAACGGAGGCCAGCTTCACGGTCTCACCCAGGGTGATAGAGCCGCTGTCTGGCTGTTCCTGACCGGACATCATGCGGAACAGGGTCGATTTACCCGCGCCGTTCGGACCGATGATGCCCACGATAGCGCCTTTCGGTACGGAGAAGGTCAGATCGTCGATCAGCACGCGGTCGCCGTAGGACTTACGCAGGTTGGTCACTTCAACCACTTTATCCCCCAGACGAGCTCCAGGTGGAATAAACAGTTCGTTGGTTTCGTTACGTTTCTGGTATTCGGTGTTGTTCAGCTCTTCGAAGCGTGCCAGACGGGCTTTGCCCTTAGACTGACGGCCTTTCGTGCCCTGACGCACCCACTCCAGCTCTTTCTCGATAGACTTACGGCGCGCCGCTTCCTGAGACGCTTCCTGAGCCAGACGCTGATCTTTCTGCTCCAGCCAGGAGGAGTAGTTGCCTTCCCACGGAATACCTTCACCGCGGTCCAGCTCCAGGATCCAGCCGGCGACGTTGTCGAGGAAGTAACGGTCGTGGGTGATCGCCACAACGGTGCCTTCGAAGTCGTGCAGGAAGCGCTCCAGCCACGCCACGGATTCCGCATCCAGGTGGTTAGTCGGTTCGTCGAGCAGCAGCATGTCTGGTTTTTCCAGCAGCAGGCGGCACAGCGCCACGCGGCGGCGTTCACCCCCGGAGAGGTTCGCGATTTTTGCATCCCAGTCCGGCAGACGCAGGGCATCCGCCGCGCGCTCCAGCTGCACGTTCAGGTTGTGACCGTCGTGCGCCTGGATGATCTCTTCATACTTGCCCTGCTGTGCGGCCAGCTTGTCGAAGTCCGCATCCGGTTCGGCATATTTGGCATACACTTCATCCAGACCTTTCAGGGCGTTAACCACTTCGGACACCGCTTCTTCAACGGATTCGCGAACGGTGTGTTCCGGGTTCAGCTGAGGTTCCTGCGGCAGGTAGCCAATCTTGATGCCAGGCTGCGGACGGGCTTCACCTTCGATGTCTGTATCAATGCCGGCCATGATGCGCAGCAGGGTGGACTTACCGGCACCGTTGAGACCCAGAACACCGATTTTTGCGCCCGGGAAGAAGCTCAGCGAGATATTTTTAAGAATATGACGTTTCGGCGGAACAACTTTGCCGACACGATGCATGGTATAAACGAATTGAGCCACGTTGGACTTCGCCTCTTTTATCGTAATGAGAAGGAATTTCAGCCTCGAAGTGTAGCCTTTTTCCCGCCCTAATCCCAGCCAGGAACGTCGGGAGTGTTAAAACGCGCAAGAAAGGTAAAAAAGTGTCCATGACGTGGCGCGTTGCAGGATGCCTGGTTAGCATAAGTTAATGAGACTTTGACGTGGCAAGACGCTGCAATTGACGAAAAAACAATGAGGAAGAGCTTGTGGAAAAAGCCAAACGGGTGGTCTGGCGTCTGCTGGCTGCCAGCGTATGCGTAATGGCGGTAAGCCAGGCGGTGCATGCCGATTCACTGGATGAACAACGTAGCCGGTATGCCCAGATTAAGCAGGCATGGGACAACAAGCAGATGGATACCGTGCAGGCGCTGATGCCGACGCTCAAGGATTATCCGCTGTATCCGTATCTGGAGTATCGTCAAATTACGGACGATCTCATGAACCAGCCCACCGTTACCGTGAATAACTTCATTCAGGCGAACCCGACCCTGCCGCCAGCCCGGAATCTTCAGTCTCGTTTTGTGAACGAACTGGCGCGTCGCGAAGACTGGCGCGGGCTGCTGGCGTTTAGCCCTGACAAGCCGAATACCACCGAAGCGCAGTGTAACTACTACTACGCAAAATGGGCGACCGGCCAGCAGGAAGAGGCCTGGGCCGGGGCGAAAGAGCTCTGGCTGACCGGGAAAAACCAGCCGAACGCTTGTGATTCCCTGTTTGGCGCGTGGCGTGCTTCCGGCAAGCAGGATCCGCTGTCCTACCTCGAGCGTATCCGCCTGGCGATGAAAGCCGGTAATACGCGTCTGGTGACTGCGCTGGCGGGGCAGATGCCGTCCGATTACCAGACGATCTCCACGGCAGTTATTTCGCTGGCAAACGATCCCAACAGCGTCCTGACCTTTGCCCGAAGTACGGGCGCGACCGATTTTACCCGCCAGATGGCGGCGGTGGCTTTTGCCAGCGTGGCGCGTGACGATGTGGAAAACGCGCGGCTGATGATCCCGCAGCTGGTGCAGGCGCAGCAGCTTAATGAGGAGCAAACGCAGGAGCTGCGCGATATCGTGGCGTGGCGACTGATGGGCACCGATGTGACCGACGAGCAGGCGCGCTGGCGAGACGATGCGATTATGCGTTCGAACTCCACGTCGCTGGTGGAACGCCGCGTGCGCATGGCGCTGGGTACGGGCGACCGTCGTGGGCTCAATACCTGGCTCGCCCGGTTGCCTATGGAGGCCAAGGAGAAAGATGAATGGCGCTACTGGCAGGCCGATCTGCTGCTGGAGCGCGGTCGTGATGATGAGGCCAAAGAAATTCTTCATACGCTGATGCAGCAGCGCGGGTTCTACCCGATGGCGGCCGCGCAGCGCCTGGGCGAGGAGTACACCTTCCGCATTGATAAAGCGCCCGCTAACGCGAATCCGGCGCTGACCCAGGGGCCAGAAATGGCGCGCGTTCGCGAGCTGATGTACTGGAATATGGACAACACCGCGCGCAGCGAGTGGGCGAATCTGGTGACCAGCCGCACCACCGATGAAAAAGCTCAGCTTGCCCGCTATGCGTTTGATAACCACTGGTGGGATCTGAGCGTGCAGGCGACGATCGCCGGTAAGCTGTGGGATCATCTCGAAGAGCGTTTCCCGCTGGCTTACAAGGATCTGTTCGATCGTTACACCAGCGGCAAAGATATCCCGCAAAGTTACGCGATGGCGATTGCCCGTCAGGAAAGCGCCTGGAACCCGAAAGTCCGTTCCCCGGTGGGCGCCAGCGGCCTGATGCAGATTATGCCGGGAACGGCGACGCACACGGTGAAGATGTTTAACATCCCTGGATACAGTAGCCCGTCACAGCTTCTCGATCCGGATACCAACATCAACATCGGTACCAGCTACCTGCAGTATGTGTATCAGCAGTTCGGCAATAACCGTATCTTCGCGTCGGCGGCGTATAACGCGGGGCCGGGTCGCGTGCGCACCTGGCTCGGCAACAGCGCCGGACGCATCGACGCCGTGGCGTTTGTCGAGAGCATCCCGTTCTCGGAAACGCGCGGCTACGTGAAGAACGTGCTGGCTTATGACGCCTACTATCGCTACTTCATGGGGCAGAAAGATACCCTGATGAGCGATGCCGAGTGGCAGAGACGTTACTGATCGGCGTGGGTTGTGTTATGCTGTACTCGCTAATGAGTACAAGAGGCAGCATAACATGACCCAGCATTCCCCGTATTCCTCGGCAATGGCCGAACAACGTCATCAGGAGTGGCTTCGTTTTGTGGAGCTGCTTCGCCAGTCTTACGAGCAGGATTTGCATTTACCCCTGATGCAGCTAATGCTCACGCCGGACGAGCGTGAGGCGCTGGGCACGCGCGTGCGGATCATTGAAGAGCTGCTGCGCGGCGAGATGAGCCAGCGCGAGCTGAAAAATGAGCTCGGCGCGGGCATCGCGACGATTACCCGCGGATCGAACAGCCTAAAGTCGGCGCCCGTTGAGCTGCGCCAGTGGCTGGAAGCGGTGTTGTTGAAAAACGCCTAACGATAGATCGCGTTATGGAACGGGCTTAACGCCAGGATCACCGCCTGGTGATAAACGCCTGAACGCGTCAGCGCACCGGCGGTAAAGACGCCAATCGCTCCTTCTTTACGGCCAATCTCATCAATGCCGGTGTACCGCGACATCACCGGCCCGAGCGCTTCACCCGCACGCACTTTTTCCAGAATGATCTCCGGCAGGGGCAGGGTGGCCGAACGCGCCTCGCCGCGCTGCTCGCGGCTTTCGATCACCACCCAGCTAAAGGTTGCGCCTTCGTCGATACCGGCTTCAATCGCCACCCAAAAGTCCGCATCCGGGGCCGCAGCTCTGGCATTTGCCACGCGATTTCGTGCGCCAGCGCGCGTTTCCTCGCTGCCAAACGGCTGTTCAGGAACGCCACTCTCGACGCCGATGGCCTCAATATGGCAGGATCCTGCGCCGAAGATCTCGTCAAATGCCCTTAGAATTGCCTGAATTTTGGCAGGATTAGTGGTAGCAGAGACAACATGGTGCATAATTAAGCTCGATTCAAAAAAAACTCATCGCAGTATAACGGAAAAAAAGCATGTTACAGGTATACCTTGTTCGCCACGGTGAAACGCAGTGGAACGCCGAGCGACGTATTCAAGGCCAGTCAGACAGTCCTCTCACTGAGAAGGGTGTGCAGCAAGCGTGGCAGGTGGCGGAACGCGCCAGAACGCTGGGCATTACCCACGTGATTACCAGCGATTTAGGTCGCACACAGCAGACGGCGCGCATCATCGCGGACGCCTGCGGCTGTGACGTCATGCTTGAGCCGCGCCTGCGCGAGCTGGATATGGGCGTGCTGGAAAAACGCCATATCGATACGCTGACGGAAACGGAAGAGGGCTGGCGTCGCACGCTGGTGAACGGTACCGAAGATGGCCGTATTCCTGAGGGCGAATCCATGCAGGAGCTCAGCGTACGTATGCATGCCGCCCTGGCGGAATGCCTGAAGCTCCCGGCGGGAAGCCGTCCGCTGCTGGTGAGTCATGGGATTGCGTTGGGATGCCTGGTGAGCACCATTCTGGGACTACCGGCTTACGCTGAGCGCCGTTTGCGTCTGCGCAACTGCTCTATTTCCCGAATTGATTATCAGGAGAGCGCGTGGCTGGCGTCAGGTTGGGTGGTGGAGATGGCAGGGGACATTTCGCATCTCGATGCCCCTGCGCTTGACGAACTGCAGCGTTAACGACGTATCGGAATCAAGAATTCCATACGCAGATTGATGGGGCCTTCTTCCGGTTTGGCATCCTGCGCCGGGTAGTAGCGCTCAATGTCCTGACCTTTACGGCGATTCAGATTCAGCATCGGCATGCAGGTTCCGTAAACGGTCAGGATGAACTCCTGAACACCCGTTCCCAGCCCTTCATAGGCGAACATCACGTATTCACCGCCTTCCAGCACGACAGGTTTTGAACCCTGAATGTAGCCATTGGCCATCTCTGGCGTCAGCGCGGTGGTGTAGAACACCTCCTGCTCGTCGTCCTTTTCCTGGCTTGGGTGCGTTTCGTTGAGACCATACAGAATAGGCGGGATCGCCGGTGCGTGGCTCAGGAAGTCGCGCCAGAACTGGACGCGCATCTGATGACGGAACTCGGAAATCTGCTCCAGCGAACAGGAGTAGCTCTGCGTCGTGCCGATCAGATGGGTTTCCGGCAGGGTAATAATTTCATACTTCGGCATCGCGAACTCGCCCAGACGCAGCGGCGGACGCATGCCAAACGAGCTCCAGTCAGGCGAGCGACGATACAGCGCTGGCGTCAACGAGAACTGTTTTTTAAAGGCGCGGGTGAAGGTCTGCTGCGAATCGAAACGATATTGCAGGGCAATATCCAGAATCGGGCGCGCGGTCAGGCGCAGAGCCACAGCAGATTTCGATAAACGACGTGCGCGAATATAGGCCCCGATAGCATGACCGGTGACATCCTTGAACATCCTTTGCAGATGCCACTTGGAATAGCCTGCTTTAGCCGCCACATTATCCAGTGACAAAGGCTGGTCGAGATGACCTTCCAGCCAGGTGAGCAGGTCGCGAATAATTCCAGCCTGATCCATATACTATCCTCATCCTTAAAACAGCAGGTGCCTGATAACAGGTTAGCGGATAATAGCATTTTTTGATGTTTTAGCATTCAGTGTTTTTTTTGCGCTTTCATGCTTTTTGTAGGGCATTATGGGTAAATATATTCTAATCCTGTGATCTTGCTACTTTTTTGTCTAAAGTGTTGAATAATCGCTCAGTGTAATTTTAAAGAATGGTAACAATATGAAATACAAGACTTTGCTCTTCACCGCGCTGATGTTGATGGCCGGGCGCGTGGCACAGGCGGAACAGATTGGTTCTGTCGACACCGTGTTCAAAATGTTTGGCCCGGACCACAAAATCGTGGTGGAGGCGTTTGACGATCCGGACGTGAAAAACGTCACCTGCTATGTCAGCCGTGCGAAAACGGGCGGTATCAAGGGCGGTCTGGGGCTGGCGGAAGACACCTCCGATGCGGCGATCTCCTGTCAGCAGGTGGGCCCGGTTGAATTGAGCGATAAAATTAAAAACGGCAAAGCGCAGGGCGACGTGGTATTCCAGAAACGAACCTCGCTGGTGTTCAAAAAGCTGCAGGTTGTGCGTTTCTATGATGCCAAACGCAATACGCTGGCTTACTTGGCCTATTCCGATAAAGTGGTAGAAGGTTCACCGAAAAACGCGATCAGCGCGGTGCCGATTATGCCGTGGCAGTAATTCAGGGATGAATCATGCAACAACCTGTGGTCTGGCTGGTTGAAGACGAAACCAGTATCGCCGATACGCTGATCTACATGCTTCAGCAGGAAGGATTCGCGGTAAAGGCGTTTGAACGCGGCTTACCCGTGTTGGAGGAGGCGCGGCGGCAGGTTCCGGCGCTCGCCATTCTGGATGTCGGACTGCCCGACATCAGCGGGTTTGAGCTTTGCCGTCGGCTGCTGGCGCAGCATCCCTCGCTGCCTGTGCTGTTTCTGACGGCGCGCAGTGATGAGGTAGACAAGCTGCTTGGCCTGGAAATGGGCGCTGATGACTACGTTGCGAAACCTTTCTCCCCTCGTGAAGTCTGCGCCCGGGTGCGGACGATTTTGAGGCGCATGCAAAAATCCGCTGCACCGTCAGAAACGTTGCGTATCGGGCAGTTTGAACTGAACGAACCTGCCGCGCGAATCAGCTGGTGCGGGGAAGCACTGCCCCTGACCCGCTACGAATTCTTGCTGCTCAAAACCTTGTTACAGGCACCCGGGCGGGTCTTTTCGCGTCAGCAGCTCATGGACAAGGTATGGGGTGAAGACGGCGACAGCTTCGATCGTACTGTGGACACCCACATCAAAACCCTGCGCGCCAAGCTGCGTGCGGTGAACGAAGAACTGTCACCCATCAGCACCCATCGCGGTATGGGCTACAGTCTGGGCCTTTACTGATGCGCATTGGGATGCGGCTATTGCTGGGATACTTCCTGATCGTCGCTATCGCCGCGTGGTTTGTGCTGTCGATCTTTGTTCAGGAAGTAAAGCCCGGCGTGCGTAGGGCAACCGAGGGCACGTTAATCGATACCGCGACCTTGCTCGCCGAAGTCGGGCGTGAGGATCTTCTTTCGGGCAATGCACAGCAGGGCAAACTGGCGCAGGCCTTTTCCCAGCTCCATCAGCGGCCTTTCCGCGCCAATATCGGCGGCATTCATAAAGTGCGCAATGAGTATCACGTCTATATGACCGATGCGCAGGGTAGAGTGGTTTTTGATTCCGCCGGTCTGGCCGTGGGGCAGGATTACTCTCGCTGGAACGACGTCTGGCTGACGCTTCGCGGCGAATACGGCGCGCGCAGTACTCAGATCAATCCCGAAGACCCGGAGAGCACGGTGATGTATGTTGCCGCGCCGGTTGTGGAGCAGGGAAAAATCATCGGCGTGCTGTCGGTGGGGAAACCGAACAGCGCGATGGCGCCGGTGATTCACCGCAGCGAGCGACGGATACTGTGGGCAGGCGGTGCGCTGCTCGGCATTGCCCTGCTGATTGGCTTGGCGGTGGCGTGGTGGATCAATCGATCTATCGGTACGTTATCGCGCTATGCCGACTCGGTAACCACCGATACGCCTCTCCCATTGCCTAATCCAGGCAGTAGCGAGCTGCACAAGCTGGCACAGGCGCTGGAAAATATGCGCATTCGCCTTGAAGGGAAAAACTACATTGAACGCTATGTCCATGCGTTGACCCACGAGCTGAAAAGCCCCATTGCCGCTATACGCGGCGCGGCAGAAATTCTCTCCGAGCAGCCACCGCCGCAGGTGGCCGCGCGGTTTATCGATAATATTCTGGTGCAAAACGCGCGTATGCAGTCGCTGGTTGAAAAACTGCTCACTCAGGCGCGGCTTGAAAATCGGGTCGAGATTACGCCTCAGACCGTCCGCGTCGATCTGCTGTTTACGCGGCTTGCCGATGCGCGCTCGGCGGTGCTGGCGGCAAAAGAGATTGCGCTGACCCTCCAGCCCGCTTCGCTTCATGTTGAAGGCGATCCCGATCTGCTCGAACAGGCGCTCGGCAATTTGCTGGATAACGCTATCGATTTTACCCCGCAGGGCGGTGCCATTGAACTGGCGGCCCGGGAGGAGCACGGGCAGATACAGCTTCTCGTCACCGACAGCGGAAGCGGGATCCCGGATTATGCGCTGGAGCGAATTTTTGAGCGTTTTTATTCCCTGCCGCGCGAGAACGGGTTGAAGAGCAGCGGGCTCGGGCTGGCGTTTGTCCAGGAGGTGGCGCGTCTGCATCAGGGAGAGGTTACATTGCGTAATCGTGATGAAGGTGGCGTGATGGCCACGCTGAGACTTCACCGTCCCTTCACATAACTTCAAACTGCCCCCACACAGCCTGGTTACGCTCTCCTCATCACAAAGGAGACGTAATGATGAAATCCCCCCTGTTCTGGAAAGTCAGCACCCTGCTGGGGTGCATTCTGCTGCTGTTAGTTCCGCTGTTTATGGTGAGTAACCTCATTTCAGAGCGTGAAAGCTACCGTAACGATGTCGAAAATACGCTTCGCCAGAGTACCAGTGGACCGCAAAAACTGGTCGGCCCGCTGATTGCTATCCCGGTGACGGAGATCTTCTACAAGTTAGAGGATGAGAAGAAAGTCGAATACAAGAAAAGCTATATGCGCTTTATCCTGCCGGAGTCTCTGCTGGTTGAGGGTAACCAGCACGTTGAGTCCCGAAATATCGGTATTTATGACGGGCAGATCTGGAACACTAAACTCAACATAAAAGCGCGGTTCAACACCGAAAAAATCACGCAGCTGAAAGGGGAGGCGATGACCCTGGGGCAGCCGTTTATCGTTGTTGGCGTGGGCGACGCTCGCGGTATTGGCACGGTGAACGTCTCCAGTATCAACGGTGAGACGCTGGGCGTAGAGCCGGGTTCAGGCGTGTATGGGGGGCTTTCCGGGATTCATATCCCGCTGACGGACAAAGCGCTGGAGCCAAAAACGTTTGTCATGGAGATGTCGCTGAATCTGGCAGGGACGGGAAGTTTTGCCGTGGTGCCTGTGGGACGTAACAGTGAAATGGCGCTGAACAGCAACTGGCCACATCCAGGCTTTATGGGTAACTATCTGCCGGTGAAGCACAAAATTGGTGATTCCGGTTTCCAGGCGAACTGGCAGAGCAGCTGGTTTGCGAACAACCTTGAGAGCTGGTTCAACGGCAGTGAATCTCCGGCGTGGGAGTCGATCCCCGCTTTCAGCGTCACGGTGGCCACGCCCGCCGATCAGTATCAACTGACTGACCGGGCGATAAAGTACGCTATTTTACTGATTGCGCTGACGTTTATGGCCTTCTTTGTTTTCGAAACTCTGACCCGGCTGCGCCTGCACCCGATGCAGTATCTGCTGGTGGGGCTGTCGCTGGTGCTGTTCTATCTGGTGCTGTTGGCGCTGTCAGAACACGTCGGCTTTACGCCAGCCTGGGTTGTTGCAAGTCTGGTTGGCGCGGCGATGAACGGGATGTACCTGCGGGCTGTGCTGAAAAGCTGGAAGCGTAGCGGGCTGTTCGTGCTGGCCCTGCTGGGGCTGGACGTGGTGATGTGGTTCTTGCTGCGCTCGGAGGATAGCGCGCTGCTGTTGGGGTCAGCGGTGCTGGCGCTGGCACTGTTCGCCGTGATGTACCTGACCCGACATCTCGACTGGTATTCACTTTCACAGCCGAAGCGGCCTGAGCCACCTGCATCGCCGGATGACGATACGATGCGGATCTGGAAATAAAAAAAAACGGCGCAAATGCGCCGTTTTTTATTGCGTTAACTGCGGGATTACTCCTGCAGGTCACCGCAGAAACGGTACCCTTCGCCGTGGATCGTGGCGATGATTTCCGGCGTATCTGGTGTAGATTCGAAGTGCTTACGAATACGACGGATGGTGACGTCTACGGTACGGTCGTGCGGCTTCAGCTCACGGCCGGTCATTTTCTTCAGCAGCTCTGCACGGGACTGGATCTTGCCCGGGTTTTCGCAGAAGTGCAGCATCGCGCGGAATTCACTGCGCGGCAGTTTATACTGCTCGCCGTTCGGGCTAATCAGCGAACGGCTATTGATATCAAGTTCCCAGCCGTTGAATTTGTAGCTATCGACGCTACGACGCTCTTCGCTGACCGTGCCCAGGTTCATGGTGCGGGACAGCAGGTTGCGTGCACGAATGGTTAACTCGCGAGGGTTGAACGGCTTGGTGATGTAATCATCCGCACCGATTTCCAGGCCAAGAATTTTATCAACTTCGTTGTCACGGCCCGTCAGGAACATTAACGCGACGTTCGCCTGCTCGCGCAGTTCGCGCGCCAGAAGAAGACCGTTTTTGCCCGGCAGGTTAATGTCCATGATCACTAGGTTGATATCATTTTCAGAAAGGATCTGATGCATCTCTGCGCCATCGGTCGCTTCAAAGACATCGTAGCCTTCTGCTTCGAAAATGCTCTTTAACGTGTTGCGTGTTACCAACTCGTCTTCAACGATAAGAATGTGCGGGGTCTGCATGTTTGCTACCTAAATTGCCAACTAAATCGAAACAGGAAGTACAAAAGTCCCTGACCTGCCTGATGCATGTCGCAAATTAACATGATCGGCTTAACGTGACTAAAGTACGTAATTGCGTTCTTGATGCACTTTCCATCAACGTCAACAACATCATTAGCTTGGTCTTGGGTACTTTCCCTTTGGACCCGACAGTGTCAAAAACGGCTGTCATCCTAACCATTTTAACAGCAACATAACAGGCTAAGTGACACCAGACACCCAATAAAACTACGCTTCGTTGACATATATCAAGTTCAATTGTAGCACGTTAACAGTTTGATGAAATCATCGTAGCCGAATGCTAGCCTTTGTCACAATTTTTCAATAAACCAACTAGTTGCGGACATTGATTTATAAACGAAGCGAATCCAATCAGAATAGAGTATTCATGTTACTATTATCATTATAAAACATAGGGATAATAGTGTTCTGTTAACATTCTAACTGATTGTTCAGACACAGAATAGTTTAGCGTTTTTAATTTGTTATGAAACGCTATTTCGGTGATTTGTGTTGCAATTTTGTAAATTCGCGCTGCGTAATATGTTGAAGTGCATCACATTTTTACCGGCTAACTGATTAAAAAGAGAGCATAAATGCATCTGTCGATTGTACTGGTTGCACCAGCCAGAGCAGAAAATATAGGCGCAGCGGCGCGTGCGATGAAGACCATGGGTTTTACCGATTTACGTATTGTGGACAGCACGGCCCATCTGGAGCCAGCCGCCCGGTGGGTGGCGCATGGTTCGGGAGATATTCTCGATAATATAACCACTTACGCTACGCTTGCCGACGCGCTGCATGACATTTCGTTTACCGTTGCAACCACCGCGCGCAGCCGGGCGAAGTTCCACTATTACGCCACGCCTGCTGAACTGGTACCCATGCTCGAAGAGAAAAGCCAGTGGCTGGAGAAAGCCGCGCTGGTATTTGGACGTGAAGATTCCGGATTAACCAACGAAGAGCTGGAATTGGCGGACGTTCTTACCGGTGCGCCGATGGTGGCCGATTATCCTTCCCTGAATTTGGGCCAGGCGGTCATGGTCTATTGCTATCAATTAGCCTCCCTAATGCAAATCCCTCAACCTCAGCCAGAAGCGGCAAATGAAAATCAGCTGGCCGCGCTGCGAACTCGCGTGCAGGGGCTGTTATCGAGCCTTGGCGTCGCGGACGATCAGAAAATGGCCGACTGGCTGCAGCAGCGTCTTGGTCGTCTTGAGCAACGGGACACCGCCATGTTGCACCGTTTGCTGCACGATATTGAAAAAAAATTGGCCGAGTAAAATACTGCCATAAGTTTTTATTATGGCGAATAAGTCTGTCTGAGCGGGTTGCGTTTGGGGTAATCGGATGAAAATAAAGCGGCGCGCAGCGGGACCTGAGAGTCTCCCAAAATGTGATCAAATTAAAAATCCATTGACTTAAGGGGCCCGATCCTTTAACCCTAAAAGAATACAGCACAGACAGATAATAATGACAGAGTACACAACATCCATGAAACGCATCAGCATCACCACCATTACCACAACCATCATCATTACCACAGGTAACGATGCGGGCTGACGCGTACAGGAAAAACAGAAAAAAGCCCGCACCTGAACAGTGCGGGCTTTTTTTTCGGCTAAAGGAAACGAGGTAGAACCATGCGAGTGTTGAAGTTCGGCGGTACATCAGTGGCAAATGCAGAACGTTTTCTGCGTGTTGCCGATATCCTGGAAAGCAACGCCAGGCAGGGGCAGGTTGCGACCGTGCTCTCTGCCCCGGCAAAAATCACGAACCATCTGGTGGCGATGATTGAAAAAACCATCGGTGGCCAGGATGCACTTCCGAACATCAGCGACGCAGAGCGTATCTTCGCTGACTTACTGCAAGGCCTGGCAGAAGCGCTGCCTGGCTTCCCGCATGCGCAGCTGAAGTCTTTTGTTGAACAAGAATTCGCGCAAATTAAACATGTCCTGCACGGCATCAGCCTTCTCGGCCAGTGCCCGGACAGCATCAATGCAGCGCTGATTTGTCGCGGTGAAAAACTCTCTATCGCCATCATGTCCGGCGTGCTGGAAGCGCGCGGCCATAGCGTGACCGTGATCGATCCCGTTGAAAAACTGCTGGCGGTGGGCCACTACCTCGAATCCACCGTTGATATTGCCGAATCAACCCGCCGTATCGCCGCCAGCAAAATTCCCGCTGACCACATGATCCTGATGGCAGGCTTCACCGCCGGTAACGAGAAGGGCGAGCTGGTGGTGCTGGGCCGTAACGGTTCCGACTACTCCGCCGCCGTGCTGGCCGCCTGCTTACGCGCGGACTGTTGTGAGATCTGGACTGATGTTGACGGCGTGTATACCTGCGATCCGCGCCAGGTACCGGACGCCAGGCTGCTGAAGTCGATGTCGTACCAGGAAGCGATGGAGCTTTCCTACTTCGGCGCCAAAGTACTTCACCCGCGTACCATCTCCCCGATTGCCCAGTTCCAAATCCCTTGCCTGATTAAAAACACCGGTAACCCGCAGGCGCCGGGTACGCTGATTGGCGCGAGTACCGATGAGGACGGACTGCCGGTGAAAGGCATCTCCAACCTGAACAACATGGCGATGTTCAGCGTCTCGGGTCCGGGGATGAAAGGGATGGTCGGCATGGCGGCACGCGTGTTTGCGGCCATGTCCCGCAACGGTATTTCGGTGGTGCTGATCACCCAGTCATCCTCCGAGTACAGCATCAGCTTCTGCGTGCCGCAGGCTGACTGCCTTCGCGCCCGCCGCGCGCTGGAGGAAGAGTTCTATCTGGAGCTGAAAGAAGAATTGCTGGAGCCGCTCGCGATTCAGGAGCGTCTGGCGATCATCTCCGTGGTGGGCGACGGTATGCGCACCCTGCGCGGTATCTCCGCCAAATTCTTTGCCGCGCTGGCGCGCGCCAATATCAATATCGTGGCGATTGCCCAGGGCTCGTCAGAGCGTTCAATTTCTGTTGTTGTGGATAACGACGATGCCACCACCGGCGTTCGTGTGGTTCACCAGATGCTGTTCAACACCGATCAGGTTATCGAGCTGTTCCTGATTGGCGTGGGCGGCGTCGGCGGCGCGCTGCTGGAGCAGGTGAAGCGTCAGCAGGAATGGCTTAAGAAGAAACACATCGACCTGCGCGTCTGCGGGATCGCGAATTCCAGAGCGCTGCTGACCAACGTCCACGGCCTGAACCTGGAAAACTGGCAGGCCGAGATGAATGAGGCAAAAGAGCCGTTCAACCTGGGGCGCCTGATCCGTCTGGTAAAAGAGTATCATCTGCTTAACCCGGTCATCGTCGACTGTACCTCGAACCAGGCGGTGGCCGACCAGTACGCGGACTTCCTGCGCGAAGGTTTCCACGTGGTGACGCCGAACAAAAAGGCCAACACCTCGTCGATGGATTACTATCACCAGCTGCGTCTGGCAGCGAGCAAGTCGCGCCGCAAGTTCCTCTACGACACCAACGTGGGGGCAGGCCTGCCGGTTATCGAGAACCTGCAGAACCTGCTTAACGCGGGCGATGAGCTGCAGCGTTTCTCCGGCATTCTCTCCGGATCGCTGTCGTTTATCTTCGGCAAGCTGGACGAAGGGATGAGCCTCTCGGAGGCCACCCGCGCCGCGCGCGAGCTGGGCTATACCGAGCCGGATCCGCGTGACGACCTTTCCGGTATGGACGTGGCGCGCAAGCTGCTGATCCTCGCGCGCGAAACGGGCCGTGAGCTTGAGCTTTCCGATATTGTGATTGAGCCGGTCCTGCCGGCAGAATTTGACAGCAGCGGTGACGTCAGCGCCTTTATGGCCAGGCTGCCGCAGCTTGACGACGCGTTTGCCGCCCGCGTGGCGAAAGCCCGTGATGAAGGTAAGGTATTGCGCTATGTTGGCAACATTGAAGAAGATGGCGTGTGCCGGGTGAAGATTGCCGAAGTGGATGGCAACGACCCGCTGTACAAAGTCAAAAACGGCGAAAACGCCCTCGCGTTTTACAGCCACTATTATCAGCCACTGCCGCTGGTGCTTCGCGGCTATGGCGCAGGGAACGACGTTACGGCGGCGGGTGTCTTTGCCGATCTGCTGCGTACCCTGTCATGGAAGTTAGGAGTTTAACATGGTCAAAGTTTATGCCCCGGCTTCCAGCGCGAATATGAGCGTCGGATTTGACGTGCTGGGTGCGGCGGTGACGCCGGTAGACGGTTCGCTGCTGGGCGATACGGTGACGGTGGAAGCGGCAGACAGCTTCAGCCTGAATAACGTGGGCCGCTTCGCCAGCAAACTGCCGTCTGAGCCACGCGAGAATATCGTCTATCAGTGCTGGGAGCGTTTCTGTCAGGAGATCGGTAAAAACGTGCCGGTCGCCATGACGCTGGAAAAAAGTATGCCGATTGGCTCCGGGCTGGGTTCCAGCGCCTGCTCGGTGGTCGCCGCGCTGGTGGCGATGAACGAGCACTGCGGCAAGCCGCTGAACAACAACCGCCTGCTTGCCTTAATGGGCGAGCTGGAAGGGCGTATCTCCGGCAGCATTCATTATGACAACGTTGCGCCATGCTTCCTCGGCGGCATGCAGCTGATGATCGAAGAAAATGGCATCATCAGCCAGCAGGTGCCAGGGTTTGATGAGTGGCTGTGGGTGCTGGCCTATCCGGGTATCAAGGTATCAACCGCGGAAGCGCGTGCGATCCTGCCCGCGCAGTATCGCCGTCAGGACTGTATCGCCCACGGGCGTCATCTGGCGGGCTTTATCCACGCCTGCTACACCCGTCAGCCGCAGCTGGCGGCCAAACTGATGAAGGACGTCATTGCCGAGCCGTACCGCACGAAGCTGCTGCCCGGCTTTAACGAGGCGCGACAGGCGTCCATGGATATCGGCGCGCAGGCGTGCGGCATCTCCGGCTCCGGCCCGACGCTGTTCGCCCTGTGCGACAAGCCTGACACTGCGCAGCGCGTGGCGGACTGGCTCTCTAAACACTACCTGCAAAATCAGGAAGGCTTTGTTCATATTTGCCGTCTGGACACGGCTGGCGCACGAGTACTGGGATAATTAATGAAACTCTACAACCTTAAAGATCATAACGAGCAGGTCAGCTTCGCGCAGGCGGTGACTCAGGGACTGGGCAAAAATCAGGGGCTGTTTTTCCCGCATGACCTGCCGGAATTCCAGCTGACCGAGATTGATGACCTGCTGAAGCAGGATTTTGTCACCCGCAGCACCAAAATTTTGTCCGCGTTTATCGGCGATGAAATTCCGCAGGAGCTGCTGGAAGAGCGCGTACGCGCGGCATTCGCCTTCCCGGCGCCGGTTCAGCAGGTTGAGCCTGATGTTGGCTGCCTGGAGCTGTTCCACGGTCCGACGCTGGCGTTCAAAGACTTCGGCGGCCGCTTTATGGCGCAGATGCTGACCCACATCAGTGGCGACAAGCCGGTGACCATCCTGACCGCGACCTCCGGGGATACCGGCGCGGCGGTCGCCCACGCGTTCTACGGCCTGAAAAACGTCCGCGTGGTGATCCTCTATCCGAAAGGCAAAATCAGCCCGCTGCAGGAGAAACTGTTCTGCACCCTCGGCGGCAACATTGAAACCGTGGCAATTGACGGCGATTTCGATGCCTGCCAGGCGCTGGTCAAGCAGGCCTTCGACGACGAAGAGCTGAAGGTGGCGCTGGGTCTGAACTCCGCCAACTCCATCAACATCAGCCGTCTGCTGGCGCAGATCTGCTACTACTTCGAAGCGGTGGCGCAGCTGCCGCAGGACGCGCGTAACCAGCTGGTGATCTCCGTGCCGAGCGGTAACTTCGGTGACCTGACGGCTGGCCTGCTGGCGAAATCCCTGGGTCTGCCGGTGAAACGCTTTATCGCCGCCACCAACGCTAACGACACCGTGCCGCGCTTCCTGAAAGACGGTAAGTGGGCGCCGAACGCCACGCAGGCGACGCTCTCCAATGCGATGGATGTGTCTCAGCCGAACAACTGGCCGCGGGTGGAAGAGCTGTTCCGCCGTAAGATCTGGCGCCTGGGTGACCTGGGCTATGCTGCGGTGACGGATGAGACCACCAAATCCACCATGCGCGAGCTGAAGGCGGTGGGGTATACCTCTGAACCGCACGCGGCGATTGCCTATCGTGCGCTGCGCGACCAGCTTAACCCGGGTGAATACGGCCTATTCCTGGGGACCGCACATCCGGCGAAGTTCAAAGAGAGCGTGGAAGCGATCCTGGGCGAAACGCTGCCGCTGCCGAAAGAACTGGCCGAGCGTGCCGACCTGCCGCTGCTGTCCCATGAGCTGCCGGCGGACTTTGCGGCGCTGCGTAAGCTGATGCTGACCCTCGCGTGATTTTTGTCGGGTGCGGCTACGCCTTACCCGACCTACAACTGATGATGACGCGTGCGTGATTGTGTTGCTCGGTGGCGGCTTCGCCTTACCGGGCCAACAAAGACGAACAAACCGTAGGCCGGGTAAGCGAAGCGCCACCCGGCTTTTTTTGTGAAGAAATTAAGGAGAAAAATAGCAGGGAAAAAGCAGAAATTCCCAATAAATGCGGTCACTTAGCGTTTAGGATTGCAGAGAATAACATCCCCCGTTCCCCTCGCGTAATCTCCTTACAACGGCCCACGTTGGGCAACGATAATAAGGAGTCACCGATGTCAAAACTGAAACCTGCGCTGATTGCGCTTTCACTGATGCTGGTCGCTCCCATGGCGGTTCAGGCATCTGAAATTACCCTCGTACCTGCGGTCAAACTGCAGATTGGAGACCGGGATAATAACGGGCACTACTGGGACGGTGGCCGCTGGCGCGACCATGACTGGTGGAAGGCGCATTATGACTGGCGCGATAACCGCTGGCGTCCTCACGATGAGCATCGCGAGCGTGACCACCATCATGACGATCGTCGCCATGACGATCGCCGTCCGGGCCCGGACTGGAAACACCACTAATGCAAAACCCCGCCAGCGGGCGGGGTTTGTTTTTACTGCTCGTGGCGCTTAAATACCAGCTCGCCTTTCCCCGACGCTTCTTCGTCAAAGAAATAGCCTTCGCTGTTGAAGGCGGTTAGCTGCTCCGGCTTCGTCAGGCGGTTCTGAATGATGTAGCGGCTCATCAGGCCACGCGCTTTCTTGGCGTAGAAGCTGATCACTTTGAACTTGCCGTTCTTCTCGTCGAGGAACACCGGCTTGATGATGTCGGCATCCAGCTTTTTCGGCTTCACCGACTTGTAGTATTCATCGGACGCCAGGTTAATTACCACGTTATCGCCCTGAGCGTGCAGGGCCGCATTCAGCTTATCGGTGATGATATCGCCCCAGAAATGGTACAGGTCTTTGCCTTTGGCATTCTCCAGGCGAATCCCCATCTCCAGACGATAAGGCTGCATCAGATCCAGCGGGCGCAGTACGCCGTACAGGCCCGACAGCATGCGCAGATGCTGCTGGGCAAAATCGAAATCGGCTTCGCTAAAATCTTCCGCCTGCAGGCCAGTGTACACATCGCCTTTAAACGCCAGAATCGCCTGGCGAGCGTTGGCAGGGGTGAAATCCGGGTGCCACTCGTGAAAGCGGGTCGCGTTCAAATCGGCCAGCTTGTCGCTGATGCTCATCAGCGAGGCGATTTGCGGTGCTGAGAGCTTACGCGCTTCGCGGATCAGCTGTTGCGAATAGTCCAGCAGTTCAGGCTGGGTATAGCGCTCGGTGGCGAGCGGGCTCTGGTAGTCGAGCGTTTTTGCAGGTGAAATCAGAATCAACATATCCAGTCCTTGCAGGAAATTTAGAGCGACTTTAGCAAAAAAACGCCCTGAATTGATCGATAGCTGTTATTGCCGTGGCAAATCATCCCACGTGCCGGGGGCAAGCTGCGCCTTGATATCGGGATAGCGGGCGGGATCAAAGACCGGCGGAACGCCGAGTTTGCGCTGACGCAGATAGTCTCTGGCAATCAGGGTCACCACGGGCGAGAGCAGCAGGATCGCCGTGAGGTTAGTGATTGCCATCAGCGCCATAATGATATCGGCCAGCTGCCAGACCAGCGGCATACTGAGCAGGGAGCCTGCTACCACCATCAGGATAACCCCAAGACGCAGGGTTCCGATCGCGGCGCGGGAGTCGAGTTTCAGGAAAATAAGGTTATTTTCGGCGTAGAGGTAATTCACCACAATCGAGCTGAAGGCAAACAAGATCAGGATGAGAGAGACAAATCCGGCTCCCCAGCCGCCGGTCAGGGTCACCAGCGCCTGCTGGAGAAGCTGTATCCCGACGGTTCCCGACGCGTGGGGGACGGGGCCTGCCAGCAGCAAAATCATGGCGCTGGCGGAACAGATAATAATGGTATCGGTAAAGACGCCAATCATCTGCACAATGCCTTGTGCGGCCGGGTGTGGCGGCCAGGAAGAGGCGGCGGCTGCCGCATTGGGGGTTGACCCCATACCGGCTTCATTGGAGAACATGCCCCGCTGAAAACCCGCCATCAGCGCCTGGCTGAAGGTGTAGCCCAGCGCGCCGGATGCCACTTCGCGCCAGCCAAAGGCGCTTTTGACGATGGTGGCAAGCACGCCCGGCACCTGGTCGAGATGCAGTGCGGCGACGAACAGGCTCGCGGCAACCCAGAGCAGCGCCATAATGGGCACCAGCCACTGCATCAGGCGAGCGATACCCTTGAGACCGAATGAAATGGTAAGCAGAACGATCGAAGCTAAAGCGAGACCCGCGAGCCACTCGGGGCAGGAGAAGGCATAGCGCATGGCATGGGCGACCGAGTTCGCCTGGACGGTATTAAAAATAAGACCGTACGCGAGCAGTAAAAAAAGCGAGAACAGGACGCCCATCCAGCGCATCCCCAGGCCACGCGCCATGTACCAGGCTGGACCACCGCGAAACTGGCCGCGCTTATCTTTCTCTTTGTAGAGTTGCGCAAGCGAACTTTCGGCAAAGGAGGTGGCCATACCGAGAAGTGCCGTCATCCACATCCAGAAGACCGCGCCTGGCCCACCGGCGCTGATGGCCAGTGCTACCCCCGCCAGATTCCCGCTGCCCAGGCGTGCCGCAAGGCTGGTACAGAGCGCCTGAAACGACGTTAATCCGCCCGGCTGGGGCGTGACGCTGTTTTTCAGACTTCTGCCAAACTTGCGAATATAGCGAAACTGGATAAACCCACTGCGTAGCGTAAACCAAATACCTGCTCCCAGAAGCAGGTAAATCATTATCGAACCCCAGAGGACTTCGTTAATAAAGAAAAAGAAATCAGGCATTAACGTCCCTCTTGTTGATGCCAACGTGAATATGTAAGCGCTACCACTGATTGGGCATGCTGTTGCTTAGCAGCCTGTTAATATTCTGAGTTTATCATACTCTGCCTAAGCGCACTGTCTGCGGTTGCGCTACCCCTCCGTCGTGTTATCATCAGGGCAGACCGGTTACATCCCCCTAACAAGTAAACCTGTCATTTTTCCGCTGCAGGCATGCTGTCGGTAGCGTGAATTATCCAGGGCACGTTAAAAGAGAAACACTATCATGACGGATAAATTGACCTCCCTTCGTCAGTTCACCACTGTCGTAGCTGACACCGGAGATATCGCGGCAATGAAGCTGTACCAGCCGCAGGATGCCACAACTAACCCTTCTCTGATCCTTAACGCCGCACAGATCCCTGAGTATCGCAAACTGATTGACGAGGCTGTGACCTGGGCGAAAGCGCAGAGCAACGACCGCGCGCAGCAGGTTGTGGACGCTACTGATAAACTGGCCGTGAACATCGGTCTCGAGATCCTGAAACTGGTTCCGGGCCGTATCTCTACCGAAGTGGACGCGCGTCTCTCCTACGACACCAAAGCGTCTATCGCGAAAGCAAAACGTCTGATCAAACTGTACAACGATGCGGGCATCAGCAACGATCGTATCCTGATCAAACTGGCTTCTACCTGGCAGGGTATCCGCGCGGCAGAGCAGCTGGAAAAAGAGGGTATCAACTGTAACCTGACCCTGCTGTTCTCCTTCGCACAGGCGCGTGCATGTGCAGAAGCTGGCGTATACCTGATTTCTCCGTTCGTGGGCCGTATTCTGGACTGGTACAAAGCCAACACCGATAAGAAAGAGTACGCACCGGCTGAAGATCCAGGCGTGATTTCCGTGACTGAAATCTACGAATACTACAAACAGCACGGCTATGAGACCGTGGTTATGGGCGCAAGCTTCCGTAACGTCGGTGAAATCATCGAGCTGGCTGGCTGTGACCGCCTGACCATCGCGCCAGCGCTGCTGAAAGAGCTGGCTGAAAGCGAAGGTACTCTGGAGCGTAAACTGTCCTACACCGGTGAAGTGAAAGCACGCCCAGAGCGCATCACTGAATCCGAGTTCCTGTGGCAGCACAACCAGGATCCAATGGCAGTAGACAAGCTGGCGGACGGTATCCGTAAGTTTGCTGTTGACCAGGAAAAACTGGAAAAAATGATCGGCGACCTGCTGTAATCATTCCGCGTGACCGGGCTCCCGGTCACGCGACTGCTTTCGTACCCTGTCTGAATTTCCTCTCTGCGTGTATCATTCCCTTTAATCAGTACTCTTTGAATGGAATGGATATGAATACCTTACGCATCGGCTTAGTGTCGATTTCTGACCGCGCCTCCAGCGGTGTTTACCAGGATAAAGGCATCCCCGCTCTGGAAGCGTGGCTGGCCAGTGCACTGACTACCCCGTTTGAGATCCAGACTCGCCTGATTCCCGACGAACAGCCGATTATCGAGCAGACCCTGTGTGAGCTGGTGGATGAGATGAGCTGTCACCTGGTGTTAACCACCGGCGGAACCGGGCCCGCGCGCCGTGATGTGACGCCGGACGCGACGTTGGCGATTGCCGATCGTGAAATGCCGGGCTTCGGCGAACAGATGCGCCAGATCAGTCTACACTTTGTCCCGACAGCCATTCTTTCCCGCCAGGTAGGGGTGATCCGCAAGCAGGCGTTGATACTGAACCTGCCGGGCCAGCCGAAGTCGATCAAAGAGACGCTGGAAGGGCTAAAAGCGGAAGACGGCAGCGTCATCGTTCACGGCATCTTTGCAAGTGTACCGTATTGTATACAGCTGCTTGACGGCCCGTATGTCGAAACCGATGAGAAAGTGGTAGCAGCTTTTCGTCCTAAAAACGCGCGTCGCGAAACAATCTCCTGAAATTAATCAATATGTGACATAAGCTGAAGCGGCGATAGCGTGGTAACGGTTTTACGGTATAGTAATTTTTTCTTTACGATTGCTGTAAAAATAAATCCACAATACACGCATAATGGTTCGCTATGTCACATAACACCCGACCTCTGAATCGACAGGACTACAAAACCCTCACGCTCGCGGCCTTAGGCGGTGCGCTGGAGTTTTACGACTTCATTATCTTCGTCTTCTTCGCTGCCGTAGTGGGGGAGCTCTTCTTCCCGGCCGATATACCGGAGTGGCTGCGTCAGGTGCAAACCTTCGGCATTTTTGCTGCCGGGTATCTGGCGCGTCCGCTGGGCGGCATTATCATGGCCCACTTTGGCGATCTGGTCGGGCGTAAAAAGATGTTTACCCTCAGCATCCTGCTGATGGCGGTCCCCACGCTGGCCATTGGTCTGCTGCCCACCTATGCCTCGATGGGCATTCTCGCGCCGTTGCTGCTGTTGCTGATGCGCGTGCTTCAGGGCGCGGCGATTGGCGGTGAAGTGCCGGGCGCGTGGGTGTTTGTCGCAGAGCATGTTCCGGCGCGCCGGATTGGTATCGCCTGTGGAACCTTAACCGCGGGGCTGACGGTCGGGATCCTGCTCGGCTCGGTGGTCGCCACCATTGTGAATACCAGCATGACGCAGCAGGCCGTACACGACTGGGGCTGGCGTATTCCGTTCCTGCTGGGTGGGGCGTTTGGCCTGGTGGCGATGTACCTGCGCCGCTGGCTGCAGGAGACACCGATTTTCCTCGAAATGCAGCAGCGTAAAGCGCTGGCGCAGGAGCTGCCGGTGAAGGCGGTTGTGGTACGTCATAAAAAGGCGGTGGTGGTGTCGATGCTGCTCACCTGGCTACTCTCGGCCGGGATTGTGGTGGTGATATTGATGTCTCCGGTGTGGCTGCAAAAGCAGTACGGTTTCGCCCCAGCCGTGACGCTACAGGCAAACAGTATTGCGACAATCATGCTCTGCTTTGGCTGTCTGGCCGCCGGGCTGGCGGCAGATCGTTTCGGGGCCAGCGTTACCTTTATTGTCGGCAGCCTGTTACTGGCCGCTTCAAGCTGGGCGTTTTACCATCTGGCTGGCAGCCATCCTGAACAGTTGTTCCTGCTGTACGGCGTGGTAGGGCTGTGCGTGGGCGTTGTCGGGGCGGTGCCTTACGTCATGGTGCGCGCGTTCCCGCCGGAGGTTCGCTTCACCGGGATCTCATTTTCCTACAACGTGTCGTATGCCATTTTCGGTGGGCTGACGCCGATTGCGGTGACGGTCCTGATGAGCGTCTCTCCCATGGCTCCGGCCTGGTACGTGCTGGCGCTGTCGGTGATGGGGCTGGTATTGGGATTTTGGCTTCGTCAGGCGGGGGGATGTCGTGCCCGCGAGGCGGGCACGACAGAGGGATCAGTGTTTTTCACCAATCGGTAGCACGGTGCGGTCAAACTGCTCGTTCAGCACTTCACCCATTGCCAGGTAGATAGCGCTTGCGCCGCAAACCAGACCAATCCAGCCGGCAACGTGAACGATGCCTTCGTTATCCACCAGGTGACCGATTGCCAGCAGGGCAAACAGCACGGTCAGGCTCAGGAAGACGAACTGCAGCATGCGGTTGCCTTTCAGGGTACCGAAGAACATGAACAGGGTGAAGACGCCCCACAGGCCCAGGTAGACGCCCAGGAAGTGGGCGTTTGCCGCGTCTGCCATGCCCATTTTAGGCAGCAGCAGAATGGCGACCAGGGTCAGCCAGAAAGAACCGTAAGAGGTGAAGGCGGTTAAGCCGAAGGTATTGCCTTTCTTATATTCCAGCAGGCCCGCAAAGATTTGCGCGATACCGCCATAAAAAATGCCCATCGCCAGGATGATGCCATCCATCGGGAACATCCCGATATTGTGCAGGTTCAGCAGAATAGTGGTCATGCCAAAACCCATCAGGCCCAGCGGAGCCGGATTAGCCAACTTAGTGTTGCCCATAAGTCCTCAAAAAAATCATCATTAATATGGTGAAATGGTTAAACCCGCGTCAGTTCTCCCTGACGGGGCGCGGCATCATAATGGGCGCAATCGATGGCGTCTATGATCTCATCAGGGTGAAATTAAAATTTTTTTTATGCTTGCCCCTTGATGGATGCCGTCGCGACCCCATCTTGTAGTCAACCGCAGTGTGTGGACCTGAAAAAAATCAAATCTGGGCAGTTGAAAAAGCACGTTCTGCCCTTATTACAGGTACACAACCACATGTTGACTGAATTTTTAGTGGAGACGTTTAGATGGGTAAAATTATTGGTATCGACCTGGGTACTACCAACTCTTGTGTAGCGATTATGGATGGCACTACTGCACGCGTGCTGGAGAACGCCGAGGGCGATCGCACCACGCCTTCTATCATTGCTTATACCCAGGACGGTGAAACTCTGGTTGGTCAGCCGGCTAAACGTCAGGCAGTGACAAACCCGCAAAACACTCTGTTTGCGATTAAACGCCTGATCGGTCGCCGCTTCCAGGACGAAGAAGTTCAGCGTGACGTTTCCATCATGCCTTACAAAATCATCGCGGCAGATAACGGCGATGCATGGCTTGATGTGAAAGGCACCAAAACGGCACCACCGCAGATTTCTGCTGAAGTGCTGAAAAAAATGAAGAAAACCGCGGAAGATTACCTGGGTGAGCCGGTAACTGAAGCTGTTATCACCGTTCCTGCATACTTCAACGATGCTCAGCGTCAGGCAACCAAAGATGCTGGCCGTATCGCAGGTCTGGAAGTAAAACGTATCATCAACGAACCAACCGCGGCTGCTCTGGCTTACGGTCTGGATAAAGAAGTCGGCAACCGTACTATCGCGGTTTACGACCTGGGTGGTGGTACCTTCGATATCTCTATTATCGAAATCGACGAAGTTGACGGCGAAAAAACCTTCGAAGTTCTGGCAACCAACGGTGATACCCACCTGGGTGGTGAAGACTTCGATACCCGTCTGATCAACTACCTCGTTGACGAGTTCAAGAAAGATCAGGGCATTGACCTGCGTAATGACCCGCTGGCTATGCAGCGCCTGAAAGAAGCCGCTGAGAAAGCGAAGATCGAACTGTCTTCCGCTCAGCAGACCGACGTGAACCTGCCGTACATCACTGCAGACGCGACCGGTCCTAAACACATGAACATCAAAGTGACCCGTGCGAAACTGGAAAGCCTGGTAGAAGACCTGGTGAACCGTTCTATCGAGCCGCTGAAAGTTGCTCTGCAGGACGCTGGCCTGTCCGTGTCTGATATCAACGACGTTATCCTCGTTGGTGGCCAGACCCGTATGCCAATGGTGCAGAAGAAAGTGGCTGAGTTCTTTGGTAAAGAGCCACGTAAAGACGTTAACCCGGACGAAGCAGTGGCTATCGGTGCTGCGGTTCAGGGTGGCGTACTGACCGGTGAAGTGAAAGACGTACTGCTGCTGGACGTTACCCCGCTGTCTCTGGGTATCGAAACCATGGGCGGTGTGATGACTGCGCTCATCAACAAAAACACCACCATCCCAACCAAGCACAGCCAGGTGTTCTCTACCGCTGAAGACAACCAGTCTGCGGTAACCATCCATGTGCTGCAGGGTGAGCGTAAGCGTGCGGCGGATAACAAATCTCTGGGTCAGTTCAACCTGGACGGTATTAACCCGGCACCGCGCGGCATGCCACAGATCGAAGTCACCTTCGACATCGATGCTGACGGTATCCTGCACGTGTCTGCGAAAGACAAAAACAGCGGTAAAGAGCAGAAGATCACCATCAAGGCATCTTCTGGTCTGAACGAAGCGGAAATCGAAAAAATGGTTCGCGATGCCGAAGCTAACGCGGAATCCGACCGTAAGTTCGAAGAGCTGGTTCAGACCCGCAACCAGGGTGACCATCTGCTGCACAGCACCCGTAAGCAGGTTGAAGAAGCAGGCGATAAACTGCCAGCGGAAGACAAGACTGCTATCGAAGCTGCACTGAGTGCGCTGGAATCCTCACTGAAAGGTGAAGATAAAGCGGACATCGAAGCGAAGATGCAGGAACTGGCACAGGCTTCTCAGAAGCTGATGGAAATCGCTCAGCAGCAGCACGCTCAACAGCAGGCGGGCGCTGACGCTTCGGCGAACAATGCGAAAGACGACGACGTTGTCGACGCTGAGTTCGAAGAAGTTAAAGATAAAAAATAATCGCCCTGATGCAGGGTAATTAATCGGCACGGGCGTAGGAGAACTCTCCACGCCCGTGCTCGCATGTTAAGGGGCTTAAAAAAACCAATGGCAAAGCAAGACTATTACGAGATTTTAGGCGTTCCGAAAACTGCGGAAGAGCGTGAAATCAAAAAGGCGTATAAGCGCCTGGCCATGAAATTCCACCCGGACCGTAATCAGGGTGACAAAGAGGCTGAAGCCAAATTTAAAGAGATCAAAGAAGCCTACGAAGTCCTGACCGATGCACAAAAACGTGCAGCCTATGACCAGTACGGTCACGCAGCCTTTGAACAGGGCGGCATGGGCGGCGGTGGATTCGGTGGCGGCGGCTTTGGCGGCGGTGCCGACTTCAGCGATATCTTTGGCGATGTCTTCGGCGACATCTTCGGCGGTGGGCGTGGTCGTCAGCGCGCGGCGCGCGGCGCGGACCTGCGCTACAACATGGATCTGACGCTGGAAGAGGCCGTTCGCGGTGTTACCAAAGAGATCCGTATTCCGACGCTGGAAGAGTGTGACGTCTGCCACGGCAGCGGCGCGAAAGCGGGTACCCAGCCTCAGACCTGTCCAACCTGTCACGGCTCTGGCCAGGTCCAGATGCGTCAGGGCTTCTTCGCGGTACAGCAGGCCTGTCCGCACTGTCACGGTCGCGGTACGCTGATTAAAGATCCGTGCACCAAATGCCACGGCCACGGTCGCGTTGAGAAAACCAAGACCCTGTCCGTTAAAATCCCGGCTGGCGTGGATACGGGCGACCGCATCCGTCTGGCGGGTGAGGGTGAAGCTGGCGAACACGGCGCACCGGCAGGCGATCTGTACGTTCAGGTGCAGGTGAAACAGCACGCTATCTTCGAGCGCGAAGGGAACAACCTGTACTGTGAAGTGCCGATCAACTTCGCTATGGCGGCTCTCGGCGGCGAAATCGAAGTGCCGACGCTGGATGGTCGCGTCAATCTGAAGATCCCGGGCGAGACCCAGACCGGTAAGCTGTTCCGCATGCGCGGGAAAGGCGTTAAATCCGTTCGCGGTGGTGCGCAGGGCGACCTGCTGTGCCGCGTCGTCGTGGAAACGCCGGTTGGCCTGAACGATAAGCAGAAACAGCTGCTGAAAGAGTTGCAGGAAAGCTTTGGTGGTCCGACGGGTGAGAAAAACAGCCCGCGTTCCAAAAGCTTCTTCGATGGCGTCAAAAAATTCTTCGATGATTTGACCCGCTAATCCGTTAGCTGGTTTTTATCTTCAAAAAGCCCGGAAGCGATTCCGGGCTTTTTTTATTTACGGTTATTGCTCGGTAAAAGTGAATCTATACTCAATATTAATCTGTTTTTGCCGAGCTATTTGGCTTGGTATTATGGTTTTATCGAGGTATTGTTGTAAAAGAGAGAACTTAAATGAAATTACTACACCGTTTCTTTAGCAGTGAGGCGTCCGGTGGCGTGCTCCTGATTATTGCCGCAGCGGCCGCGATGGTGCTGGCTAATCTTGGCATCACGCGGGATCTCTATCATGCATTTCTGGAAACGCCCGTTGAGCTGAAGGTCGGGGCGCTGGAAATTAACAAGAACATGCTGCTGTGGATCAACGATGCGCTGATGGCGGTGTTCTTCCTGCTGGTGGGGCTTGAAGTTAAGCGTGAGCTGGTGCTGGGCTCGCTTGCCAGCCGCCAGCGCGCGGCGTTCCCGGTCATTGCCGCGCTCGGTGGGATGGTGGTGCCGGCGCTGCTCTTCCTGGCGTTCACCTGGCAGGATCCGGTTGCACGTCACGGCTGGGCGATCCCGGCCGCGACGGATATCGCCTTTGCGCTCGGGGTGCTGGCCTTGCTGGGAAGCCGCGTGCCGGTTGCCCTGAAAATCTTCCTGATGGCGCTGGCGATCATCGATGATCTTGGCGCCATTGTGATTATCGCGCTGTTCTACACCAGCGATCTGTCGATCCTGTCTCTGAGCGTGGCTGCCGGAGCGATTGCGGTGCTGGCGCTGCTGAACATCTTTAATGTGCGCCGCATTGGTATCTACATCCTCGTGGGGATGGTGCTGTGGACGGCGGTGCTGAAATCCGGCGTGCACGCCACGCTGGCTGGGGTGATCGTCGGCTTCTTCGTGCCGCTTAAGCCGCAGGACGGCAAGTCGCCGGCCAAACAGCTGGAGCATGTACTGCACCCGTGGGTCGCCTTTATGATCCTGCCCCTGTTTGCGTTTGCCAATGCCGGGGTTTCGCTGGGCGGCGTGACGCTGGACGGGCTGACGTCCGTGCTGCCGCTGGGCATTATTGCCGGTCTGTTTATCGGTAAGCCGCTGGGTATTAGCCTCTTTTGCTGGCTGGCGACGAAACTGAAGCTGGCGTCATTGCCGCACGGCACCACGTTTAAGCAGATTATGGCCGTCGGCGTGCTGTGTGGAATAGGGTTTACGATGTCGATCTTTATCTCGACGCTGGCGTTTGGCGCGCATGCGCCTGAGCTGATCGTCTGGGCGAAACTCGGCATTCTCATCGGGTCATTACTGGCCGCCGTAATTGGTTATACCTTGTTGAAGGTGAAATTGTCCGGACAGGCCGTCCAGGCATAACGGAACACCGGGAGAAGGCGATCCTTCTCCCGAAACACACTCAAGGAGCGAAGACGCGATGTCTCATTTGAATTACAACCATCTTTACTACTTCTGGCACGTCTATAGACAGGGCTCGGTGGTCGGGGCTGCAGAGGCGCTCTACCTGACGCCGCAAACCATTACCGGGCAAATCAAGGCGCTGGAAGAACGTTTGCAGGGCAAGCTGTTCAAACGTAAGGGGCGCGGGATTGAACCCAGCGAGCTGGGTGAGTTGGTTTTCCGCTACGCGGACAAAATGTTTACCCTTAGCCAGGAGATGCTGGATATCGTCAACTACCGCAAAGAGTCGAACCTGCTCTTTGATGTTGGCGTGGCGGATGCGCTGTCCAAACGGCTGGTGAGCGGCGTGCTGGATGCGGCGGTGGTCGAAGACGAGCAAATCCACCTGCGCTGCTTTGAATCCACTCACGAGATGCTGCTGGAACAGCTGAGCCAGCACAAGCTGGACATGATTATCTCGGATTGTCCGATCGACTCCACGCAGCAGGAAGGGCTGTTCTCGGTGAAAATTGGGGAATGCGGCGTGAGCTTCTGGTGCATTAATCCGCCGCCGGAGAAACCCTTCCCGGCCTGCCTGGAAGAGCGTCGACTGCTGGTGCCGGGAAGGCGTTCCATGCTGGGGCGCAAGCTCCTGAACTGGTTTAACTCGCAGGGGCTGAACGTGGAAATCCTCGGCGAATTTGACGATGCGGCGCTGATGAAAGCCTTTGGTGAAGCCCATAACGCCATCTTCGTTGCGCCAACGCTCTACGCGCACGATCTCTATTCGGACGACAAGATTACGGAGATAGGCAGAGTGGATAACGTGATGGAGGAGTATCACGCCATCTTTGCTGAAAGGATGAT
This sequence comes from Enterobacter cloacae complex sp. 2024EL-00227, assembly GCF_043945315.1. Lineage (NCBI taxonomy): Bacteria > Pseudomonadati > Pseudomonadota > Gammaproteobacteria > Enterobacterales > Enterobacteriaceae > Enterobacter > Enterobacter cloacae complex sp. 2024EL-00227. The sequence goes on from NZ_JBIMQP010000005.1 coordinate 137,314, forward strand.
TCAGCATCCGGCGGTACAGCGAATCTGTAACCGTGACTACTCGGCGCTGTTTACGCCACCGGCAATCTGAAGATATAAAAAAACCCGCGTTAAGCGGGTTCTTTTAAAACAAGCAACAACAAGCGGCGATTAAGCCAGTTTGTTGATCTGCGCGGTCAGGTTTGCTTTATGACGCGCTGCTTTGTTTTTGTGGATCAGACCTTTAGCAGCCTGACGATCCACGATTGGTTGCATTTCGTTAAATGCGTTCTGCGCAGCAGCTTTGTCGCCAGCTTCGATAGCTGCGTATACTTTCTTGATGAAAGTACGCATCATAGAGCGACGGCTTGCATTGTGCTTACGAGCCTTTTCAGACTGAATAGCACGTTTCTTAGCTGATTTGATATTAGCCAAGGTCCAACTCCCAAATATGATCTATGTGGACAATTCAAAGGCCGAGGAATATGCCCTCTATACCTTCTTTTGTCAATGGATTTGTGCAAATAAGCGCCGTTAATGTGGCGACGCTACGTTACGTAGTGATGGCGCAGGATTCTACCAGCTTGTTGTCCGTGAATACAGCTTTTCGGCATAAAAATCGCAGTTCGCGAGCAGATTTTTTCGCTGCGAAAGGTCAGCCTGATGAAATCATTACGGCTTTCTGTTTTGCACGAACAATCGCCGGTTAACCTTAACCGCTGTACAAGGTATACTTTGGCGATTTTCACTGTTTTGAGCCAGACATGAAGCTGATACGCGGCATACATAATCTCAGCAGAGCCCCGCACGGGTGCGTGCTGACCATTGGTAATTTCGACGGCGTGCATCGTGGTCATCAGGCGCTGTTGCAGGGATTGCGTAAAGAAGGGGAGGCTCGCGGCCTGCCCGTAGTAGTGATGATTTTCGAACCGCAGCCGCTGGAGCTGTTCGCGGGCGACAAATCTCCCGCACGTCTTACACGCCTGCGCGAGAAGTTGCGCTATCTGGCTGAGCCCGGTGTGGACTATGTATTGTGCGTACGTTTCGATCGCCGCTTTGCCGCGCTGACAGCACAAAATTTCGTCAGCGACCTGCTGGTGAAGCGTCTTGGCGTGCAGTTTCTTGCCGTGGGCGATGATTTCCGCTTTGGCGCTGGTCGTCAGGGTGATTTCTTGCTATTACAGAAGGCTGGTCTGGAGTACGGTTTTGACGTAACCAGCGCGATGACCTTCTGTGAAGGCGGCGTGCGCGTCAGCAGCACGGCAGTGCGGCAGGCGCTGGCCAACGATGAACTGGATACGGCAGAAAACCTGCTGGGACATCCGTTCACCATCTCTGGTCGCGTGGTCCATGGCGATGCGCTGGGCCGCACGATAGGTTTCCCGACGGCGAATATACCGCTGCGTCGTCAGGTTTCCCCGGTTAAAGGGGTCTATGCGGTGGAAGTGGCAGGACTGGGCGATAAGCCGTTCTACGGCGTCGCCAATATTGGCACGCGTCCGACCGTTGCCGGTGTGCGTCAACAGCTAGAAGTGCACCTGCTGGACGTTGTAATGGACCTGTATGGTCGCCATATAGATGTGATACTGCGTAAAAAAATACGCAACGAGCAGCGATTTGGTTCGCTGGATGAACTCAAAGCGCAAATTGCGCGAGATGAATTAACAGCCCGCGAGTTTTTTGGGCTTTGAACCCGGCTTAACTGCCTACGTGATAAATACGGAACCGAGAATCTGATGAGTGACTATAAATCAACCCTGAATTTGCCGGAAACAGGGTTCCCGATGCGCGGCGATCTCGCCAAGCGTGAACCGGGAATGCTGGCGCGTTGGACCGATGATGACCTGTACGGCATCATTCGTGCAGCCAAAAAAGGCAAAAAAACCTTCATTCTGCATGATGGCCCTCCCTATGCGAATGGCAGCATTCATATTGGTCACTCTGTAAACAAGATTCTGAAAGACATTATCGTGAAGTCCAAAGGACTCGCGGGATATGACTCGCCTTACGTTCCGGGCTGGGACTGCCACGGCCTGCCAATCGAGCTGAAAGTTGAGCAGGAATTTGGCAAGCCTGGTGAGAAATTCACCGCCGCTGAGTTCCGTGCGAAGTGCCGCGAATACGCAGCCACCCAGGTTGACGGTCAGCGCGCTGACTTCATCCGTCTGGGCGTACTGGGCGACTGGTCGCATCCGTACCTGACCATGGACTTCAAAACCGAAGCCAACATCATCCGTGCGCTGGGCAAAATCATCGGTAACGGCCACCTGCACAAAGGCGCGAAGCCGGTGCACTGGTGCGTGGACTGCCGTTCTGCGCTGGCAGAAGCGGAAGTGGAGTATTACGACAAAACCTCTCCGTCTATCGACGTAGCCTTCCATGCCGTCGATCAGGATGCGGTGAAAGCCAAATTTGGCGTGTCGTCCGTTAACGGCCCGATCTCGCTGGTGATCTGGACCACCACCCCGTGGACCCTGCCAGCCAACCGCGCGATCTCCCTGTCCGGTGAGTTCGAATACGCGCTGGTGCAGATTGACGGCCAGGCGGTTATCCTGGCGAAAGATCTGGTTGAAAGCGTGCTGAAGCGCGCGAACATCGCCGATTACACCGTGCTGGGCACAGTTAAAGGCGACGCGCTGGATCTGATGCGCTTCAAACACCCGTTCCTGGACTTCGACGTTCCGGCGATCCTGGGCGACCACGTCACGCTGGACGCGGGTACCGGTGCGGTACATACCGCCGGTGGCCACGGTCCTGACGACTACAACATCAGCCTGAAGTACGGTCTGGAAATCGCTAACCCGGTGGGGCCGGACGGCTCCTACCTGCCTGGCACCTACCCCGCGCTGGACGGCATCAACGTCTTCAAAGCGAACGACATTATTGTCGACATGCTGCGCACCAGCGGCGCGCTGCTGCACGTTGAAAAAATGCAGCATAGCTATCCGTGCTGCTGGCGTCACAAGACGCCAATTATCTTCCGTGCGACCCCGCAGTGGTTCGTCAGCATGGATCAGAAGGGCCTGCGCGAGCAGTCTCTGAAAGAGATCAAAGGCGTGCAGTGGATCCCGGACTGGGGCCAGGCGCGTATCGAATCCATGGTGGCTAACCGTCCTGACTGGTGTATCTCCCGCCAGCGTACCTGGGGCGTGCCGATGTCGCTGTTCGTGCATAAAGAGACGCATGAGCTCCACCCGAACACCCTGGAACTGATGGAAGAAGTGGCGAAGCGCGTCGAAGTTGACGGCATCCAGGCGTGGTGGGATCTCGACGCCCGCGACATCCTGGGCGCTGATGCTGACAACTACGAGAAAGTGCCGGATACCCTGGACGTATGGTTCGATTCCGGGTCTACCCACTCCTCCGTGGTTGACGTGCGTCCGGAGTTTGCCGGTCACGCTGCCGATATGTATCTGGAAGGGTCTGACCAACACCGCGGCTGGTTCATGTCATCTCTGATGATCTCCACCGCCATGAAGGGTAAAGCGCCTTACCGTCAGGTACTGACTCACGGTTTCACCGTGGATGGTCAGGGCCGTAAGATGTCCAAATCCATCGGTAACACCGTTTCTCCGCAGGACGTGATGAACAAGCTGGGCGCAGACATTCTGCGTCTGTGGGTGGCGTCGACCGACTACACCGGCGAAATGGCGGTGTCTGACGAGATCCTGAAACGCGCTGCCGACAGCTATCGTCGTATCCGTAACACCGCGCGCTTCCTGCTGGCGAACCTGAACGGGTTTGATCCGGCAAAAGACATGGTGAAACCGGAAGAGATGGTGGTGCTGGACCGCTGGGCGGTAGGCTGCGCGAAAGCGGCGCAGGAAGATATCCTGAAGGCCTATGAGTCTTATGACTTCCACGAAGTGGTGCAGCGCCTGATGCGCTTCTGTTCCATTGAGATGGGCTCGTTCTACCTCGACATCATCAAAGACCGTCAGTACACCGCGAAAGCGGATAGCGTGGCGCGTCGTAGCTGCCAGACCGCGCTGTTCCATATCGCAGAAGCGCTGGTACGCTGGATGGCGCCGATCATGTCCTTCACCGCGGATGAAATCTGGGGTTATCTGCCGGGCGACCGTGAGAAGTATGTCTTCACGGGCGAGTGGTACGAAGGTCTGTTCGATCTCTCCAGCACCGAAGCGATGAACGATGCCTTCTGGGACGAGCTGCTGAAAGTGCGTGGCGAAGTGAACAAGGTTATCGAGCAGGCGCGTGCTGATAAGAAAGTCGGCGGCTCTCTGGAAGCGGCAGTGACCCTGTACGCGGAGCCAGAGCTGGCGGCGAAGCTGACGGCGCTGGGCGATGAATTACGATTTGTCCTGTTGACCTCCGGTGCGAAAGTTGCGGATTATGCTGACGCGTCTGCTGATGCTCAGCAGAGCGAACTGCTCAAAGGACTGAAAGTCGCGCTGAGCAAAGCCGACGGTGAGAAATGCCCGCGTTGCTGGCATTACACCACCGATGTCGGTCAGGTGGCGGAACACGCAGACATCTGCGGACGCTGTGTAAGCAACGTCGCCGGTGACGGCGAAAAACGTAAGTTTGCCTGATGAGTAAAACTCTCTGTTCAACAGGACTGCGCTGGCTGTGGCTGGTTGTGGTGGTGCTGATTATCGATCTGGGCAGCAAGTTCCTGATCCTCCAGAACTTTGCTCTGGGGGAGACGGTGCCGCTGTTCCCGTCGCTTAACCTGCACTACGCGCGCAACTACGGTGCGGCGTTCAGTTTCCTTGCCGACAGCGGTGGCTGGCAGCGCTGGTTCTTTGCGGGTATCGCTCTCGGTATCTGCGTGATCCTGGCGGTGCTGATGTACCGCTCGAAGGCAACGCAAAAGCTGAATAACATCGCCTACGCGCTGATCATTGGCGGCGCGCTGGGCAACCTGTTTGATCGCCTGTGGCACGGCTTTGTGGTCGATATGATCGACTTCTACGTCGGCGACTGGCACTTCGCGACCTTTAACCTCGCCGATAGCGCCATTTGCATCGGTGCGGCGTTAATCGTGCTGGAAGGCTTCTTGCCTAAACCGGCCGCGAAAGAGCAGGCGTAAGCATCAATGCCGGGTGGCGCTACGCTTACCCGGCCTACCGAATATGCCGACACTTGTAGGCCGGGTAAGCGCAGCGCCACCCGGCACACAGGCGAGACAACATTAAAGAGCATTGTGTATGTCTAAATCCGTACAGAGCAACAGCGCGGTTCTCGTTCACTTTACGCTGAAGCTGGATGACGGCTCCACGGCCGAATCCACCCGCAACAACGGCAAACCGGCCCTGTTTCGTCTTGGCGATACCTCCCTGTCTGAAGGTCTTGAGCAGCAGCTTCTCGGTCTGAAAGAGGGTGAAAAAAAAGCCTTTTCGCTGGAGCCGGATGCCGCGTTTGGCGTGCCAAGCCCGGATCTGATCCAGTACTTCTCCCGTCGTGAGTTTATGGACGCGGGTGAACCGGAGATCGGGGCAATTATGCTCTTTACCGCTATGGACGGCAGCGAAATGCCTGGCGTGATCCGCGAAATCAACGGTGACTCGATTACCGTTGACTTCAACCATCCGCTTGCCGGGCGTACCGTTCATTTTGATGTTGAAGTGCTGGAAATCGATCCGGCACTGGAGGCTTGAAATGCAGATCCTGTTGGCTAACCCGCGCGGCTTCTGCGCCGGTGTAGACCGCGCTATCAGCATTGTTGAAAACGCGCTGGAGATTTACGGCGCGCCGATTTATGTGCGTCACGAAGTGGTGCATAACCGCTACGTGGTCGACAGCCTGCGCGATCGCGGTGCCATCTTTATCGAGCAGATCAGCGAAGTGCCGGACGGTGCGATCCTGATTTTCTCCGCGCACGGCGTCTCTCAGGCGGTCCGTAACGAAGCGAAAAGTCGCGATCTGACCGTCTTCGATGCCACCTGCCCGTTGGTGACCAAGGTGCATATGGAAGTGGCACGCGCCAGCCGCCGTGGTGAAGAGTCGATCCTGATTGGCCATGCTGGCCACCCGGAAGTCGAGGGCACCATGGGCCAGTACAGCAACCCGGAAGGGGGAATGTATCTGGTAGAGTCGCCGGAAGATGTCCTGACGCTGAACGTGAAGAACGAATCCCGTCTGTCGTTTATGACCCAGACGACGCTCTCCGTCGACGATACCTCAGACGTGATTGACGCCCTGCGTCAGCGCTTCCCGAAAATCGTCGGGCCGCGCAAGGATGACATCTGCTACGCCACCACCAATCGTCAGGAAGCGGTGCGCGCGCTGGCTGAACAGGCGGACGTGGTGCTGGTGGTCGGCTCTAAGAACTCCTCCAACTCCAACCGTCTGGCTGAACTGGCACAGCGAATGGGGAAGGCGGCGTTCCTGATCGACGATGCCACGGATATTCAGGAAGCGTGGGTTAAAGACGCGGCCTGCGTTGGCGTGACGGCCGGGGCGTCCGCGCCGGATATTCTGGTACAAAACGTCATTTCCCGCCTGCAGGAGCTGGGCGGCGGCGAAGCGGTGCCGCTGGAAGGACGTGAAGAGAACATTGTTTTCGAAGTGCCGAAAGAACTGCGCATCGACGCCCGCGAAGTCGAATAGTCCCTTTTCTGATGAAAGGCCAGCACCTCCTGTGCTGGCCTTTTTTTTACCCGTTACTTTATCGTGACGACAAAATCATGTCTTTTACTGATATTTAAGTCGGTTTCACGTTAAATTCTAATTATTGGTGTTTTCAGTTGGCAGTGCTCAGAAAGGCTGGTTAATCTGAAAACGGTTTACATCATTTTAACGTAAGAGAATAACTATGCATGATGCACAGATCCGTGTCGCCATTGCGGGCGCGGGTGGACGTATGGGCCGTCAGCTGATTCAGGCGGCACTTCAGATGGATGGCGTAGCACTTGGCGCGGCGCTGGAGCGTGACGGTTCATCACTTCTGGGGACCGATGCTGGTGAGCTGGCGGGCGCGGGAAAGACCGGCGTAACCGTACAAAGCAGCCTGGAGGCGGTTAAAGAGGACTTCGATGTCTTCATCGATTTTACCCGCCCGGAAGGGACGCTCGCGCATCTGGCATTTTGCCGCCAGCACGGCAAGGGGATGGTGATCGGCACCACCGGTTTTGACGATGCGGGCAAGCAGGCTATCCAGGATGCATCCAAAGAGATTGCGATCGTCTTCGCCGCAAACTTTAGCGTGGGCGTTAACGTCATGCTGAAGCTGCTGGAGAAGGCCGCGAAGGTGATGGGCAACTACACCGATATTGAGATTGTTGAAGCTCACCACCGCTATAAGGTTGATGCGCCATCCGGCACGGCGCTGGCGATGGGCGAAGCGATTGCTCATGCACTTGATAAAGATTTAAAAGACTGTGCGGTCTATGCCCGCGAAGGCCACACCGGGGAGCGCGTGCCAGGCACCATTGGTTTCGCAACCGTCCGGGCGGGTGACATCGTCGGCGAACATACCGCGATGTTCGCCGATATTGGCGAGCGCGTCGAAATTACGCATAAAGCGTCCAGCCGAATGACGTTTGCCAATGGTGCCGTTCGATCCGCTTTGTGGTTGAAAGAGAAGAAAAATGGTCTTTTTGATATGAGAGATGTGCTGGATCTCAACAATTTGTAAGCATTATTACCCATCGTGATGTGGTTATTGCAGTCGTAATTACTTGATTGCATAGGGCAATAATTTATTGCCCTTTTATTTTATCTGTTTCGTGATTACTTTGTTCACTTAGCCTTGAAAGTATAGCTGTTTCTCTTGATTCTCGTTACAGAAATGTAAATTTTGACCATTTGGTCCACTTTTTGATGCTGCGTCGACTCATTTTTCATTAAACCCAGCGCGCAAGCGTTTTCCGTAGTGATTTACCTGATCTTTTTGTCGCTTAAGCTTCACTCACCTCGTCAGATACGCAAAAGACTAAACAAAATGTCGGTTTTAAGTTGACTTTTACCCACCAAATCTCCAGAATGCCGCCGTTTGCCAAAAATCCGCTGGCAACACATTTGCATTGATCCATGACATGGTTATGAATTAATATGCAAATAAAGTGAGTGAATATTCTCTGGAGGGTGTTTTGATTAAGTCAGCGCTATTGGTTCTGGAAGACGGAACCCAGTTTATCGGTCGGGCCATAGGGGCAACGGGTTCGGCGGTTGGGGAAGTCGTTTTCAATACTTCAATGACCGGTTATCAAGAAATCCTCACTGATCCTTCCTATTCTCGCCAAATCGTTACTCTTACTTATCCTCATATCGGCAATGTCGGCACCAATGCGGCTGACGAAGAATCTTCTCAGGTACATGCGCAAGGCCTTGTCATTCGTGACCTGCCGCTGATTGCCAGCAACTTCCGCAACACTGAAGATCTCTCTTCTTACCTGAAGCGCCATAACATCGTGGCGATTGCCGATATCGATACCCGTAAGTTAACGCGTCTGCTGCGCGAGAAGGGTGCACAGAACGGCTGCATCATCGCAGGTGATAACCTCGATGCGACGCTGGCGCTGGAAAAAGCGAAAGCTTTCCCGGGCCTGAACGGCATGGACCTGGCGAAAGAAGTGACTACCGCTGAAGCCTACAGCTGGACTCAGGGTAGCTGGACGCTGGAAGGCGACCTGCCGGAAGCGAAAAAAGAGAGCGAGCTGCCGTTCCACGTGGTGGCCTACGATTTTGGCGCCAAGCGCAACATCCTGCGCATGCTGGTTGACCGCGGCTGCCGCCTGACGGTAGTGCCTGCACAAACGTCTGCCGAAGACGTATTGAAGATGAATCCGGACGGTATTTTCCTGTCCAACGGTCCTGGTGACCCGGCGCCGTGCGATTACGCCATCGCCGCCATCAAGTCCTTCCTGGAAACCGATATCCCGGTATTCGGCATCTGCCTCGGCCATCAGCTGCTGGCGCTGGCGAGCGGTGCGAACACCGTCAAGATGAAGTTCGGCCACCACGGTGGTAATCACCCGGTGAAAGACATCGATAACAACACGGTGATGATCACCGCGCAAAACCACGGCTTTGCCGTCGATGAAGCCTCAATGCCGGCTAACCTGCGCGTGACCCATAAGTCGCTGTTCGATGGCACCCTGCAGGGGATTCATCGTACCGATAAGCCAGCGTTCAGCTTCCAGGGCCACCCGGAAGCGAGCCCGGGCCCACACGACGCCGCGCCGCTGTTCGATCACTTCATCGAACTTATCGAGCAATACCGTAAGACCGCTAAATAATCAGGAGCCGAGAAGACAATGCCAAAACGTACAGACATAAAAAGCATCCTGATCCTTGGCGCTGGCCCGATCGTTATCGGCCAGGCCTGCGAATTCGACTACTCCGGCGCGCAGGCGTGTAAAGCCCTGCGTGAAGAGGGCTACCGCGTCATCCTGGTGAACTCTAACCCGGCCACCATCATGACCGACCCGGAAATGGCTGATGCAACCTACATCGAGCCGATTCACTGGGAAGTGGTACGTAAAATCATCGAAAAAGAGCGCCCGGACGCGGTGCTGCCGACCATGGGCGGCCAGACGGCGCTGAACTGCGCGCTGGAGCTGGAGCGTCAGGGCGTACTGGCCGAATTCGGCGTCACTATGATTGGTGCCACCGCCGACGCGATTGATAAAGCCGAAGACCGTCGCCGCTTCGACGTGGCGATGAAGAAAATCGGCCTCGACACCGCGCGTTCCGGTATCGCACACAACATGGAAGAGGCGTTGGCCGTTGCGGCTGAGGTGGGCTATCCGTGCATCATCCGTCCATCGTTCACCATGGGCGGCACCGGCGGCGGTATTGCCTACAACCGCGAAGAATTCGAAGAGATTTGCGAACGCGGTCTGGATCTTTCCCCAACCAAAGAGCTGCTGATTGATGAATCGCTGATTGGCTGGAAAGAGTACGAGATGGAAGTGGTGCGTGATAAAAACGACAACTGCATCATCGTCTGCTCCATCGAAAACTTCGATGCGATGGGTATCCACACCGGCGACTCCATCACCGTTGCGCCAGCCCAGACGCTGACCGACAAAGAGTACCAAATCATGCGTAACGCCTCGATGGCGGTACTGCGTGAAATCGGCGTGGAAACCGGCGGTTCTAACGTGCAGTTCTCCGTGAACCCGAAAACCGGCCGTCTGATTGTTATCGAAATGAACCCGCGCGTGTCCCGTTCCTCCGCGCTGGCCTCTAAAGCGACCGGCTTCCCGATTGCGAAAGTGGCGGCGAAACTGGCGGTGGGTTATACCCTCGACGAGCTGATGAACGACATCACCGGTGGCCGCACCCCTGCGTCCTTCGAGCCGTCCATCGACTACGTTGTGACTAAAATTCCTCGCTTTAACTTCGAGAAATTCGCAGGCGCGAACGACCGTCTGACCACCCAGATGAAATCCGTCGGTGAAGTGATGGCGATTGGCCGCACGCAGCAGGAATCCCTGCAGAAAGCGCTGCGCGGCCTCGAAGTGGGCGCGACCGGCTTTGACCCGAAAGTGAGCCTGGACGACCCTGAAGCGCTGACCAAAATCCGCCGCGAGCTGAAAGACGCGGGTGCGGAGCGCATCTGGTACATCGCCGATGCCTTCCGTGCCGGCCTGTCCGTCGACGGCGTGTTCAACCTGACCAACATCGACCGCTGGTTCCTGGTACAGATTGAAGAGCTGGTGCGTCTGGAAGAGAAAGTGGCAGAGCTGGGCATCAACGGCCTGGACGCAGACTTCCTGCGCATGCTGAAGCGTAAAGGCTTCGCCGACGCGCGTCTGGCTAAGCTGGCGGGCGTGCGCGAAGCGGAAATCCGCAAGCTGCGCGACCAGTATGACCTGCACCCGGTGTACAAGCGCGTCGACACCTGTGCGGCAGAGTTTTCTACCGACACCGCGTACATGTACTCCACCTATGAAGACGAGTGCGAAGCGAATCCGTCAGTTGACCGCGACAAGATTATGGTGCTGGGCGGCGGTCCAAACCGTATCGGCCAGGGCATCGAGTTCGACTACTGCTGCGTACACGCCTCGCTGGCGCTGCGTGAAGACGGTTACGAGACCATCATGGTCAACTGTAACCCGGAAACCGTCTCCACCGACTACGACACCTCTGACCGCCTCTACTTCGAGCCGGTGACGCTGGAAGACGTGCTGGAAATCGTGCGCATCGAGAAGCCAAAAGGCGTTATCGTGCAGTACGGTGGCCAGACTCCGCTGAAGCTGGCGCGCGCGCTGGAAGCGGCAGGCGTGCCGGTTATCGGTACCAGCCCGGATGCGATTGACCGCGCGGAAGACCGTGAACGTTTCCAGCAGGCGGTTGACCGTCTGAAGCTGAAACAGCCGGCGAACGCCACGGTGACGGCCATCGAACAGGCCGTAGAGAAGGCGAAAGAGATTGGCTACCCGCTGGTGGTGCGTCCTTCCTACGTCCTGGGCGGCCGCGCGATGGAAATCGTCTACGACGAAGCCGACCTGCGTCGCTACTTCCAGACGGCGGTGAGCGTCTCCAACGATGCGCCAGTGCTGCTCGACCGCTTCCTCGACGATGCGGTAGAAGTGGACGTTGACGCCATCTGCGACGGCGAAATGGTGCTGATTGGCGGCATCATGGAGCATATCGAGCAGGCGGGTGTACACTCCGGTGACTCCGCCTGTTCTCTGCCAGCGTACACCCTGAGCCAGGAGATTCAGGACGTGATGCGCCAGCAGGTGCAGAAGCTGGCCTTCGAGCTGCAGGTTCGCGGCCTGATGAACGTCCAGTTCGCGGTGAAAGATAACGAAGTTTACCTGATTGAAGTCAACCCGCGTGCGGCACGTACCGTCCCGTTCGTCTCTAAAGCCACCGGTATTCCGCTGGCGAAAGTGGCGGCGCGCGTAATGGCAGGCCAGACGCTGGCACAGCAGGGCGTGACCAAAGAGATCATTCCACCGTACTACTCGGTGAAAGAAGTGGTGCTGCCGTTCAACAAATTCCCGGGCGTTGACCCGCTGTTAGGGCCAGAAATGCGCTCAACCGGGGAAGTGATGGGCGTGGGCCGTACCTTCGCAGAAGCGTTTGCCAAGGCGCAGCTGGGCAGCAGCTCAACCATGAGAAAATCGGGCCGTGCGCTGCTCTCCGTTCGCGAAGGCGATAAAGAGCGCGTGGTTGACCTTGCGGCCAAGCTGCTGAAGCAGGGCTTTGAGCTGGACGCGACCCACGGTACGGCAATTGTGCTGGGCGAAGCGGGCATCAACCCGCGTCTGGTGAACAAGGTGCATGAAGGTCGTCCGCACATTCAGGATCGTATCAAGAATGGCGAATACACCTACATCATCAACACCACCGCAGGCCGCCAGGCGATCGAAGACTCCAAGCTGATTCGCCGCAGCGCGCTGCAGTACAAAGTGCACTACGACACCACCCTGAACGGCGGTTTCGCAACGGCCATGGCGCTGAACGCGGATGCTACCGAGAAGGTGATTTCGGTTCAGGAAATGCACGCGCAGATTAGCAAGTAAGTAAAAATGCCCGGTGCCGTTCGGGTGCCGGGCATTCACCCCATCTTCAGAACCTTCTGGTTTTTCATCCTCTTTCAGTCAGTTAGCCTAAAATTGTTAGGTCGATAACGAAATTCAACTGAGAGCAGGGGAAAACACCATGCAAAATAAATTACTGATCGCCACCCTTCTTGCCGCCACTGCAACGTTTACCGTCGCGGGCTGTTCCTCTAACCAGGCAGTGAAAACCACCGATGGCAAAACCATTGTCACCGACGGAAAACCGCAGGTCGATGACGATACCGGTCTGGTGTCGTATAAAAATGCGGAAACGGGTCAGACCGAGCAGATCAACCGCGATCAGGTGAAATCAATGGGCGAGCTGGATAACTAATAAAAAAAGCCGTGGCGTTTGCCACGGCTTTTAGTCTTTCAGGAACGATTACCAGCGGTGATTCAGCAGGATATGACCGCCATAAGCAGCATAGCTGTTCTCACCCCACTCGCCGCTGGCGCGCAGGGAGAGCGTCGTGGTTTCGTTCAGGTTGCCGGTGACGCCCAGCTCTAACTGACCACGATCTTCCGGCGTATCGTTGCTGACGGCCTCGCCGTTAAACGCCAGATCGTTCTGACCTGCGCCTTTCAGCCAGTTCACGGCAACGTACGGCTGCCAGGCTTTCACGTCTTTCTGTTCGAAGTAGCTTGATTTGACGCCCAGACGACCAAACAGACCGTCGTTGTCCAGCGTGGTAATCCGCACGCCGTCGCGATCGGTATGGTTTTCCTGATCCAGATAGCTGTAGATAACCTGCGCCTGAGGTTCGATTTTCCAGGTGCGCTCATTTTCTGAATCAATCACCCATGCATGGCCCACTTCGACGGATGCCGCGAAGCCTTCACTGTCGTAATCTTCATCATTACGGTTGCTGGTCACTTTATTGTTGTACCAGCTATAGGCGGCCCAGGTATCAACGTAGCTGCCCAGACGCAGCTTCTGATCTTCCTGCCAGGTTGCATACAGGCCGACGTTAAAGCCATCCACTTTGCCCTGCGCATCACGTACGTTGTGTTTTGCATCAGAGTGGGTCTTCGCCTGGCCTGCCCCGAACATGCCACCCGCACGCAGGATGCCGTTGTCCATTGGCTTACTCATGAAGTCGCTGCCTACCTGAAGGACAGTGGTGGTGGTGTCATAGCTAACTTTGTCACCGCCCGCATTGTTTTCATGGTAGCGGCCTTTGACGTACATCCAGGTGTTGAGATCTTCCTCGTTACGGAAGGTGATCTGATCGCGATCGTCACGCTTGTGCAGGAACATGCTCTGCGCGGCAAGGTAGTTACCTAAGTAAGCGCCGACCTCAGGAGCCATGACTTCGGGACCGCTATTGCTGCCGTTGTCGGTGTTACCACCGTTGTCAGTGTTACTGCCGTTGTCGGTGTTACTGCCGTTGTCGGTATTACCGCCATTGTCGGTATTACCGCCATTGTCGGTGTTACTGCCGTTGTCGGTATTACCACCGTTGTCGGTATTATTGCCGTTGTCGGTATCGGTATCGTCTGCCGGAATGTCTGATGGCGTTGCCTTCGATTCCAGATACCAGTTTCCGTCGCCGTGCTGATAAAGATTATACTCATACGCACCCGCAACAACCGGTTTTGCCAGGGTGAGCTGAGCTTCTGAACTGCCGCCAACTCTGACAATTTCCATCCCGTTTACGGTTTGCGCGCCCAGCCCCCCCATGTTGCTGACGCTGACCCCGGATTGGCCAAAGCTGCTCCCGGTGATGGTGAGATGGTCGGTTGGTGCATTATCCTCACCGAGCGTACTGTTTAACACGATCTGGCTGCCCGCGGAGCCGGTATAGTCGCCGTTAATGGTGAAATTGTTGCCAACGCTGTTATTGGCGGCGCTGAGCAACAGTTTGCCGCCATTAGCCACGTTGCCGTTGATAGTATCAACGGCGGCAGCGCTGAGCGTGGCGTTACCCTGGACTGCATTCCATGCCGCCAGCGTACCGCCCGCCAGAACATGAATGTTATTGTTCACTTCACCCGCAGTAGCAAACGTAGCGCCATTTTCAACGGTGACGGTGGCGTTACTGTTCTTTACGCCGAGCGTAGCACCATTAGCGACCAGGGTGGTGCCGCCGTGCAGAACAGTATCGCCCGTGTAGCTGTTCTTGCCGGTGAGGGTCAGGGTGTGTGAATCTACTTTCTCAACCTTGCCGCTACCGGTCATATCGGTGGCGAAAGTGGAATTGTTGCCCTGATTAAATATTACCGTACCGTTGTTTTTCAGGCCGCCACTGAGCGAAGCTGTTTTTTGGCCATTGCCTAATTGTAGAGAGGCATCTTTAGTAACCAGCGTATTGCCGCTATTAGAGACGGTTCCCGCCAGCGTTAAATCACCGCTGTTAACCTGAAGGGAATCGCCAGAACCGATCACGTCGAGATCACCCGTCAGCGTCCAGCTTTCACCCTCCATTTTGACAGAGGCAAAACCGTCTCCCTTATTCAGGCCAACAAAATTGCTGTCTTCTATTCCGGCACCAACCAGCGTGAGGCTATTTCCCGTTGAGCCGGTAGAGATCACATCACCGTTGAGCGAGGAGCCGGTATTGAGTACCAGCGTATTATTTTTATTACTGGCAAAGGAGATTGCCGTATTGCCGCCACCGATTGAACCACTGTTTATGATGTCGACTTTAGCGGTATTCGTTACGTTGATTCCGTGCTGAAGGCCCTCTACGGTACCCGTGTTCGTGAGCTTAATATTGCCATCGCTCAGGGTAATACCGTCAACTTCTGTACCCTTGATGGTGCCAGCGTTATTAATGGCAACACCTACTTCAGCATTAAGACCTGATTTGCCTTTAATAAGACCGGTAGCGGTATTGGAAATACTGACAGCAGATGAGTTTTTACTGACGAAAACACCATTTTCAGCCGCAGTAATATTCCCTTTGTTAATCAGGTCCCCTTGCATGGTATCAATATTAACACCTGTCGCTGAAGTAGAGGAAATTGTCGCCCCTTCCTCGTTATTCACTACTAAACGTTGTGCTCCAGTGCTAATATCAAGTCCATTCCCGTAACCAGAAATATTTCCCATATTTTCAACGTTTGAAACATCAATCCCATTGACCGACACGGCAGCTTCATTCCCGGAAGAGGTTATCGTAACGTCTTTATTAATGACGTATTCAGCGTCGGTGGAGAAGTTTTGTGGAATTGAGGTTGATTGGTCAATCGTGCTGGCAAAAGCGACGGCGGGGGTGAATAACAATAGGGCAGGAAAGAGACTTCCCAGAGTTTTAGTCGTTTTATTGAGTCTGAAATGTTTGTTGCTCATTTACACATCCATTTGAATTAGAAAGGCGCGATACGACGTATTAAAATCACGTCAGTATGCGGAGAAAAAGAATGAGCTCGCTACAAAGAGCGTAAAATTATTATTTTTTCAATGTTTTATGTATAGATCGATTTATTAAATAATTATTTTAGATTTTCTTAAAATATCTCATTCCTATATGGATTGAAGTGAGATATTCACATCCTGGATTTTTTGGAGAGGAAAAATCGTCCAACGAATGATGATTACCAATAGCTGCGCTTTCCTTTTCATGGCTGCTGCGCCCCTTTCACCGGGCGGGTTAACTGTCTACACTCACTGCTACAAGAAGAGAAGAAGACAGGCCATTTGATGATACTCATAATTTACGCGCACCCCTATCCGCAGCACTCGCATGCGAATAAGCGGATGCTTGAGCAGGTAAGGACGCTTGAAAACGTCGAGATACGTTCTCTCTATCAACTCTATCCCGATTTCAACATCGATATTGCCGCCGAACAGGAGGCGCTCTCCCGTGCCGATCTGATCGTCTGGCAGCATCCCATGCAGTGGTACAGCACGCCCCCACTCCTGAAATTGTGGATTGATAAAGTCTTCTCCCACGGCTGGGCTTACGGCCACAACGGCCATGCGCTAAAGGGGAAAAGCCTGATGTGGGCGGTCACCACGGGTGGAGGGGAAAGCCACTTTGATATTGGTTCCTTCCCGGGGTTTGAGGTTCTGGCACAGCCACTGCAGGCGACCGCACTTTATTGCGGGCTGAACTGGCTCCCGCCTTTTGCGATGCACTGCACCTTTGTCTGCGACGATGAAACGCTGCAGGCGCAGGCGCGCCATTATAAACAACGCTTACTTGAGTGGCAGGAGGCGCACCATGGATAGCCATACGCTGATACAGGCGCTGATATACCTCGGCGCGGCGGCGCTGATTGTGCCCGTGGCGGTTCGCCTGGGACTGGGCTCTGTTCTCGGCTATCTGATTGCGGGCTGCGTCATTGGGCCGTGGGGCTTTCGACTTGTGACGGATGCAGAGGCAATCCTCCATTTCGCTGAAATCGGCGTTGTGCTGATGCTCTTTGTGATTGGTCTGGAACTCGATCCGCAGCGCCTGTGGAAGCTTCGCGCCTCGGTGTTTGGCGGCGGGGCGCTGCAGATGGTGGCCTGCGGCCTGCTGCTGGGTGGGTTCTGCATCCTGCTGGGCATGGACTGGAAAGTGGCAGAGCTTATCGGCATGACGCTGGCGCTCTCCTCGACCGCCATTGCCATGCAGGCCATGAACGAGCGCAATCTGACGGTCTCCCAGATGGGACGCAGCGCGTTCTCGGTGCTGCTGTTCCAGGACATAGCCGCTATCCCGCTGGTGGCGATGATCCCACTGCTGGCGGCCAGCGGTTCCGCCACGACGCTGGGGGCGTTTGCGCTGTCGGCATTAAAAGTGGTAGGGGCGCTGGCGCTGGTGGTGCTGCTTGGTCGCTACGTCACCCGTCCGCTGCTGCGGTTCGTTGCCCGCTCGGGCCTTCGCGAAGTGTTCAGCGCCGTGGCGCTGTTCCTGGTGTTTGGCTTTGGTTTGCTGCTGGAGGAAGCCGGGCTGTCGATGGCGATGGGGGCGTTCCTCGCAGGCGTTCTGCTGGCGAGTTCTGAATACCGTCACGCGCTGGAAAGCGATATCGAGCCGTTTAAAGGCTTGCTGCTGGGGCTGTTTTTCATCGGCGTGGGGATGTCCGTCGACTTCGGCACGCTGGTGACGCACCCGCTGCGGATCGTCATCCTGCTGGTTGGCTTCCTGATCATTAAAATGGCGATGCTGTGGCTGATTGCGCGTCCGCTGAAGGTGCCGAATAAGCAGCGCAGCTGGTTTGCGGTTCTGCTGGGGCAGGGGAGCGAATTTGCGTTTGTGGTTTTTGGCGCAGCACAGATGGCAAACGTCCTCGACCCAGAATGGGCGAAAGCGCTGACGCTCGCGGTCGCGCTGTCGATGGCCGCGACGCCTATTCTGCTGGTGGTGCTGACGCGTCTGGAAAAATCGGGTAGCGAGCAGGAGCGCGAAGCCGATGAAATTGACGAAGAGCAGCCGCGCGTCATTATTGCCGGATTTGGCCGCTACGGGCAGATCGTTGGCCGTCTGCTGCTGTCCAGCGGGGTGAAAATGGTTATCCTCGATCACGACCCCGACCATGTCGATACCCTGCGAAAATTTGATATGAAGGTGTTTTACGGCGACGCGACCCGCGTCGATCTGCTGGAATCTGCCGGGGCGGCAAAAGCGGAGGTGTTGATTAACGCCATTGACGATCCGGAGACCAGCATGCAGATGGTGGAAATGGCGAAAGAACATTTCCCGAATCTGACCATCATTTCCCGCGCGCGCGATGTGGATCACTATATCCGTCTGCGGCAGGCGGGGGTAGAAGCACCGGAGCGTGAAACCTTTGAAGGCGCGCTGAAATCTGGCCGCATGGCGCTGGAAAATCTGGGGCTCGGCGCGTACGAAGCGCGCGAGCGTGCGGACCTGTTCCGCCGCTTTAACACCGAGATGGTCGAAGAGATGGCGGCGATGGCCGGGAGTACGGCCACCGAGCGTGCGGCGGTGTTTAAACGCACCAGCGCGATGCTGACGGAAATCATTAACGAGGACCGTAATCACCTGTCGCTGATCCAGCGTCACGGCTGGCAGGGAACGGAAGAGGGCAAGCATACCGGGGATCCGGCTGACGAGCCGGAGAGTAAACCTTCCGCGTGAAGTGGAGTTGCCAGCAATAATAAAAAATTTCTTTATCTTTACCCTGCCGCCAGTCGACGAAAGATTAAGCTTTCCGTATAGTGGCGGCAATTTTTTGCATCCGGGAAATTTTCAATGATCAGTCTGATTGCAGCGCTGGCGGTGGACCGCGTTATCGGTATGGAAAATGCCATGCCGTGGAACCTGCCTGCCGATCTCGCATGGTTTAAACGTACTACGTTAAACAAGCCGGTAGTGATGGGCCGCCTGACCTGGGAGTCGATTGGTCGTCCATTGCCGGGCCGTAAAAATATCGTTATCAGCAGCCAGCCGGGCACTGACGATCGCGTCGAATGGGTAAAATCAGTCGACGAGGCGATTGCTGCATGCGGCAATGCCGAAGAGATCATGGTGATTGGCGGCGGGCGCGTGTACGAGCAGTTCCTGCCAAAAGCGCAGAAGCTGTATCTGACCCACATTGATGCGGAAGTGGAAGGGGATACCCATTTCCCTGACTACGATCCGGACGAGTGGGAATCGGTATTCAGTGAATTCCACGACGCGGATGCACAGAATTCTCACAGCTACTGCTTCGAGATTCTGGAACGTCGTTAAGTGATTTTTTCCCTCTCCCGGCCGGGAGAGGGAAGTGCATATCAGGAGGCAACCGCCTCGTCTCCCCCTAAATCCAGCTGTCGGTTGGACGGCTGAACAAAGTAAGTTTTATCTTCCCAGCGTAAGCAGGTTAACTCTCCGCCCCAGCAGCATCCGGTATCCAGACCGTAGATCCCTTCCGGCGTTCCTTTTCCTTCCAGTGCTGCCCAGTGACCAAATACCACGTTGTACTCACTTGTCACCGGCCCCGGAATGGCAAACCACGGTTTGAGCGGAGCGGGCGCGCTCTCCGGCGTCTCTTTGGAATACATGTCCAGCTGTCCGTTCGGGAAGCAGAAACGCATGCGGGTGAAAGCGTTGGTAATAAAGCGCAGACGCGCCAGACCGCTGAGATCCTCGCTCCAGTGGTTCGGCATATCGCCGTACATGGCATCGAGGAAGAAAGGATAGGAGTCGCTCGCCAGCACCGCCTCAACGTCGCGCGCACAGGTTTTCGCCGTCTCAAGATCCCATTGTGGCGTGATCCCGGCATGCGCCATGACCAGCTTTTTCTCTTCGTCGACCTGCAGCAGCGGCTGACGGCGCAGCCAGTTAATCAGATCGTCGGCATCTGGCGCATCCAGCAGCGGGGTGAGGCGATCTTTAGGCTTGTTGCGGCTGATCCCGGCGAACACCGCCAGCAGATGCAGATCGTGATTGCCCAGCACCATGCGCACGCTGTCGCCTAGCGATTTGACGAAACGTAATACTTCAAGGGAGCCGGGGCCACGCGCGACTAAATCGCCCGTCAGCCAGAGTGTGTCCTGTCCTGGCGTAAAGTCGACCTGTTTTAATAATGCGATCAGTTCATCGTAGCAACCGTGAACGTCGCCAATCAGATATGTAGACATTAGATTAATGAATGAGTGTGGTTACGGCGAGACGGAACACAGGAATGGCAACGCGGAAATCATTGCCATCGACGTCGACCATTTCATAATGGCCTTGCATGGTACCCATCGGCGTTTCAATCACCGCGCCGCTGGTGTACTGGTATTCTTCGCCAGGGGCGATATGAGGCTGTTC
The DNA here is from genome assembly GCF_043945315.1 of Enterobacter cloacae complex sp. 2024EL-00227. Lineage (NCBI taxonomy): Bacteria > Pseudomonadati > Pseudomonadota > Gammaproteobacteria > Enterobacterales > Enterobacteriaceae > Enterobacter > Enterobacter cloacae complex sp. 2024EL-00227. Next base: position 157,448 of record NZ_JBIMQP010000005.1, read on the forward strand.
ACCGACCACACCTTCCCCCTGGACTTCGATTTCGCGGCCATTGCCGTTGGTGATAAGCCAGTAGCGTCCGCGCAGCTGCACGGGCGTCCGCCCCAGATTGCGAATGGTCACGGTGTAAGCAAAGACAAAACGTTCTTCATCCGGTGAGGACTGTGATTCAACATAGACGCTTTGTACATGGACACATACGCGGGGCGAATCAATCATGGCTTAACTCTCCTTCGGCGGCGCATTTTCGCTGATGTAATTAGCCAGCTTGCAGTATTGCTCTACGGAGATGTTCTCCGCACGCATTGCCGGGTCGATCCCAAGCTCAGCTAACACCTCAACGGTGAAGGAATTGCTGAGGCTGTTACGGATCGTTTTACGACGCTGGTTAAAGGCTTCAGTGGTAATGCGGCTCAGTACACGCAGATCTTTTACCGGGTACGGTTTCGTTTTGTGCGGCACAAGGCGCACAACCGCTGAATCCACTTTCGGTGGTGGTGTGAACGCTGACGGCGGTACTTCGAGTACCGGGATCACGTTGCAGTAATATTGCGCCATCACGCTTAAACGACCATACGCTTTACTGTTCGGGCCTGCAACCAGGCGGTTAACCACCTCTTTTTGCAACATGAAGTGCATGTCGGCAATGGCATCAGTATAGCTAAAGAGGTGGAACATGAGCGGCGTGGAGATGTTATACGGCAGGTTGCCGAATACGCGCAGCGGCTGACCCATTTTTTCTGACAGTTCGCCGAAGTTCATGGTCATGGCGTCCTGCTGATAGATGGTCAGCTTCGGCCCGAGGAACGGGTGCGTTTGCAGGCGTGCGGCCAGATCGCGGTCCAGTTCGATGACGGTCAGCTCGTCGAGGCGCTCGCCTACCGGTTCGGTCAGCGCGGCAAGACCCGGGCCGATTTCGACCATCGCCTGGCCTTTTTGCGGATTAATAGCCGAGACAATGCTTTCGATCACGAACTGATCGTTTAGGAAGTTTTGCCCGAAACGTTTACGGGCTAAGTGGCCCTGATGGACTCGATTAGTCATTGAGTATTAACAATCATTTTGATGGCGAGATTAAGCGCCGTAATAAAACTGCCGACATCCGCCTTCCCCTGGCCTGCCAGATCCAGCGCAGTACCGTGGTCAACGGACGTTCGAATAAAGGGTAAACCGAGGGTGATATTCACGCCGCGGCCAAAGCCCTGGTATTTTAGCACGGGCAGGCCCTGATCGTGGTACATCGCGAGCACGGCGTCGGCATTATCCAGGTATTTCGGCTGGAAAAGGGTATCAGCAGGCAGCGGACCGCTGAGATTCATCCCCTTCGCCCGCATTTCGTTGAGTACCGGAATGATGGTGTCGATCTCTTCGGTACCCATGTGCCCGCCTTCGCCGGCGTGCGGATTCAGGCCGCAGACCAGCACATGCGGCTGCGGGATCCCAAATTTTGTCTGCAGATCGTGATGCAAAATCCCGATGATCTCGCGCAGGAGTTCAGGCGTGATCGCATCCGGAATCGCTTTGATCGGCAGATGGGTGGTCACCAGCGCAACGCGCATTTCTTCCGTCGCCAGCATCATCACCACTTTCGGACTGTGCGAGCGCTCTTCAAAGAACTCCGTATGCCCGGTAAACGGTATACCCGCTTCGTTGATGACGCCTTTGTGGACGGGGCCGGTAATCAGGGCGGCAAATTCGCCCTTCAGGCAACCGTCGCAGGCGCGCGCAAGGGTTTCAACGACATAGTGGCCGTTTTCCGTGCTAAGCTGGCCAGGAATGACCGGCGTACGAAGGGGAACAGAAAGAAGGGTGAGGGTACCGGCTTGCTGCGGTACAGGCTGTTGACCTTCAACGTAAGGGATGAGCGTTAAAGGCAGACCGAGCAGCGCTGCCCGGTCTTGTAACAGTGTTGCATCGGCGCAGACAACCAGTTCTACTGGCCAGCTGCGCTGGGCAAGCTGGACAACGAGGTCAGGCCCAATCCCGGCGGGTTCGCCGGGCGTGATAACAACACGATGCTGTTTCATTAGTTGCTCAGCACTTTCACGTAAGCACTGGCGCGTTGTTCCTGCATCCAGGTGGCTGCTTCTTCAGAAAACTTACGGTTAAACAGCATGCGGTAGGCTCTGTCTTTCTGTGCTGCATCCGTTTTATCAACGTTACGAGTGTCCATCAGCTCGATCAGATGCCAGCCAAACGAAGAGTGTACCGGCGCGCTGATCTGGCCTTTGTTCAGCTTCATCAACGCGTCACGGAAGGCAGGATCGTAAATATCCGCCGCTGCCCAGCCCAGATCGCCACCCTGGTTAGCAGAGCCAGGATCCTGAGAGAACTCTTTTGCTGCCTTCGCAAACGAGGTTTTACCGCTCTTAATATCTGCCGCAATCTGTTCCAGCTTCGCACGCGCCTGATCGTCAGTCATGATTGGTGACGGCTTCAGCAGAATGTGGCGAGCGTGAACTTCGGTAACGGAGATATTTTGGCTCTGGCCGCGCAGATCGTTCACTTTCAGAATGTGGAAGCCCACGCCTGAACGGATTGGACCGACGATATCGCCTTTCTTAGCCGTGCTCAGTGCCTGAGCAAAGAGGGATGGCAGCTCCTGAATACGTCCCCAGCCCATCTGGCCGCCTTTCAGCGCCTGTTGGTCTGCGGAGTAGGTGATGGCCAGCTTGCCAAAGTCACCGCCGTTACGCGCCTGTTCGACAATTGAACGTGCCTGGCTTTCTGCTTCCGCAGCCTGATCGGACGTAGGGTTCTCTGGCAGTGGGATAAGAATGTGGCTCAGGTTCAGCTCTGTGCTTGCATCGTTCTGGTTACCCACCTGTTTTGCCAGCGCGTCCACTTCCTGAGGCAGGATAGTGACGCGGCGACGCACTTCGTTGTTACGTACTTCCGAAATCAGCATCTCTTTCCGGATCTGGTTACGGTAGGTAGCGTAGCTGATGCCGTCATAGGCCAGACGGCTGCGCATCTGGTCTAAAGACATATTGTTCTGCTTTGCGATGTTAGCGATCGCCTGATCGAGCTGCTCGTCAGTAACCTTCACACCCATTTTCTGCCCCATCTGAAGAACGATCTGATCCATGATCAGGCGTTCCAGGATCTGGTGGCGCAGCGTGGCGTCATCCGGAAGCTGCTGACCCGCTTCGCCCGAATTGAGCTTCACCGATTTCATCAGACCGTCAACGTCACTTTCAAGCACGACGCCGTTGTTAACCACAGCAGCGACTTTATCAACAACCTGGGGGGCCGCGAAGCTGGTATTCGCAACCATAGCGACACCGAGCAGCAGCGTTTTCCAGTTCTTCATACTTTTTCCATTTCAATTAACCGCAAAGCGGATTACGTTGCAAATCAAGCACATTACAAGGAACTGCGGTAAGGCAGTATGTTCGAGCGCAGCATTTTCTGCGTACCCAGACCGTAGTTGGAACTCAGGCCGCGTAACTCGAAGTTAAAGCCAATCACGTTATCGTATTTGCTCTGATTGTTTTCCCAGCCGTTAAGCTTACGTTCGTAACCGACACGCAGCGCGTAGCAGCAGGAGTTATATTGCAGCCCCAACATCTGGTCAGCAGCTTTATTGGTGTTAGTGTCAAAGTAGTAAGCGCCTACGATTGACCAACGGTCGGCGATAGGCCAACTCGCTGCCGCACCGACCTGAGAAATACCATCCGAATATTGCGGTGATTTCCAGTAGTTGATGCTGTTCTGGTCATTGCTTTTCGGTAGCGTTGCCTGAATGTATTCCGGGCTAGCGTAGCGATAGCTTACCTGAATCATGCGATCTTCATCACGACGATACTCTATGGCGGCACTACTGTTAGCAACGTTGTCGAGACGCGTGTCATATTGCACGCCGCCACGCAGGCCCCAACGGTCAGTCATACGCCAGTAGGTATCTCCCGCCCAAACTATTGCTCCCGTTTTGTTGTCTTTCTCCCACTGAATATTGTCATCGCCCGTGCGAGACTCTGTGAAGTAGTAGATTTGACCCACAGAAACGTTAAAACGTTCAACGGCTGCATCATCATAAACACGTGTTGTGACGCCGGTCGTTAACTGATTCGCTGAGGCGATACGGTCCAGACCTCCGTAGGTACGGTCACGGAACAGACCACTATAGTCAGACTGAAGTAAAGAGGAGTCGTAGTTCTGAATGTTGCTCTGGTCGCGATATGGCACGTACAAATACTGCATACGCGGTTCAAGCGTCTGGGTATAACCATCCGCCAGCAGGGCCATATCACGCTCGAAAATCAGCTTGCCGTCCATTTTAAACTGAGGGAGCGTTCGGTTGACCGACTCTTCGAGATGCGCACTGTTAGTGGAGTTGTAATTATCAAGATTTTTTTGCTGATAGTGAGTCGCCATCAGCTTGGCTTCGGTATTCAGGCTTGCCCAGTCGTTAGACCACGGCAGATTGATCGTCGGCTCAAGGTGAACACGCGTGGCTTCAGGCATATCCGAATTCGTGTTAACGAAATGCACTGCCTGAGCGTAAATCCGGGTGTCGAATGGACCTACGTCATTCTGGTACCAGTTGACGTCCAGCTGTGGCTCAGCACCATAGGTAGGCGTGGACTGGTCAGAAAACACCTGGAATTTCTTGGTCGAGACGGTTGCATCAAAATTCTGCACCGCATAGCCTACGCTGAATTTCTGCGTGGCATAGCCATCAGTACTCGAGCCGTATTTGGACGAAAAGTCATTAAAATAAGCCGAATCGCTGACTTTGGTGTAATCAACATTAAAGCGCCACACCTGATCCATCACCCCGGAATGCTGCCAGTAGTACAGCCAGCGGTGACGGTTATCACCAGAAACGTTTCTGGCGTCGTCCTTGTAAACGTTATCCGACGGCAGATAATCCAGCTCCATCAGACCCGCACCTGCCTGAGTCAGATAGCGGAATTCGTTCTCCCACATGACGTTACCGCGCTTGTGGATATAGTGCGGCGTGATCGTCGCATCCATGTTAGGCGCGATGTTCCAGTAATACGGCAGGTAGAACTCAAAGTAGTTCGTGGTGCTGTATTTGGCATTCGGGATCAGGAAACCGGAGCGACGTTTGTCACCCACGGGAAGCTGCAGATAAGGGCTGTAGAATATGGGGACCGGACCCACCTTGAAGCGGGCGTTCCAGATCTCTGCGACCTGCTCTTCGCGGTCATGGATAACTTCGCTCCCGACCACGCTCCAGGTATTTGAACCCGGCAGACACGACGTGAACGTGCCATTTTCCAGGATCGTATAGCGGTTTTCACCGCGCTGTTTCATCAGGTCTGCGTCACCGCGCCCCTGGCGACCCACCATCTGGTAATCACCTTTCCAGACGTTAGTGTCTTTGGTATTCAGGTTTGACCAGGCTTTCGGACCTTTCAGGATGACCTGATTGTCGTCATAGTGCACATTACCCAGCGCATCCACCGTTCGTACCGGCTCGGCCGCACCTTCCGGCTGCTTCTGGTGCAACTGCACTTCATCTGCCTGCAGGCGGCTATTGCCCTGGTTAATATCGACATTGCCTGTAAAGGTGGCATTGTCAGGGTAAGTCCCTTTTGAACTGTCGGCAGTAATGGTTACCGGCAAGCTATTTGTATCGCCACTCACCAGTGGGCGATTATAACTTGGGACGCCAAGCATACACTGCGAGGCGAGATCGGCCGCCAGCCCCTGTTGACTGTACAGGGCGGTGCCAATCATTGTGGCCAGGAGGGTGGGGATACGTTTTTTCATACGTTGTATTTTATTGTTCCGTCATCAGTGGCTACGGCTTACAAACGCTCAGAGACTATCTTACTCATCTGCGCAGTACCAGCGTTAATCCTGCCCGTTTGCGTGCCAGAGTGTTAGGCTCGCTATCGAATGACGAGTATGATAAAGCAAATTATAGGCGATGTCCTTCAATTGACCGTGACTTGAACACAGTGATGATGACGTTGCGTCGGCCAGGAATATGACTATCCGGGGAGTATATGCAGTATTGGGGTAAAATAATCGGCGTTGCGTTCGCCATCATCATGGGTGCCGGGTTCTGGGGAATAGTGCTGGGGCTTATTATTGGCCATATGTTTGATAAGGCGCGCAGCCGTAAAATGGCCTGGTTTGCCAACCAGCGCGAGCGCCAGTCACTCTTTTTCTCCACCACTTTTGAGGTGATGGGGCATTTAACCAAATCCAAAGGGCGCGTCACGGAAGCCGATATTCAGATTGCCAGCGTCTTTATGGATCGCATGAATCTGCACGGTGACTCCCGCCTGGAGGCGCAAAATGCGTTTCGCATCGGGAAATCCGATAACTACCCGCTTCGCGAAAAAATGCGCCAGTTCCGCAGCATCTGCTTCGGCCGTTTTGATTTAATTCGGATGTTTCTGGAAATCCAGATTCAGGCGGCCTTCGCCGACGGCTCGCTTCACCCTAACGAACGCGATGTTTTATACGTGATTGCGGAAGAGCTGGGTATCTCCCGTATGCAGTTCGATCAGTTCCTGCGCATGATGCAGGGTGGCGCGCAGTTTGGCGGCGGGTATCACCAGCAGTCTTCTGGCGGTGCCTGGCAGCAGGCGCAGCGTGGTCCGACGCTGGAAGATGCCTGCAACGTGCTTGGCGTAAAACCCTCTGACGATCAGACTACCATCAAACGTGCCTATCGTAAGCTCATGAGCGAGCACCATCCAGACAAGCTCGTTGCAAAAGGCTTACCGCCTGAAATGATGGAGATGGCGAAGCAAAAAGCGCAGGAAATTCAGAAAGCGTACGAGCTGATTAAAGAGAAGAAAGGCTTCAAATAAGCCCCTTTTTAGAATGATGAAGGGCCTGGCAGCATGAGCTGCCAGGCCCTTTATACAGCGTTACCAGCTGTAGCGCACGTTCAGGCTACCGTTTACATCGCTGTAATCATTATCACCTTTCTGTCCGGAGACCTGGGCAATAACGCTCCATTGCTTGCTCATATTTGCCTGAATACCCGCTTTCAGCTCCGCACGATCGGCAGGAAGGTCCTGTTTGATCTGTGTGTCACCAAAGTTGACTGCCGTGTCTTCAGAGGTATGCAGCCAGTTGGCCTCCGCAAACGGCTGGATAACCGCGTCGTTCGACTTATTCATCTTGCTGTCAATGCGCAGGCCTAAACGGGTGGTCCAGCTTTCGCCGTTTTGCCCATCAATCGTCGTGCCGCTGCTGTCTTTGATATCATCCGCACTGTAATCCTGCCAGACGACCTGTGCCTGCGGCGTAAGGCTCAGCGTGTTGTCGCCGAGTGCGATATCGTAGCGGTAGCCTGTTTCCAGCGAAACGGCGTTGGCGTTTGAATCGTAATCCGTTGAGCCAACGTCACCGTTATCTACGCTGTTGTGGTACATCCCATACTGATACCAACTGTCGACATAAAAACCCTGATGCTGTCGGGCATCGGCAAACCATGTTGCATAGACTCCGAGGTTATAGCCATCGACTTTACCGTCAGCGCTAAAGCGGCTGCCGTCAGCACCTTTATTGCCAGTGCTGTCGCTGCTGGCGTTCATATAGCTACCCATAACCCCGACCACCAGGCTTTGTTCGCCGTTGTTCCAGGCGGCAACATCGCCCCCAATCTGGAACTGGGAATAGTTGCTGTCGATATCAATATTGCTCTCTGCCGCAGTAGACTGGTTCTTACCTGCTTTGAAACGCGCCCATGTCGTGCCGTTTTCCGATTTGAACTGACTGCCTTCTCGGTCTGACAGGGTCTGCATTTGCAGATCGCGAGCCAGCCACTGGTTGCTGAGGTATGAACCGATATCGGCACGATACTGAGGCGTTACGTCGCCATTATCACTCGTGGCCTGGGAACGAAGATACCAGTCCCCTGAGTCCTGATACAGGCGGTATTCGTAGGCGTTAATCTGGACCTGATTACCCTGAACAAAGGTGCCGTTTGATTCACCGCCGACCTTAATCACTTCAATACCGTTTTGGGTCAGTGCGCCCTGACCACCAACGTTGTTAATGTACAGGGTGGTGTTCCCGGACGTATTCCCCTTAATGTTAAGCATATCGGTTGGAGACGTGTCGTCGCCTAACTGCGTATTTAGCGTCACAGAACCCTGGTTGCTGGTGTAATCGCCGTTTACGATCAGCGTGTTGCCGGTCGTCGCACCATTGGTTCCTTCAATATTGCCGCTGACAATGCTGCCTGCGTTGCTCAGATCACCATTGATCGTTAGCGTGTCGTTGAACTGAACGGTACCCTTGCTATTAACATTGCCGTTCACCACACCGTTGGAACCGCCAAACGTGGCGCCTGCCGCGACATTCACGGCCTGCTCGCTGTTTTGTACGCCGATAACGCCAGCCTCGTCCAGCCAGAGCGTTCCCTGGTTCACATCCGTTGTGCCGCTGTAACTGTTTGCGGCATTAAGGATCAGCGTACCTTGCCCCTCTTTGGTCAGCGATTTTCCGTCCCATCCGGTCGTGGCTTCGGCATTTTGATCGACAAGCGCCGTGCTCAGCGTAAAGCTGCCGTCAGGATTGGTCAGAGTGAATGTGCCGTGAGCCGCTGTTGCCGCTGGGTTCTGGCTGGCATACCAGGTTAATGACGGTGTCAGGACGTAATTGGTCACGTCGGCGGGGTCCATGGTGCCGCTAAAGGTGATGAAGTCAACGGAGCCAGATGCCATGCCCGCGACGGTGAGGTTGGTAAAATTGCCACTGATTGCATTTTCAGCGTCAATCACCGTGAAGGCGCTATCCGCGGAAAGCGTGCTGGCACTACCGTAACCTGTAATATTTAGTGTGCCATCAAGCGTCGCATTCTGAGCGACAATAGGCGCACTGGTCGCGTTTGCGTCAAGATAGACATCAGTTTGGCTGTTAGCCCGAAGGGTGAGATTACCGACATTGAGTGTACCAGTACTGCCGTTTTCATCGCCGAGTGTGATGCGTCCGCTGCTGGTAAGATTACCGACGCTGGAATCGGCCGTCAGCAGCCATTGGCTGTTCGCATCCAGCGTCATGCTGACGTTATCACCGCTGGCCTTAACGGCGCCGGACAGCTTGCTGTTTTCAGCGCGAAGGGTGACTGCATCAGTGGTATTGGCCACGGTGAGCAGATTGTCTGCGTTCATCGTTTGCACATTCTTCACGTTAATTTCGGCAGATCCGGAATCCACCGCAAAAGCACTTCCTCCGGACGCGGTTGCCGTAATGCTCCCTCCGTCAATCGTAGCGACATTTTTTCCACCGCTGAACGAGAAGGCGACATTGCTACCGGAAACGTTGCTGTGGGTGACGGTCGCGCTGCTGGCGCTTTCTAAGGCAATGGCAGCAGATTGTTCGCTGGTGATATCTGTGCTGTTCGCCTCAAGGGCTCCACCGTGAGTCATCGCCACTGCCCGCGAATTTTCTCCGGACGCGATCGTTGAACCGTTATTCAGTACGAATGTGCTCTTTGCCCCGTCAGAGGATATTGCGTCAGCATTTTTCCCATGAGTGACGATATGAGTGTCAGTGAGTTCTGCGCGTCCGGTATTCATTATGCCAACTGACTGCTCACCGTAAGTTTCAACGTGGGATGCCGCTAAATTAAATGTGTTGGTATAGTTTTGAATACCAAAGCTCTGGCTTCCGGTAGTGGTAATCGTGACGTTTGAGCCGGTCAATTCACCGTCGTTATATATACCTGCATTACCAAAATCTCCCGTGGTGTTTATATTCACATTGTCTAATGAAAGGGTGGCATATCGGTTAACAATAGCCCGAGCCATGCCATACCCGGAAGTCGTAATGGTCGCGTTTTTTATCGTCAGGTCTGCGCCATTCAATATCTCAACACCATAAGAACCCTCTCCCGTCGCCGTATAGCTCCCCCCGTCAATGGTGCCTTTTGCATTAGAGCTAAACAATACGGCAGATGCGATCTCGCCTTCCGTCGAAACGGTAAGGTTGTTCAACATGGCTTCTGAGTTATCACCGACAATGGTTATCGCATGACTGCCTTCCCCGGAAGTGCGGATTGTGGATCCCGAATCATCGAGCGTGATTTTCGCTCCATTCGACACGGATAGCCCCATGCCTGCATCCCCGGTTGTGGATATCGTTAAGGCGCCGTTATCGGTGACGATGACATCAGAGCCAGAGGCGGATACCGCCGAGGTATTAGGGCTCGTCGTTGAATATTCACCACTGATGGTGTTATTACCCGGGACTGCAACAAACGTCGTGTCACTGGCGTGTGCGGTACTCATAACACCTGACAAGATAAACGTTGCGATCGCGCTTCCGGCGCGTACGCAGGATTTAACTTTGCTGTCCCCTTTTGAAAACTCCGAGGCAACGATGTACATATTTCTGGCGCAATTCCAGACGATGTTATACGAACGGTTCATACACTTCCTTGTGAATCAATGAGTAAACTAAGTGTGGCTGTTGAGTAGAAAAATAACTCCGTTTGGATAGGGTAGAGTTAGTATTTCCTTAAAATGAGCTGGATTATCAGTAATAAATTGCATCGTGTTCAATTTAATATTTTTTAATCCAAACCTTAGTCTTTCTAAAAATACTGAGTGTTATTTAAGGAAGAGATAATTATCGTGAATGAACTTGGGCGGGTTTTCAGATGAGCAGGGGAGATATATATGCTGTGTGAATATTTACCGTCGACAGTGAGCTGGCAGTAAATATTCACATCAGGAATTTAAAAATCGACCGGGGCTTTAAACGTCATCGCGTTACCGAAGGCCGGATGGGTGATGGTAAGCGTCTGCGCGTGCAGCTGCAGACGTGGCGCTAAGGCCAGCGCTTCAGGCGGCGCGTAAAAGCGGTCGCCCAGAATCGGATGACCCAGCGCAAGCATATGCACGCGCAGCTGGTGTGAACGTCCGGTAATCGGCTTAAGCAGGACGCGCGCGGTATTATCCGGCGCGTACTCAAGCACTTCATACTCGGTTTGCGCGGCCTTGCCGGTTTCATAACACACCTTCTGCTTTGGCCGATTCGGCCAGTCGCAGATCAGCGGTAAATCCACCAGCCCTTCCGCCTGCGCCGGGTGACCCCAGACGCGGGCGACATACTGCTTCTTCGGCTCGCGCTCGCGGAACTGGCGCTTCAGCTCGCGTTCTGCCGCTTTGTTCAGCGCCACCACAATCACGCCGCTGGTCGCCATGTCCAGGCGATGGACCGACTCCGCCTGAGGATAATCGCGCTGAATGCGCGTCATCACGCTGTCTTTGTGCTCATCCAGACGACCCGGCACGGACAACAGCCCGCTGGGCTTGTTGACCACCATAATGTGTTCATCCTGATACAGAATGACCAGCCAGGGATCCTGCGGCGGATTGTACGGCTCCATCACCATCTTGCGCTCCGTTTACTGATGCGTCACAACGATAAGACGCAGGGCATCCAGACGCCAGCTTGCCTGATCCAGGCTTTCCAGCACCTGCTGACGGTTGCTTTCAATCGCCGCCAGCTCGTCGTCACGAATGTTCGGGTTCACGGCCTTCAACGCCTCCAGACGCGACAGCTCTGCAGACAGTTTCTCGTCAGCTTCACTGCGCGCGGCGTCAATCAGCGCTCTGGCCGCTTTTTCAATCTGGGTTTCACCCTGCTGGAGAATGGCATGCACGTCCTGCTGCACCGCATTGACCAGCTTGCTGCCGGTATGGCGGTTCACCGCGCTCAGCTGGCGGTTGAAGCTCTCAAATTCAACCTGTCCTGCGAGGTTCGTGCCGTTTTTATCCAGCAGCAGACGCACCGGCGTTGGTGGCAGGAAGCGGTTGAGCTGCAGCTGTTTCGGCGCCTGCGCTTCCACAACGTAGATCAGCTCCAGCAGCAGCGTGCCTACGGGCAGCGCCTTGTTTTTCAACAGCGAGATGGTGCTGCTGCCGGTATCGCCAGAGAGGATCAGATCCAGCCCGTTACGGATCAGCGGGTGTTCCCAGGTGATGAACTGAGCATCTTCGCGGGACAGCGCCACATCACGCTCGAAGGTGATGGTGCAGCCATCTTCCGGCAGGCCCGGGAAATCTGGCACCAGCATGTGATCGGACGGGGTCAGGACAATCAGGTTCTCGCCGCGGTCGTCCTGGTTAATGCCAACGATGTCGAACAGGTTCATGGAGAAGCTGATGAGGCTGGTGTCATCATCCTGCTCTTCAATGCTCTCAGCCAGCGCCTGCGCTTTTTCCCCGCCGTTGGAGTGGATCTCCAGCAGGCGGTCGCGGCCTTGTTCAAGCTGCGCTTTCAGCGCGTCGTGCTTCTCGCGGCAGGACTTAATCAGATCGTCAAAGCCGTCGGTGTTTTCCGGCGCGGCCAGATAGCCGATCAGATCGCCGTGCACCTGATCGTAAATGGTGCGGCCCGTCGGGCAGGTATGTTCAAACGCATCCAGACCTTCGTGGAACCAGCGCACCAGCACGGACTGGGCCGTTTTTTCCAGATACGGCACGTGGATCTGAATATCGTGCGCCTGACCGATACGATCCAGACGGCCAATACGCTGCTCCAGCAGATCCGGGTTGAACGGCAGATCGAACATCACCAGGTTGCTGGCGAACTGGAAGTTACGGCCTTCAGAACCGATTTCAGAACACAGCATAACCTGAGCGCCGCTGTCCTCTTCGGCAAACCACGCAGCAGCGCGGTCGCGTTCAACGATGGACATGCCTTCGTGGAACACGGCGGCGCGAATGCCTTCGCGCTCGCGCAGGACCTGCTCCAGCTGCAGCGCGGTGGCCGCCTTGGCGCAGATCACCAGCACCTTTTGGGAGCGGTGCGCGGTCAGGTAGCCCATCAGCCACTCTACGCGCGGATCGAAGTTCCACCAGGTGCCGGTATCGCCTTCAAATTCCTGGTAGATTTGTTCCGGGTAGAGCATGTCGCGGGCGCGCTCTTCCTGCGTTTTGCGCGCGCCCATGATGCCGGAAACTTTAATTGCCGTCTGATACTGCGTCGGCAGCGGCAGCTTAATGGTATGCAGCTCGCGTTTCGGGAACCCTTTCACACCGTTACGGGTGTTACGGAACAGGACGCGACTGGTGCCGTGGCGATCCATCAGCATGTCGATCAGCTCTTTACGCGCGGATTCCGCGTTGTCGCTGTTAGCGGCCTGCAGCAGCGGCTCGATATCCTGCTCGCCAATCAGATCGCTCAGGGTGTTGAGTTCGTCATCAGAAAGACGCTTGCCCGCCAGCAGCAGCGCGACGGCATCTGCAACCGGACGGTAGTTATTCTGTTCTTCCACAAACTGCCCGAAGTCGTGGAAACGGTTTGGATCGAGCAGGCGTAGACGGGCGAAGTGGCTTTCCAGACCCAGCTGTTCCGGCGTAGCGGTCAACAGCAGGACGCCAGGCACGCGCTCGGCAAGCTGCTCGATAGCCATATATTCGCGGCTCGGCGCGTCTTCGCTCCAGACCAGGTGGTGCGCTTCGTCGACGACCATCAGGTCCCACTCGGCATCGCACAGATGCTCAAGACGCTGCTTGCTGCGGCGCACGAAGTCGAGAGAACAAATCACCAGCTGTTCGGTTTCAAACGGGTTGTCCGCATCGTGCTGGGCTTCGGCGTAGCGTTCGTCATCGAACAGAGAGAAACGCAGGTTAAAGCGGCGCAGCATCTCAACCAGCCACTGGTGTTGTAAGGTTTCTGGCACCACAATCAGCACGCGCTCGGCAGCGCCGGAAAGCAGCTGCTGGTGCAGGATCATGCCCGCCTCGATGGTTTTACCCAGGCCCACTTCATCTGCCAGCAGCACGCGCGGCGCATGGCGACGGCCCACGTCATGGGCGATGTTCAGCTGGTGGGGGATCAGGCTGGTGCGCTGGCCGCGCAGGCCGCTCCAGGGCATGCGGTACTGTTCACTCTGGAACTTACGCGCGCGATAGCGCAGGGAGAAGCGATCCATACGGTCGATTTGCCCGGCAAACAGGCGGTCCTGCGGCTTGCTGAACACCAGCTTGCTGTCGAGCAGCACTTCGCGCAGGATGACATTGGCCTCGTCGGTGTCCAGGCGAGTGCCGATGTAGGCGAGCAGTCCATTCTCTTCTTTTACGTCTTCAATCTTGAGCTGCCAGCCGTCGTGGCTGGTCACGGTGTCACCCGGATTAAACATCACGCGGGTTACAGGGGAGTCATTGCGGGCGTACAGGCGGTTTTCACCGGTGGCAGGGAAGAGGAGGGTAACCATGCGCGCATCAACGGCAACGACGGTTCCTAATCCAAGTTCGCTTTCTGTATCGCTGATCCAGCGTTGACCAAGTGTAAAAGGCATAGTTGTTCGGCTCTAATCTTTAATTGCAGGCAATAGTTCGACCACCGTCAAAAAAGACGGTCATCGAAAAATGGGTCCGGGAATGGAAAGGGCGCTATGGTACTGGATGGCAGCCATTTCGTCACGCGTCAAAATAGGCCAAGTTGCCCTGTCACTAGTGTAGCAAAATCATCGTCGATGAAGGGCAAAATTCCGTCGGCAACCGGCTGAAGCTGACGCGTCAGATAGTGTTCATAATCCAGAGGCGAGTGCTGATAATCCACCGGTTCCGGACCGTTTATCGTCCAGACGTATTTGATGGTTCCCCGATTCTGATACTGCGGCGCGCGGCCACGGCGGACGTTTTCTTCGTCCGCGAGGCGCGCGGCGCGAACGTGCGGAGGAACGTTACGCTGGTACTCCGCGAGCGGGCGGCGCAGGCGTTTGCGATACACCAGCTGCGCGTCAAGTTCGCCTGCCATCAGGCTGGCTATCGTCTCGCGCACGTAGTCCTGATACGGCTCATTGCGAAATACCCGCAGATAGAGCGTTTGCTGGAACTGCTGGGCCAGCGGCGTCCAGTCGGTACGCACTGTCTCGAGCCCTTTAAAGACCATCCGCTGCGCGTCGCCTTCCTGAATCAGCCCGGCATAGCGCTTCTTGCTGCCCTGATCGGTACCGCGGATGGTGGGCATTAAGAAGCGGGCAAAATGGGTTTCAAATTCCAGCTCCAGCGCGCTGGTTAACCGCACTTTCTGCAGATGTTCCTGCCACCAGTCGTTCACGAAGGCAACCAGCGCTTTGCCGATTTGCGCGGCATCGTCTTCGGAATGCGCGCCCTTAAGCCATACAAAGGTGGAGTCCGTGTCGCCGTAGATGACGTCATAGCCCCGGGATTCAATCAGCGCTTTAGTCTGGCGCATGATCTCGTGCCCGCGCATCGTGATCGACGACGCCAGCCGAGGGTCGAAGAAGCGACAGGCGCTGGTGCCCAGCACCCCGTAGAAGGCGTTCATGATGATTTTCAGCGCCTGTGAGAGGGGCTTGTTGCCGTGGCGCTTGGCCTCGTCGCGGCCGTGCCAGATGTTGCCTACGATGTCGGGCAGGCAGTGTTTTTCCCGCGAGAAGCGTGCGCCGAGGAAGCCTTCGGTGCTGTGTTCATCATCCGGCTGGGCCAGCCCCTCAACCAGCCCGACGGGATCGATCAGGAAGGTGCGAATTATCGACGGGTAGAGGCTTTTGTAGTCCAGGACCAGAACGGAGTCATACAATCCTGGTCGGGAATCCATGACGTACCCGCCGGGGCTGGCCTGCGGCGGCACGTCCCCGAGGTTGGGGGCAACGTATCCTGCCCGGTGCATTCGGGGAAAATAGAGGTGGCTAAAGGCCGCCACGGAGCCGCCGTGCCTGTCCGCCGCGAGTCCGTTCACCGTCGCGCGCTCCAGCAGGAAGGGCATGATCTCGGTTTTGTGGAAAATCCGCGTGACCAGCTCACAGTCTTTCAGGTTATAGGTGGCGAGCGCGGGCTTGTCTTCGTTAAAGCGCCGGTCGATCTCGTCCATTCTGTCCCAGGGGTTGTCGATGGATTTGCCTTCGCCAAGCAGCTCCTGCGCCACCGCTTCGAGGGCGAATGACGAGAAGTTCCAGAAGGCGGACTTGAGCGCCTCGATGCCGTCGATAATCAGGCGGCCGTTCGCCTGTGCGAAGAAAACGCCGTTCTTAAAACCGTGTTCGCGCCACTCAAGCTCGCTGTTGCCGCGCCCGAGCATCAGCGGGATGCGGTAACGCTCGGCGTGTTTTTGCAGCACGCGCAGGTCGAACTGCACCACATTCCAGCCGATCAGAACGTCGGGATCGAAGTCGGCAAACCACTGGTTGAGCTTCTCCAGCAGCTGCGGCCGGCTGGTAACATACTCAAGCCGGAAATCCAGCGCGGAGGCATCACCATTCGGTGGCCCGAGCATATAGACAACCCGATCGCCGCAGCCTTCAAGTCCTATACAGTACAGTTCGCCGTGACGGGTGGTTTCGATATCCAGGGAGACCCACTTCAGCGGCGGGCGGTAATGTGGGTTAGGCTTTAGCCGCGCGTTGATGAGACCGCCATTTTGCGGAGAACCATCGACCCAGACGGGCGCGGTAATAAACCGCTCCATCAGAAAGCGTTCGGGTGGGCGGATATCCGCTTCGTAGAGCGTCACGCCTGCTTCACGGAGCAGTTTTTCATAGCGCATCAGCTGACGATGGGCGCGACAGTAGAGGCCGTAAACCGGCTGACGGTGGAAATCTTTCAGTTCAAGCGGGGTAATGCGCCAGCCGTTTTCACCGCGCAGCAACTGTTTCACTTTTTCGACGTGCGGCTCTGGGATAAACGCCACGGACTCCTGCGGCGGCAGCGTCACCTGCAGCGGGCCGTTGTCCGTTGCCAGCCAGAATTCAACCTCGGTGCCCTGAGGCGTATCCCGCCAGTGTCGGGTCAGTAAAAAGCCTTCTTGCGCCTGCGCCACGCCGTTATCCCATAAAACAAAACCAGGCCTGATTATAGCCTGGTTAAGATTTTAATGCTGGGTTTATATACAGTTTACTGCCCGTAGTAGGCCTTCGCGCCGTGCTTGCGCAGATAATGCTTATCGAGCAGGGTCTGCTGCATGTCCGGCAGCTGCGGCGCCAGCTGTCGACAGAAGATCCCCATATAGGCGATCTCTTCAAGCACGATGGCGTTATGCACCGCGTCTTCTGCGTTTTTACCCCAGGCGAACGGGCCGTGGGAGTGCACCAGCACGCCGGGCATCTGCGCGGCGTCGATGCCCTGTTTTTCGAAGGTTTCGACAATGACGTTGCCCGTTTCCCACTCGTACTCACCGTTGATCTCCGCATCGGTCATCAGACGCGTGCAGGGAATGGTGCCGTAGAAGTAGTCCGCGTGGGTGGTGCCTGTCGCCGGGATGGACTGGCCCGCCTGCGCCCAGATGGTGGCATGGCGTGAATGGGTATGCACGATACCGCCGATGGTTGGGAATGAGCGGTACAGCAACCGGTGGGTTGGCGTATCGGAGGAGGGCTTTTTGTTCCCTTCCACCACTTCACCCGTTTCGATGCTGACCACCACCATATCGTCCGCCGTCATCACCGCGTAATCGACGCCGGAAGGCTTGATCACAAACACGCCTTTATCGCGGTCAACGGCGCTGACGTTGCCCCAGGTCAGGGTGACCAGATTATGTTTCGGCAGCGCCAGGTTGGCTTCGAGCACCTGGCGTTTGAGCTCTTCTAACATTGTTGTCTCCAGTGCCGGATGGCGCTTCGCTTATCCGGCCTACAGAACCGTAGGCCCGGTAAACGCGGTGCCACCGGGCATTCAGGGCTTAGCGTTTTGAACCGTAATAGACTTCGTTCCAGCGCAGCGCGTCTTTGAAGGCGGGCAGGCGGGTATCGTTATCAATGACGGTCAGCTCGATATCATGCAGCTCGGCGAACTGACGCATGTCGTTCAGATCCAGCGCGTGGCTGAACACCGTGTGGTGCGCGCCGCCGGCCAGAATCCAGGCCTCAGAGGCGGTTGGCAGGTCAGGCTGTGCTTTCCACAGGGCGTTGGCGACCGGCAGTTTCGGCAGGGAGTGTGGCGTTTCAACCGCATCGACGCAGTTCACCAGCAGGCGGAAACGATCGCCGAGGTCGATCAGACTGGCGTTGATGGCCGGGCCCGTGCGGGTGTTGAAGATCAGACGCGCCGGATCGGCTTTACCGCCGATGCCGAGGTACTGCACGTCGAGGATCGGTTTTTCCTCTACCGCGATGGAAGGACACACTTCCAGCATGTGCGAGCCGAGCACCAGGTCATTGCCGTTTTCGAAGTGGTAGGTGTAATCCTCCATAAAGGAGGTGCCGCCCTGCAGACCGGTCGACATCACCTTCATGATGCGAAGCAGAGCGGCAGTTTTCCAGTCGCCTTCGCCGGCAAAGCCGTAGCCCTGCTGCATCAGACGTTGTACTGCCAGACCCGGCAGCTGTTTCAGACCGTGGAGATCTTCAAAAGTGGTGGTAAAGGCGTGGAAACCGCCCTGTTGCAGGAAGCGCTTCATGCCCAGTTCGATGCGCGCCGCATCCAGCACGTTCTGACGCTTGTCGCCGTTGATTTGTGCCGCAGGCGTCAGGCGGTAGCTGCTTTCGTACTCGTCCACCAGCGCGCTCACGTCGCCATCGCTGATGTCATTCACCACCTGCACCAGATCGCCCACGGCCCAGGTATTCACTGAGAAGCCGAACTTGATCTGCGCGGCGACTTTATCGCCGTCTGTGACCGCCACTTCACGCATGTTGTCGCCGAAACGCACCACTTTCAGGTGGCGGGTATCCTGCTTAGAGACCGCCTGACGCATCCAGGCGCCGATACGCTGTTGCGCCTTGCCATCCTGCCAGTGGCCGGTGACCACCGCGTGCTGCTGACGCATACGCGCGCCGATGAAGCCGAACTCGCGGCCGCCGTGTGCGGTCTGGTTCAGGTTCATAAAGTCCATGTCGATGCTGTCCCACGGCAGGGAGGCGTTGAACTGGGTATGGAACTGCAGCAGCGGTTTGTTGAGGATAGACAGGCCGTTGATCCACATTTTTGCCGGTGAGAAGGTGTGCAGCCACACCACCAGACCGGCGCATTTATCGTCGTAGTTGGCGTCGCGGCAGATGTGGGTGATTTCGTCCGGCGTCGTGCCCAGCGGTTTCAGCACCAGTTTGCACGGCAGTTTGGCTTCCGCGTTCAGCGCGTTAACGACGTGCTCCGCGTGTTTCGTTACCTGCTGCAGCGCTTCCGGTCCGTAAAGATGCTGGCTGCCAATCACAAACCACACTTCATAGTTATTAAAAATGGTCATCATCGTGTCCTTAATGGGTCAGGGTTGCCGTAGTGTCCGCGGTGCTTTTGGCCGGGGCGGCGACAGGGAGATAGTGAAGTTCGGCGCTTTTTGCCCATTGCTGGTAGCGCTGATAAAGCTGTTCAAAGCGTTGTGCCTGCTGGGCACGCGGCTGAAGGGTGTTTTCGACGGCACTCGCCATATGCTGCTGCGCGGTGGGGATATCCGCATGGACGCCAGCGGCTACGGCGGCGAAAATTGCCGCCCCCAGCGCGCAGCACTGATCGGAGGCCACAATCTGGAGCGGACGGTTCAGCACGTCGCAGCAGGCCTGCATGATCACCGGGTTTTTACGGGCGATGCCGCCCAGCGCCATCACGTTGTTCACGTCGATGCCCTGCTCGGTGAAGCACTCCATAATCGCGCGGGCGCCGAAGGCGGTGGCGGCAATCAGACCGCCGAACAGCGCAGGCGCGTCGGTCGCCAGGTTGAGGTCGGTAATCACCCCTTTCAGGCGCTGGTTGGCAAACGGCGTGCGGCGGCCGTTAAACCAGTCCAGCACCACCGGGAGGTGGTCGAGAGACGGATTTTTGGCCCAGGCGTCGGTAAGCTGCGGCAGGAGCTGCTTTTTGCTCTCGGCGATCTGGGTTTTCAGTTCAGGATGTGACGCCGCCAGCCGATCCAGCGGCCAGCCGAGCACGCGGCCAAACCAGGCGTAGATATCGCCAAACGCGGACTGACCGGCTTCGAGGCCGATAAAGTCCGGCACCACGCTGCCGTCAACCTGGCCGCAGATGCCTTTTACCGCGCGGTCGCCGACGGTGGCTTTATCTGCCGTCAGGATGTCGCAGGTGGAGGTGCCGATCACTTTGACCAGCGTGTTTGGCTGTGCGCCCGCGCCCACGGCGCCCATATGGCAGTCAAACGCGCCGCCGGAGATAGCTACGTTCTGCGGCAGGCCGAGACGCGTCGCCCACTCTTCGCAGAGGGTGCCGACGGGAATATCGGCGGTGAAGGTGTCGGTAAACAGCGGGTATGACAGGCTCTTGTTGATGATCGGGTCGAGCTCATCAAAGAACGCGGCCGGAGGCAGGCCGCCCCAGCTTTCATGCCACAGGGATTTATGCCCGGCGCTGCAGCGGCCGCGGCGGATATCCTGCGGGCGCGTGGTGCCGGAGAGCAGGGCGGGAACCCAGTCGCATAGCTCAATCCATGACGCCGCTGCCTGTGCGACAGACGCGTCCGCGCGGGTGACGTGCAGGATCTTGGCCCAGAACCACTCGCTGGAGTAAATCCCGCCGATATAACGTGAGTAGTCCGTTTTGCCCGGCTGATGGCATAAGCGGGTGATGGCTTCGGCCTCTTCCACGGCGGTATGGTCTTTCCACAGCACGAACATGGCGTTCGGGTTGTCGGCAAACTCCGGGCGCAGTGCCAGCACGTGGCCTTCGGCATCGACAGGGGCAGGCGTAGAGCCGGTGCTGTCGACGCCAATCCCCACAACATCGGCCCGCTGGGCGTCGGTCAGGTCCGCCAGAACGGTTTTGATCGCCGCTTCCATCGACTCGATGTAGTCCCGCGGGTGGTGACGGAACTGGTTGTTTGGCGCATCGCAGTAGCGCCCCTCTTGCCAGCGCGGATACCACTCAACGCTGGTTGCTATCTCCTGGCCGGACGTACAGTCCACTGCCAGCGCGCGAACTGAATCGCTGCCAAAATCGAGGCCAATCGCAATTGCCATGGTGTTGCTCCATCGAAAAAACAGGTATGGAAGAACATTAGAGACTGGGGACAAAAGTCGTCAGGCAGGATCCGCTAATCTTATGGACTAAATTGCTGTTACAACGGAAAGTGTGACGCCGTGCAAATATTCAATGTGGACATTTCTGCCGCACTTATAGACACTTTTGTTACTGGTTATCTGCCTGCTCTGGCGGAGAAATCAGGGGGAAAGGCTGAAACATGGCGGACGTAAAAGCGGCGTGATGCTTTTTGGATCTTTTCGCGGGCCATTTTTAACCTGCATTTAGTGATATGGACAATTGGTTTCCTTCAGGACCCTTGGGAGAACTGAATCTATGGCCGAAACGCAGAACGATCCCCTGCTGCCGGGATACTCGTTTAACGCGCACCTTGTGGCGGGGCTGACCCCTATCGAGGCTGAGGGATATCTCGACTTTTACGTCGACCGACCGCTCGGGATGAAAGGGTATATCCTCAACCTGACCGTGCGGGGGGAAGGGATCATCAAGAACGGTGACCAGCAGTTCGTCTGCCGCCCGGGGGATATCCTGCTGTTCCCGCCGGGGGAGATCCACCACTATGGCCGTCATCCGGATGCCAAAGAGTGGTATCACCAGTGGGTCTACTTCCGTCCGCGCGCCTACTGGCAGGAGTGGCTTTCCTGGCCGGCTATTTTTGCACACACCGGGTTTTATCGCCCGGATGAGGTGCATCTGGCGCAGTTTCGCGAGCTTTTTGCGCAGATTATCGAGGCGGGGCAGGCTGGTGGACGCTATGCCGAACTGCTGGCGATAAACCTCCTTGAACAGCTGCTGCTGCGGCGGATGGAGGCGATTAACGCGTCGCTGAATCCGCCGCTGGATAACCGCGTGCGCGACGCCTGCCAGTACATCAGCGACCACCTGGCCGATAGCCAGTTTGATATTGCCAGCGTCGCCCAGCACGTCTGCCTGTCGCCGTCGCGGCTGTCGCACCTGTTCCGCCAGCAGCTTGGCGTCAGCGTGTTGAGCTGGCGCGAGGATCAGCGCATCAGCCAGGCGAAGCTGCTGCTCAGCACCACCCGGATGCCCATCGCCACCGTGGGGCGCAACGTGGGCTTTGAGGATCAGCTCTATTTCTCCCGCGTATTTAAAAAATGCACCGGTGCCAGCCCCAGTGAATTCCGCGCGGGATGTGAATAAACGGTAAAAAAAGATAAACAAACAGGTGAATGCGGGAAGCAACTTGTAAACTATTCAGACAATTGTTGCCTTGACGCGGTGCGGGGCGCTAAGCAGAATCGCTGATTCGTTTTCTGACCGGAATAGTTATGCAGGCATTGCTGGAACACTTTATTACCCAGTCCGTTATGTACTCGCTCATCGCCGTGGCGCTGGTGGCGTTTCTGGAATCGCTGGCCCTTGTCGGGTTAATCCTGCCCGGCACCGTGATGATGGCGGGGCTTGGGGCGTTGATCGGCAGCGGTGAGGTCAATTTCTGGCAGGCATGGCTGGCCGGGATTATCGGCTGTCTGCTGGGGGACTGGATCTCCTTCTGGCTGGGCTGGCGCTTTAAGAAGCCGTTGCACCGCTGGTCGTTCATGAAAAAGAACAAAGCGTTGCTCGATAAAACCGAGCATGCGCTGCACCAGCACAGCATGTTTACCATCCTCGTGGGCCGCTTTGTTGGGCCAACGCGTCCGCTGGTGCCGATGGTGGCCGGGATGCTGGATCTGCCCGTCGCGAAATTTGTGGTGCCGAACATTATCGGCTGCGTCTTCTGGCCGCCGTTCTACTTCCTGCCGGGTATTCTGGCCGGTGCGGCGATTGATATTCCTGACGGTATGCAAAGCGGTGAGTTTAAGTGGCTGCTGCTGGGCACGGCGGTCCTGCTGTGGCTGGCGGTCTGGCTCTGCTGGCGCCTGTGGCGCAGCGCGAAAGCGAGCGTCGATCGCCTGACGCGCTATCTTCCGCGCTCTCGTCTTTTGTGGCTGGCCCCGCTGACGCTGGGTGTGGCCGTGGTGGCGCTTGTGGCGCTGATTCGCCACCCGCTGATGCCGGTGTACGGTGAGATCCTGTTGAAAGTTGTGAGCCGTTAAGCGCCGGGCGGCACTGCGTTTGCCCGGCCTACGGTTTTATACCCAATAATCCAGAAGCGCTTTCTTTTCCGCTCATTAATGCTTCTGTTGCTCCATCCCACAAAATGCGTCCCTCCGCGATCACCACCGATCGCGGCGCAATCCGTGCGGCATCTTCGATACTGTGCGACACCATCAGCATCGTCAGCTGCTGGCGCTGGCAGACCTCCTGCACCAGGGCGAGCATCTCCTGGCGCAGCGCGGGATCGAGCGCCGAGAAGGGCTCATCCAGCAGCAGCAGCGGCTGCTCGCGCACCAGACAACGCGCCAGCGCCACGCGCTGACGCTGGCCGCCGGAGAGCTCGCCCGGCAGCCTGTCGATAAATTCAGCGATCCCCATCTGTGCGGCAATCACTTCAAGTTTTTCGCGTTGGGCATCGTTCAGCCTGAGCCCCGGATGCATTCCCAGCGCGATGTTTTGCCGCACCGTCAGGTGGGTAAACAGGTTGTTTTCCTGAAACAGCATCGACACAGGGCGTTTAGCCGGAGGGGCGTTGGTGAAATCACGATTATCGATGGCTATCGACCCGCTGGCAGGTTGCAGAAAACCGGCGATCAAATTGAGCAAGGTGCTTTTCCCGGCACCGCTTGGGCCAAGCACCGCAATCCGCTCGCCCTGCTGAACGGAGAGCGTAAAGCGCATCGGCAGATGCTGATAGAGCCAGGTTACATCAGTCAGTTTTAACATCACGCCCCGGGAGTTTTTCGATAACGGTAAATAAGGCAAAGCACAGCAGCAGCAGTAACAGCGCGGTGACCGCGCCGTCCTGACTGCGGTAAGAGCCGATTTGCTGATAAAGCCAGTACGGCAGCGTGCGGAAATCGTCATTACCGAACAGCGCCACGACCCCAAAGTCTCCAATGGAGAGCACGCAGGCAAACGCCAGCGCCTGAGCAAGCGGACGTTTTAGCGCGCGCAGTTCCACAACCTTCAGCCGCTGCCAGCCCTGCATGCCCAGCGACTGACACAGCAAACCGTAGCGGCTGTTGACGTCGCGCATCGGGTTTTCCAGCACCTTAAGCGCGTAGGGGATGGCCATTAAGGCGTTAGTGAAAATCACAATGCCATCGGCCCTTTCCGGCAGGCCGAGGGTGCTGTTGAACAGTAAAAAGAAGCCCGTTGCCAGCACGATCCCCGGCATCGCCAGTATCAGCATGCCCGTCAGTTCCAGCATTTGTCCGGCTTTTTGCGCCTGGCGGGCGTAGAGCTCACGGCTGCTCCACAGCAGCATCATGGTCAGCATAACGCACAGCAGTCCGGCAGCCAGCGCTATGCGTACCGAGGTCCAGGTCGCCTGCCAGAGAACGGGCTGTTGCAGGACGGATATAAGATTGAGGTTCAGGCCGTCAACGATAACGGCCAGCAGCGGCGGCAGCAACAGCAGCAGCGCCAGCGCGATCAGGATAACATCGCTGATGCGGCTGTGCAGGCTGTCCTGCGGATCGCGCCAGCCGGTTATTTGATGACTACCTGCGGGAATGGCTTTACTCAGCCGCTGGCTCAACAGCACCAGCACCAGACAGCACGCCATCTGGACTATCGCCAGCAGTGCGGCGCGACCGGGATCGTAGTCGTAACTCAGCGCCTGGTAAATCGCCAGCTCAATGGTGGTGGCCTGCGGCCCGCCGCCAAGTGACAGCACGGTGGCAAAGCTGGCAAAGCAGAGCATAAAGATTAATGCCGCCACGGGCGGGAGCTGGCGGCGCAGCCACGGCCATTCGACAAAACGGAAGAACGACCAGCCGCGCATGCCGAGCTGGGCGGCAATCTGCCGCTGCTCGCCGGGAATGTTCTCCAGCGCCTGCAAAAAGAGGCGCGTTGCCATCGGCATATTGAAAAACACGTGCGCCAGCAGAATGCCCTGCAGTCCGTAAGGCGAGAATGACCACTCAATACCAAGCTGGCCGAACAGCGAGGCCAGCCAGCCCTGACGACCGTAGACACTCAGAATGCCAAAAACGGCCACCAGAACCGGCAGGATCAGCGTCATGGCGCACAGGCGCAGCAGGGCCTGCCTGCCGGGGAAACGCCGCCGATAGAGCGCGCGAGCAAGAAAAATAGCCGGGATCGCCGACAGCAGGGCAGAAAGAGACGCCTGCCAGAAGGAGAACCGGATAACGTGCCAGAGGTAGCTGTCGTGCCAGAGGGCGAGCAGGTCGCTCTCCGGTGCGTTAAACCACAGCGCAAGAAAGGCTCCCAGACTGACCGCCACCATCACGACGGCGGCGAGCAATCCGGGGAGTAACCAGCCGGGAATTAACGGCTGACGGCGCGTTGCCATTCACTTACCCATGCGGCACGCTGCGCGGCGACCTGCTGCGGCGTAAACTCCAGCGAGGTTTTCGGCTTGGTCAACTGTTCAAAACCTGCAGGCAGCGCAACGCTGGTGACCGGATACATCCAGTTGCCCGCTGGAATGGCGTTCTGGAATGCCGGTGAAACCATAAACTTCAGGAACTTCTCGGCCAGTTCCGGCTGTTTGCTGGCGGCGGTACGCGCGGCCACTTCCACCTGCAGATAGTGCCCTTCCGCAAAATCAGCCGCAGCATAGTTGTCTTTCTTCTCAGCGATAATGTGGTAGGCCGGGGAGGTGGTGTAGCTCAGCACCAGATCGCTTTCGCCTTTCAGGAACAGGCCATAGGCTTCGCTCCAGCCTTTGGTTACGGTGACGGTTTTGGCGGCCAGCTTCTGCCACGCTTCCGGCGCCTTATCGCCGTAGACTTTCTGCATCCACAGCAGCAGGCCCAGGCCCGGCGTGCTGGTCCGCGGGTCTTCGTAAATCACGCGCCACTTCTGGTCGCTTTCCACCAGCTCTTTCAGGCTCTTCGGCGGGTTTTTCAGCTTGTTTTTATCGTAGACGAAAGCAAAGTAGCCGTAGTCGAACGGCACAAAGGTGTCGTTCTTCCAGCCGCCCGGCACGTTAACGGCCTCTGCCGCGACGCCGCTTTTGGCAAAGAGTTTGGTTTGCGAGGCGGCTTCCAGCAGGTTGTTATCCAGTCCGAGCACCACGTCGGCCTTGCTGTTTTTGCCTTCCATGCGCAGGCGGTTGAGCAGCGAAACGCCATCTTCCAGCGCCACGAACTTCAGCTCGCAGTTGCAGTCGGCTTCAAAGGCTTTTTTGACGACCGGGCCAGGGCCCCAGTCGGCAGAGAAGGAGTCGTAGGTGTAGACCGTCAGAACGGGCTTGGCTAAAGCGGGCAGCGCGAACAGCGCCAGCAGGGGGAGAACTTTTTTTAACACTTTGCACCTCAGGGTTGAGTGGCAAAGGATTTTGAGCGACAGCCTCAAATCCCTTCGCCGGCGTTATCCGGATCAGGTTCGACGGGTATTATCTCAGCGCACATCTGTGATGCAGCACCCCGTTGAGAACGGCGCTATTGTAATGATTTGGTGAATATTACGAAAGCGTTATGGCTCCGGGGGCGCAAACCAGGCGGATTTAAAATCAAACCAGCCCAGGGTGTTCATCCGCAGGCCGCGCATGCTGCGCTGGCCCTGGATCATCAGCCAGTGGTGGATCAGCGGGACGATCGCCTGCTCGGCCAGCAGCTGCTGGCACCATACGGCAAGATTCATCTCGCCCGCACGCCACAGGGCGGCATCCTGCTGCCAGTCCCGGTCGATGCAGTGCTGGATCAGCGGGACTTCATACAAATGCGAGAAGAGGGAAAAATCGAGCGGCAGGGTGAAGTTGGCGCTGTTCAGCCAGATATCGCTGGCGATTTCCCCCTGATGCCATTCGTCATAGTCCACTTCCCTGATGTCCAGCCTGACTCCCTCCGCTGCCAGCAGGCGGGTCATGATCCTCGCGATAAAACGATGCTCAACATGATCGCGGTAGTAGGTCAGGGTGATGGACTCCAGCCCTGCGGGCTTGTCGCAGCGCGTTGGTCGGGCATGGTGCCAGCGCGGAAGCAGGCCGTACGCCGGGAACCAGTATGTCTGGTACTGGTCTTCCGCATGGTAGATAAGATTGGAAGGAGACAGCACGTGGCTGATCCACTTGCGGACAGCCGGGTTTGCCCCACGGTGGGTGCGGCGGTCAAAGAGGAGATAGTAGCAGCCCTCCTCCAGGCGGCTCTCCACGGCCTTTTCTCCGGTGGTGGGGCCTTCAAGCGTCAGCCCGCAGCTCAGGTCTTCATTGAGATCCGGCAATACCCACACGTTCACTTCGTCGATCAGCGCCCGATAGCCAAAGTAGTCATCGAACGCGCGGATTTTCAGCTGGTTGCTGTTATTGCGGGAGACGGAGTAGGGCCCGGTGCCAATCGGCAGGCTGGCAAAATTGTTCAGAGATTCCCACTCGGCAGGCAAAATCATCGACGGCACATAGCCCAGCAGCCAGGGAAGCCACTTGTCCTGCTGCGCCAGCTCGATATCCAGCGTCCAGGCCGTGGGGGAGTGGATGCGCGATATATGCGAGTAGAGCGGCAGCCTGCGGGCGCGTTCCAGAGAGGCGATGACGTCGTGCATCTCCAGTTCGCGAC
The DNA here is from genome assembly GCF_043945315.1 of Enterobacter cloacae complex sp. 2024EL-00227. Lineage (NCBI taxonomy): Bacteria > Pseudomonadati > Pseudomonadota > Gammaproteobacteria > Enterobacterales > Enterobacteriaceae > Enterobacter > Enterobacter cloacae complex sp. 2024EL-00227. Next base: position 184,860 of record NZ_JBIMQP010000005.1, read on the forward strand.
CGTGGTGAAAGTGGATGCCGGGGCGTAAGAAAAAGCGCCAGTGGCGCGGGGAAAGCTGTTGCCAGTGGTGCGCGATATCCGCCTCCAGTTCCCCGTTTTCCTCATTTATCCGCGTCAGGCCGCTGAAGATTTGTCGGGCCATGTGGGTTTCAGAACGCCGTAACGCCGTGCCGGGCAACAGATTTTTCATCGGACGGTAGTAGAGCACCCGCAGAATGTGTCGGCCCTGACGAAAACTGCGTCCGAGATGGGAGACCAGCATCTGGCGCACGGCGGCCTTGTCGCCCACCAGCTGGACCAGCTGATCGATGCGGTCCTGCTCGAGCAGGTCTTCTGCACGCTGCTGCTGCAATGCCAGCCCGGTGTAGAGAAAGGTCAGCCGCGAGCGTTTCCCGCGTCCCGCCTCCGCTTCCCAGCTTAACCACCCCTGCTGCTGCATGGTATTGAGCAGCGTGCGCATATGGCGGCGGGAACAACTAAGCAGGTCAGCCAGCTCGTTGAGCGTGGTTTCCTGCGATTGCCCCTCGCAGCACTGCCAGAGGCGGATAAATTGTTGCTGCAGACGACCGGAAGGCATAAAAGAGGAACTCCTGACAAAAAACCAGCAATTTATTAATCCCTATATTAGGCCAATAATGCTTCCCGATGAAGCGAGGAGGTAAATGATGAAGAGGTCTACCGCACGTCAGTTTTATCAGCAGTACTTTTCAGCGACAAAAGGATCGTCCTGGCTGGCCCGCCCGTGTGCAGAGCAACGGCTGAAAATGTTAGAAGAACTGATGCAGTGGGACGTTACGAAACCGGCCTCTTCTCGCTGACTCGCCTCGATCATGTGTGACTGAGTATTGGTGCTAATCACCCGCCAGCAAAATGTTTTTGCTGGCTTTTTTCGTTTATTCTTTCACCCAATTTCGATTCGCTTTCACAAGGACTTGCGCATGCTGTGGTTGATGACGATGGGGCGACGCCTGAACGGCGTGTATGCCGCTTTTATGCTGGTGGCCTTTATGATGGGCGTGGCGGGGGCGCTGCAGGCACCGACGCTGAGCCTGTTTCTCAGCCGCGAGGTGGGGGCACAGCCGTTCTGGGTGGGGCTGTTTTATACCGTCAACGCGATAGCCGGGATCCTGGTCAGCCTCGCGCTGGCGAAGCGATCGGACAGCCAGGGCGATCGTCGTAAGCTGATCCTCTTTTGCTGCGCCATGGCCGTGGGCAACGCGCTGCTCTTTGCTTTCAATCGTCATTACCTGACGCTCATTACCTGCGGCGTGCTGCTGGCCTCTCTTGCGAATACCGCCATGCCGCAGCTGTTTGCGCTGGCCCGGGAATACGCGGATAGCTCGGCGCGGGAAGTGGTGATGTTCAGCTCGGTGATGCGTGCCCAGCTCTCGCTGGCGTGGGTCATTGGCCCGCCGCTGGCCTTCATGCTGGCGTTGAACTACGGCTTTACCGCGATGTTCTCAATCGCGGCCGGGATTTTTGTCATCAGCCTGGCGCTGATTGCCTTCGCACTGCCGTCCGTGGCGCGCGTCGAACAGACAGCGGATAAACCGCTCACCCAGGTGAGCGGCTGGCAGGACAAAAACGTCCGCATGCTGTTTATTGCCTCCACGCTGATGTGGACCTGCAACACCATGTACATCATCGACATGCCGCTGTGGATCAGCAGCGATCTGGGCTTACCGGACAAGCTCGCGGGGATCTTAATGGGCACCGCTGCCGGGCTGGAAATTCCGGCGATGATTCTGGCGGGCTATTACGTTAAGCGCTTTGGGAAGCGTCGGATGATGATCGTCGCCGTGGCGGCCGGGGTGCTGTTTTACGCGGGACTGATCCTTTTCCATTCGCGTGAAGCGCTGCTTGCGCTGCAGCTGTTTAATGCTGTGTTTATTGGCATCGTTGCCGGGATCGGCATGCTCTGGTTCCAGGATTTAATGCCGGGCCGCGCCGGGTCGGCGACCACGCTTTTTACCAACAGCATTTCGACCGGAGTGATCCTGGCGGGGGTGATTCAGGGGGCGCTGGCGCAAAGTTACGGGCATGGCTCAGTTTACTGGGTGATTGCCGCGATTTCGGTGGTTACGCTTGGGCTGACTTGCCGGGTTAAGGATGTCTGATTCTGGAAGGCGGCTTTACGAAACAAATCAATGGCCCGCTTTTTGCGGGCCATTGTCTTTAGCCCATAAACGCAGGCTGTTTTTTCTCGTACGCGGAGATGGCGTCTTCGTGCTGGAGCGTCAAACCAATGCTGTCCAGACCGTTCAGCATGCAGTGGCGACGGAAGGCATCAATGCTGAAGCTGTAGGTTTTATCCCCGGCTTTCACCACTTCCCCTTCCAGATCCACTTCAAACGACATGCCCGGATTTGCCTTAACCAACGCGAACAATTCATCGACCTGTTCGTCGCTCAGCGTCACCGGCAGCAGCTGGTTGTTGAAGCTGTTGCCATAAAAGATATCCGCGAAGCTGGGGGCAATGACCACTTTAAAGCCGTAGTCCGTGAGCGCCCACGGCGCATGTTCACGGGATGAACCACAGCCAAAGTTTTCCCGCGCCAGCAGGATGGATGCGCCTTTGTACTCCGGGAAGTTCAGAACGAATTCCGGATTAGGCACCTCGCCTTTATCGTCCAGGAAACGCCAGTCGTTGAACAGGTGCGCGCCAAAGCCGGTGCGGGTCACCTTCTGCAAAAACTGCTTAGGAATGATCGCGTCCGTATCAACGTTAGCGGCGTCCAGCGGGACAACACGGCCCGTATGTTGGGTAAATTTCTCTGCCATGATTGTCTCCTTATTTCAGGCTGCGAATGTCGGCGAAATGACCGGTGACTGCCGCAGCGGCGGCCATTGCCGGGCTGACCAGATGGGTGCGCCCACCGCGGCCCTGACGGCCTTCAAAGTTACGGTTGCTGGTGGAGGCACAGCGCTCACCCGGATTCAGGCGATCGTTGTTCATGGCCAGGCACATGGAGCAGCCAGGCAGGCGCCACTCGAAGCCTGCTTCGATAAAGATCTTATCCAGACCTTCGGCTTCCGCCTGGGCTTTCACCGGACCGGAGCCTGGAACCACCAGCGCCTGCACGCCCGGTGCGACTTTACGGCCTTTGGCAATCTCTGCCGCCGCACGCAAATCTTCGATACGGGAGTTGGTGCAGGAGCCGATAAATACCTTATCAATGGTCACGTCGGTCAACGGTACGCCGGGTTTCAGCCCCATATAGGCCAGCGCTTTTTCCGCACTGGCGCGCTCGACAGGATCGGCGAAGGAGGCCGGATCGGGAATGGCGTCGTTGACGGAAATTACCTGGCCCGGGTTGGTTCCCCAGGTCACCTGAGGGGCAATCTCTTCTGCCTGCAGCGTGACAACGGTATCAAACGTTGCCCCGTCGTCGGTTTTCAGGGTTTTCCAGTACGCTACCGCGTCGTCAAAATCCTGGCCCTTCGGCGCGTGCAGACGGCCCTTCACATAGTTGAAGGTCGTTTCATCTGGCGCGACCAGACCGGCTTTGGCACCCATCTCAATGGCCATATTGCACAGGGTCATGCGACCCTCCATGCTCAGCGCCTGAATCGCGTCGCCGCAGAATTCAACGACGTGGCCGGTACCGCCTGCGCTGCCGGTTTTACCGATGATCGCCAGCACGATGTCTTTCGCGGTAATGCCAGGTGCCGCCTTGCCCTTCACTTCAATCTTCATCGTTTTGGCGCGGCCCTGCTTCAGGGTCTGCGTCGCCAGCACGTGTTCAACTTCAGACGTGCCAATCCCGAACGCCAGGGCGCCAAACGCGCCGTGGGTTGCGGTATGGGAGTCGCCGCAGACGATGGTCATGCCCGGCAGGGTAATTCCCTGCTCTGGCCCCATCACGTGAACGATGCCCTGATAGGGGTGGTTCAGATCGTACAGCTCAACGCCAAATTCGTTGCAGTTCTTGATCAGCTCCTGCATCTGGATACGCGCCATCTCACCCGAGGCATTAATGTCTTTGGTCTGGGTGGAAACGTTGTGATCCATCGTCGCGAAGGTTTTACCCGGCTGACGTACCGGGCGCTTGTGCGCGCGCAGGCCGTCAAATGCCTGAGGAGAGGTCACTTCGTGTACCAGATGACGGTCAATGTACAGCAGTGGGGTTTCGTTTGGTGCCTCGTAGACAACGTGCGCATCAAACAATTTTTCGTATAACGTTTTGGCCATGATTACACCCCTTCAGCGACATAGCGGGCAATAATGTCGCCCATTTCATCGGTACTGACTGCCGCCGCGCCGCGTGATAAATCACCGGTACGAACGCCTTCTTCTAACGCCCGGTTAATGGCATTTTCAATTGCGGTTGCTGCATCGCCTGCATCCAGGCTGTAGCGCAGCAGCAGGGCCAGAGAGAGGATCTGCGCAATCGGGTTAGCGATGTTTTTGCCCGCAATATCCGGCGCGGAACCGCCTGCCGGCTCGTACAGGCCAAAACCTTCTTCATTCAGGCTGGCGGATGGCAGCATGCCCATAGAGCCGGTGATCATCGCGCACTCGTCTGACAAAATGTCGCCGAACAGGTTGGAGCACAGCAGGACGTCAAACTGAGACGGATCCTTGATCAGCTGCATCGTCGCGTTGTCGATGTACATGTGCGACAGCTCAACGTCCGGGTACTGCTTCGCGACTTCGCTGACGATCTCGCGCCACAAGATGGAAGACTGCAGCACGTTCGCTTTATCAATGGAGGTCACTTTATGGCGGCGCTTGCGCGCTGACTCAAAGGCGATATGGGCGATACGTTCAATTTCGAAGCGGTGATACACCTCAGTGTCGAACGCCTTCTCATGCTGGCCGCTGCCTTCGCGCCCTTTTGGCTGACCGAAATAGATCCCGCCGGTCAGTTCACGCACGCACAGAATGTCGAAGCCGTTGGCGGCGATATCCGCGCGCAGCGGGCAGAACTCTTCCAGGCCCTGATACAGCTTCGCCGGACGCAGGTTGCTGAACAGCTTGAAATGTTTACGCAGCGGCAGCAGCGCGCCGCGCTCTGGCTGCTCTGCAGGCGGCAGGTGTTCCCACTTCGGGCCACCGACGGAACCAAACAGCACGGCATCGGCATTTTCACAGCCTTCCACGGTCGCTTTCGGCAGTGGCGTACCGTGGTTATCAATCGCAATACCGCCCACATCGTAGTGGCTGGTGGTGATTTTCATCGCAAAACGCGCGCGAACGGCTTCCAGTACTTTCAGCGCCTGTGCCATCACTTCCGGGCCAATACCGTCGCCCGGTAACACAGCAATATGGTAATTCTTCGACATTACACGGTTTCCTTGTTGTTCTCTTTATTCTGAGCTTTGCGTTGCAACTCTTTTTCGACTTCGGCGGCGCGCCAGATGTTGTTCAGCACATGCACCATCGCTTTCGCGGAGGATTCAACGATATCGGTCGCCAGGCCCACGCCATGGAAACGGCGGCCATTGTGGGTCACAACAATGTCGACCTGGCCCAGCGCATCTTTGCCGTGGCCCTTGGCCGTCAGGTCATATTTCACCAGCTCAACGTCGTACTCGGTGACGCGGTTGATCGCCTGATAAATGGCATCCACAGGGCCATTTCCGTTCGCCGCTTCGGCCTTAATTTCATCACCGCAGGCCAGCTTGACAGAGGCAGTGGCGATGTCGCTGGAGCCGGACTGCACGTTGAAGTAATCCAGACGGAAGTGCTCTGGCTCTTCCTGCTGCTTGTTAATAAAGGCCAGCGCTTCCAGGTCGTAGTCGAACACCTGACCTTTTTTATCGGCCAGCTTCAGGAAAGCGTCGTACAGCTGATCCATGTTGTAATCGCTGTCCTTATAACCCATCTCTTCCATGCGGTGCTTCACCGCCGCACGGCCGGAACGGGAGGTCAGGTTCAACTGGACCTGATTCAGGCCAATGGATTCCGGGGTCATAATTTCGTAGTTTTCACGGTTCTTCAGCACGCCATCCTGGTGAATACCGGAGGAGTGCGCGAAGGCGCCCGTGCCGACGATCGCTTTGTTGGCCGGAATCGGCATGTTGCAAATCTGGCTGACGGTCTGGCTGGTGCGCCAGATCTCGTTGTGATTGATGCGGGTGTGCACATCCATGATGTCTTTGCGCACTTTGATCGCCATGATCACTTCTTCCAGCGAGCAGTTGCCCGCGCGTTCACCGATACCGTTCATCGCGCCTTCTACCTGACGCGCGCCAGCGTGGACGGCTGCGATGGCATTGCCCACGGCCAGACCCAAATCATCGTGGGTGTGGACGGAGATAATCGCTTTATCAATGTTCGGTACGCGGTCATACAGGCCGGTGATGATATTGGCGAACTCAAACGGCATGGTGTAGCCGACGGTATCAGGGATGTTGATGGTTTTGGCGCCGGCATTGATGGCGGCTTCCACCACACGGGCCAGATCTTCAATCGGCGTGCGGCCCGCATCTTCACAGGAGAATTCAACGTCATCGGTGTAGTTGCGTGCGCGTTTCACCATATATACCGCGCGTTCAATCACCTCATCCAGCGTACTGCGCAGCTTGGTGGCGATGTGCATAGGTGAGGTGGCAATAAAGGTGTGGATACGGAACGCTTCGGCCACTTTCAGCGACTCAGCCGCGACGTCGATATCTTTTTCAACACAGCGTGCCAGACCGCACACGCGGCTGTTTTTAATGGTGCGGGCGATAGTCTGGACGGATTCGAAATCACCCGGAGACGAGACCGGGAAACCCACCTCCATCACGTCGACACCCATACGTTCGAGAGCCAGCGCGATCTGCAGTTTCTCTTTTACACTCAGGCTTGCCTGTAATGCCTGTTCACCGTCACGTAAAGTAGTATCGAAAATAATGACTTGCTGGCTCATGGGTTAGGTCCTTGTCAGTCTTAGGGCGCCTTGCTACGAGCATAAAAAAACCCGCGCAGTGGCGCGGGTTTTTAGTCTTACTGGTGACGATTCAACGCTGAATTTCGCCCGCCAGTCTACCGCGCACAGTGGATGCGTTTAGTAGTAGTAGACCGGTGAAACGAATGGTGCGAATCATGAATCGTGCTCCGTTAAATTCAATATGCTTTTAGTGGTACTGGATACGCCAGTTGATGTCAACCCCTGATGATAAAAACGGGCCCGACGGGCGTAATCAGCAGGATAATTACTTTAGCTAATTGTGCTGGTTTTGGCTTTTACGACCCGACTAATTGTCTAATTTTGGACTGAAGAAAACAGTTGCAGAAACAAATAAATATAATTGTTTCAAATGAGTGACGCACGTTACTGAGAATGTTCTGTACGTAAAGGGTTTTAATATCATTAAGTTATAATTATGGTGAATCTATTGCGCTTCGCTGAAAAACGAAAAGAGATAACATGTTATTAACTAACTGCAGAGCGGTGGCGATAACAGTTTAATAATACTTAAGTCATCATTAACCTGGCGGTCATTGTGTATTTGTTTGGTTTATGGTTTCATTTCAATCCTAAAGTCAAACATATCATTTGCGCTATTTTCTTTTCGTTTATATAGCGTCTTTATATATTCTGAATTTTAAATAATTCTCTTTCGCTGATCGTATTTGCATGATAAATCATATTTTTCGAGATGATTAGCGTACGTTGGCAAAGGGAGTTTAGCGTGACAGTGGAGTCAGAAGTGCCAGAAAATAATATTAAACAACCTCAAGCTACTGATGGGATTAAACCGCAGTTACGCACGGTGGATCTTAATCTTCTGACGGTGTTTGATGCGGTCATGCAGGAACAGAATATCACCCGTGCCGCCCAGGCGTTGGGGATGTCGCAACCTGCTGTGAGTAATGCCGTTGCCAGACTCAAGCTCATGTTTAACGACGAATTATTCGTTCGTTACGGGAGGGGGATCCAGCCTACGGCACGCGCATTCCAGCTGTTCGGTTCCATCCGCCAGGCGTTGCAGTTGGTGCAAAATGAGCTGCCGGGATCGGGCTTTGAACCCTTGAGCAGCGAGCGCGTATTCCATCTTTGTGTCTGCAGTCCATTAGATAATTATTTAACGTCGATTATTTATAATAAAGTTGAAGAAATCGCACCAAATATCAATCTGGTTTTTAAATCATCCCTGAATCAAAACACGGAACATCAGTTACGCTATCAGGAGATCGAATTCGTGCTGGGGTATGAAGAGTTCCGTCGTCCGGAATTTTCCTGCGTGCCGCTCTTTAAAGATGAAATGGTTCTTGTCGCCAGTAAAAAACACCCACGTCTGAATTCTCCGCTGCGAGAACACGATGTTTATAACGAACAGCACGCCGTTGTTGCTCTCGACAGATATGCTTCCTTTAGCCTGCCGTGGTATGACACTGCGGATAAACAGGCTTGCGTGGCTTATCAGGGCATGGCTATGGTCAGCGTATTAAACGTGGTCTCCCAGACACAGCTGGTGGCGATTGCACCGCGCTGGCTGGCAGAAGAGTTTTCTGACCCATTAAATCTGCAAATTTTGCCATTGCCGCTTAAGTTAAATAGCCGAACCTGTTATCTCTCCTGGCATGAAGCGGCCGGACGGGATAAAGGACACCAGTGGATGGAAGAGTTGCTGGTTGGTATCTGTCGCCGGTAAACGCATCGGGATAAATCGCATCGGATCATGTGATTTATCCTGAGTTTTTTTGGATAGTTGCTATTTTGTTCTGTGAGTCTTTTTTTCGGGCGGCTCTTCGGCACGCAAAAATAGATGATTTCCTGCATTGTCCTGCTTTTCAGCGATGATTTATCACACCGTCCTCTATTCTCAGAGGAATTAACCATATCTTCTGTTAACGGCTGCGTTTTCTACTTTACGCACCGTTTATCTCCCCGGGTTTGCTAATTGCCTGCCTCATAACGAGCGGTTAAGGTAAAGAACACTCTGCAAAATATAAGATTGGTTCATCCCAATCGTAAGACGGGGCGGAAATGAATTCGGCAGTCCGTCTATAACAAAATGCCTGGAGGCAAAGCATGGAGATGTTGTCTGGCGCGGAAATGGTCGTCCGGTCGCTGATCGATCAGGGCGTAAAGCAAGTGTTCGGCTACCCTGGCGGCGCGGTCCTCGATATTTATGATGCCCTCCATACGGTAGGGGGCATTGACCATGTTCTGGTACGTCACGAGCAGGCGGCCGTACATATGGCCGACGGCCTGGCGCGTGCGACGGGTGAAGTAGGCGTGGTGTTAGTCACGTCAGGCCCCGGCGCGACAAACGCCATTACCGGCATTGCGACGGCGTATATGGACTCTATCCCGCTGGTGATCCTCTCCGGGCAGGTAGCCACCTCGCTGATTGGCTACGATGCTTTTCAGGAGTGCGACATGGTCGGGATTTCGCGTCCCGTGGTGAAGCACAGCTTCCTGGTTAAGCAAACCGAAGATATTCCCGGCGTACTGAAAAAAGCCTTCTGGCTGGCGGCAAGCGGACGCCCGGGACCGGTGGTGGTCGATCTGCCTAAAGACATTCTGAACCCGGCAAACAAGCTGCCTTACGTCTGGCCGGAATCGGTGAGCATGCGTTCTTACAACCCGACAACGCAGGGGCATAAAGGTCAGATCAAGCGGGCGTTGCAAACGCTTCTGGCAGCCAAAAAACCGGTCGTCTATGTCGGGGGCGGAGCGATCAATGCAGCCTGTGAAGCCCAGCTTCGTGAACTGATTGAAAAACTCAACCTTCCTGTTGCGTCGTCGCTGATGGGGCTGGGGGCGTTTCCCGCCACCCACCGCCAGGCGCTGGGTATGCTGGGTATGCACGGTACCTATGAAGCCAACATGACGATGCATCACTCCGATGTGATCTTTGCCGTCGGTGTGCGTTTTGACGATCGTACCACCAACAACCTGGCGAAATATTGCCCGAATGCCACCGTGCTGCATATTGATATCGATCCGACGTCAATATCTAAAACGGTGTCGGCTGATGTGCCGATCGTCGGTGATGCCCGTCAGGTCCTGGAACAGATGCTGGAGCTGCTGGCCCAGGAGAAAGCGACCCAGCCGCTGGATGAGATCCGCGACTGGTGGCAGCAGATTGAACAGTGGCGCGCGCGTCAGTGCCTGAAATATGACACGCGGAGCGAAAACATTAAGCCGCAGGCGGTCATCGAAGCGGTGTGGCGACTGACGAAAGGTGAAGCGTATGTGACCTCAGACGTGGGCCAGCATCAGATGTTTGCTGCCCTGTATTATCCGTTTGATAAACCGCGACACTGGATCAACTCGGGTGGCTTAGGCACCATGGGCTTTGGTCTGCCTGCCGCACTGGGCGTGAAGCTGGCGCTGCCGGATGAAACCGTCGTCTGCGTGACCGGAGACGGTAGTATCCAGATGAACATTCAGGAGCTGTCTACCGCGCTGCAGTATGAACTGCCGGTTCTCGTGCTGAACCTGAATAACGGCTACCTCGGCATGGTGAAGCAGTGGCAGGATATGATTTATTCTGGCCGTCACTCACAGTCATACATGAGATCGCTGCCGGATTTTGTTCGTCTTGCTGAAGCTTACGGCCATGTTGGCATGCGGGTAACCGATCCGGCCGAGCTGGAAACGAAGCTCGCACAAGCGCTTGAGCACGTTAAAAACAACCGCCTCGTCTTTATGGATGTGATTGTTGATGGAACCGAGCACGTCTATCCGATGCATATTCGGGGTGGTGGTATGGATGAAATGTGGTTAAGCAAAACGGAGAGAACCTGATATGCGCCGGATATTATCAGTTTTACTGGAAAACGAGTCTGGCGCACTGTCGCGCGTCATTGGCCTTTTTGCGCAGCGCGGCTATAACATTGAAAGCCTGACTGTCGCCCCGACGGAAGACCCAACGCTGTCGCGCATGACGATCCAAACCGTCGGCGACGCTAAGGTGCTTGAACAGATTGAGAAACAGCTGCATAAGCTGGTCGACGTGCTGCGCGTGAGCGAGCTGGGGCAAGGGGCCTACGTTGAACGTGAGGTCATGCTGGTGAAAATTCAGGCCAGCGGCTACGGGCGTGAAGAAGTCAAACGCAATGCGGATATTTTCCGCGGACAGATTATCGACGTCACGCCTTCTCTTTATACCGTTCAGCTGGTCGGGACGAGCGACAAGCTGGATGCGTTCCTGGCGTCCGTACGGGATGTCGCAAAAATTGTCGAGGTGGCGAGATCGGGGGTTGTGGGTCTGTCACGCGGCGAGAAAATCATGCGTTAGTTGTCAAAAAGGTTCGCCTCTTTCTGCCCGGTCACCAAAGCCGGGCTTTTTTTTGCGTAATCAGCCGACAACGCAGATAAAAGCGGTTGCCGCGAAGGCTTTTCTGCGTTTAGATGTTAAAAGATTTAACCATAACCTTGACAGGGCCATGGACTCTTTTCTTTTTTTAAGGGGCAATTGTGAAACTGGATGAAATCGCCCGGCTAGCCGGCGTGTCACGAACAACGGCCAGCTATGTGATTAACGGTAAAGCAAAGCAGTACCGTGTCAGCGACAAGACCGTTGAAAAAGTTATGGCGGTGGTTCGTGAACATAACTACCATCCGAATGCTGTCGCAGCCGGTCTGCGCGCCGGGCGCACCCGCTCTATTGGTCTGGTGATCCCGGACCTGGAAAACACCAGCTATACCCGTATCGCCAACTATCTTGAACGTCAGGCGCGTCAGCGCGGCTATCAACTGCTGATTGCCTGCTCGGAAGACCAGCCTGATAACGAGATGCGCTGCATTGAACATCTGCTTCAGCGCCAGGTGGATGCCATAATTGTTTCGACCTCCTTACCGCCGGAGCATCCTTTCTACCAGCGCTGGGCGAATGATCCGTTCCCGATCGTTGCGCTTGACCGTGCCCTCGATCGCGAGCACTTCACCAGCGTGGTGGGTGCCGATCAGGACGATGCCGAAATGCTGGCCGCAGAGCTGCGGACGTTCCCGGCGGAAACGGTACTGTATTTGGGCGCGCTGCCTGAACTTTCCGTGAGCTTCCTGCGCGAGCAGGGATTCAGAACGGCCTGGAAAGACGATCCGCGCGAGGTTCACTACCTCTATGCCAACAGCTACGAACGTGAAGCCGCCGCGCAGCTGTTCGAAAAATGGCTGGAAACGCATCCGATGCCTCAGGCGCTGTTCACTACCTCGTTTGCGCTCTTGCAGGGTGTCATGGATGTGACCTTACGTCGTGAAGGTAAACTGCCTTCCGATCTGGCGATTGCCACGTTCGGGGATAATGAGCTGCTCGACTTCCTTCAGTGCCCGGTGCTGGCGGTTGCACAGCGCCATCGCGATGTGGCTGAACGCGTGCTGGAGATTGTGCTGGCGAGTCTGGATGAACCCCGCAAACCGAAGCCGGGCCTGACGCGTATCAAACGTAACCTCTACCATCGCGGAATTTTAAGCCGCCAAAAATGAAATGACCGGGGCGGTGAAATCTGCCCCTTTTTGCTGCAATAATTCGTGCAGATAATTCCCGGAGAGAAATTAGGATAATTCTTGGGAGATCATAATCGCCTATTTTTCTTTATTCATTTTGGCTTTTAAGTTGCCCTTTAAACAACATCTCAGCGATTTTAAACGGCACTCTTTGTATTATTTTGTTACAAACCCTCTTCGGTCGATGAATATTCAGACGTTTTTTCCTCTTCCTTTGACAGCTTACGCGATAACCACTGCGCTTACCGCTCGCCTGAGTGAATCTGGCGCTGTCATCCCCTGAGAATCTGTCATAAAATGCTGCCCGCGTCGCAAACTGACACTTTATATTTATCTGCGATGATATTGAGTGAGCCTTAACGCTAGTGTGCATATTCGGTTTTTTTCTTACAAATATTCATAACGTTAATTTTGCCTCGCCAGTTGTGCAGTTATTAACCAGGACTGTTTATCTCTGTAAATAGAGGGCTTTCGAGTCCTTATGCCGAGAGTCCTGGCTTGACAAGCTTTTCCCTCGCTCCGTAAACTCCTTTAGGTGGGAATTTGTGGGTTAAAGTGGTGAGGAGGGGTGAGACTGGCATGTTCCGTGGAGCTACGTTAGTCAATCTCGACAGTAAAGGGCGTTTATCGGTACCAACCCGATACCGCGACCAGCTGATTGAGAACGCTGCGGGTCAAATGGTTTGCACCATTGACATTAACTCCCCCTGCCTGCTGCTTTACCCCCTGCCTGAATGGGAAATTATTGAGCAAAAGCTGTCGCGACTGTCGAGCATGAACCCGCAGGAACGCCGCGTGCAGCGGTTGTTATTGGGACATGCCAGTGAATGTCAGATGGATAACGCAGGGCGATTACTGATCGCGCCTGTGTTACGGCAACATGCCGGTCTGACCAAAGAAGTGATGCTGGTCGGGCAGTTCAACAAATTTGAACTGTGGGATGAAACGACCTGGTATCAACAGGTCAAGGAAGATATCGACGCTGAGCAGTCTGATTCCGCGACATTATCGGAACGGCTGCAGGACTTGTCTCTATAAATATGATGGAAAATTATAAACATAAAACGGTGTTACTGGACGAGGCCGTTAACGGCCTGAATATTCGTCCGGATGGCATCTACATTGATGGCACTTTTGGTCGCGGTGGTCACTCGCGTTTGATCCTCTCCCAACTGGGTGAGGAGGGGCGTCTGCTGGCAATCGATCGCGATCCGCAGGCAATTGCCGTTGCACAGACTATCAATGACCCACGCTTTTCCATCGTGCATGGACCCTTTTCTGCGCTCGCGGACTATGTGGCTGAGCGCGGCCTGACGGGCAAGATCGACGGGATTCTTCTCGATCTTGGCGTCTCTTCACCCCAACTTGATGATGCTGAACGCGGTTTCTCCTTTATGCGTGACGGTCCGCTGGACATGCGTATGGACCCGACTCGCGGCCAGTCTGCCGCCGAGTGGTTACAGACCGCTGATGAAGCGGATATTGCATGGGTCATCAAAACCTTCGGCGAAGAGCGCTTTGGCAAACGTATTGCGCGCGCCATTGTTGAGCGCAATCGCATTGAGCCGATGACCCGCACCAAAGAGTTGGCTGAGGTGATCGCGGCGGCAACGCCGGTGAAGGATAAGCACAAACATCCCGCGACCCGTACCTTCCAGGCGGTTCGCATCTGGGTAAACAGTGAACTGGAGGAAATAGAGCTGGCGCTAAAAAGCTCGCTCGACGTGCTGGCCCCGGGTGGGCGGTTATCCATCATCAGCTTCCATTCGCTGGAAGACCGTATTGTTAAACGCTTTATGCGTGAACAAAGCCGCGGTCCACAGGTACCCGCGGGGCTGCCGATGACGGAAGAACAACTCAGGAAGCTGGGTGGCCGTCAGTTGCGAGCATTAGGCAAGTTGATGCCGGGCGAAGAAGAGGTGGCAGAGAATCCACGCGCCCGTAGTTCAGTGCTGCGTGTTGCAGAGAGGACGAACGCATGATCGGCAGAGTGACAGAGACCCTAAGCAAAGTTAAGGATTCGTTAGGAAGCAACGAGCGCCATGCCTTGCCTGGCGTGATCGGCGACGATCTTTTGCGGTTTGGGAAACTGCCACTCTGTCTGTTCATTTGCATCATTGTCACGGCTGTGACGGTGGTCACCACCGCCCACCACACACGTTTATTGACTGCGCAACGCGAGCAGATGGTACTGGAACGCGATGCGCTGGATATTGAATGGCGAAATCTGATCCTTGAAGAAAACGCGCTCGGCGATCACAGCCGGGTTGAACGGATCGCAACGGAAAAGCTGCAGCTGCAGCATGTTGATCCTTCACAGGAAAATATCGTAGTACAAAAATAAGGGAAAACGCGACGCATGAAAGCAGCGGCAAAAACGCTAAAACCAAAACGTCAGGAAGAACAGGCCAACTTTATCAGTTGGCGTTTTGCGTTGCTTTGCGGCTGCATTTTACTGGCGCTGGGTTTTCTACTGGGCCGCGTGGCCTGGCTGCAAATCGTCGCCCCTGACATGCTGGTACGCCAGGGCGATATGCGCTCTCTGCGCGTTCAGGAGGTTTCCACGTCCCGCGGGATGATCACCGACCGCTCCGGTCGTCCGCTGGCGGTGAGCGTGCCGGTGAAAGCGATCTGGGCCGATCCGAAAGAGCTGCACGACGCCGGTGGCATTACCCTTGATAACCGCTGGAAAGCCCTCTCTGATGCGCTGAAAATGCCGCTGGATCAGCTGGCTTCCCGCGTTAACGCGAACCCGAAAGGACGTTTTATCTATCTGGCGCGTCAGGTTAACCCTGACATGGCGGACTACATTCGCAAACTGAAGCTGCCGGGTATTCATCTGCGTGAAGAATCCCGCCGTTACTACCCATCCGGCGAAGTAACCGCTCACCTCATTGGCTTTACCAACGTCGACAGCCAGGGGATTGAGGGCGTTGAGAAAAGCTTCGATAAGTGGCTCACCGGCCAGCCGGGCGAGCGAATCGTGCGTAAGGACCGTTACGGGCGCGTCATCGAAGATATCTCTTCCACGGACAGTCAGGCAGCGCATAACCTGGCCCTGAGTATCGACGAGCGCCTGCAGGCGCTGGTCTACCGCGAGCTGAACAACGCGGTGGCGTTCAACAAGGCGGAGTCAGGCAGCGCCGTGCTGGTGGATGTCAGCACCGGTGAAGTGCTGGCGATGGCCAACAGCCCGTCCTACAACCCGAACAACTTTACCGGCACCGCAAAAGATGCCATGCGTAACCGGGCAATTACCGACGTGTTCGAACCCGGCTCCACGGTGAAGCCGATGGTGGTGATGACCGCGCTCCAGCGCGGTATTGTCAATGAAAACACGGTCCTGAACACTGTCCCATACCGTATTAACGGCCACGAGATAAAAGACGTGGCGCGCTACAGCGAATTGACCCTGACCGGGGTGTTACAGAAGTCGAGTAACGTCGGTGTTTCAAAGCTGGCGTTAGCGATGCCGTCCTCAGCGTTAGTAGAGACTTACTCACGTTTTGGACTGGGAAAGGCGACCAATTTGGGGTTGGTCGGAGAACGCAGTGGCTTATATCCTCAAAAACAACGGTGGTCTGACATAGAGAGGGCCACCTTCTCTTTCGGCTACGGGCTAATGGTAACCCCGTTACAGTTAGCGCGAGTCTACGCAACGATTGGCAGCTATGGCGTCTATCGCCCGCTGTCGATTACCAAAGTTGATCCACCGGTCCCGGGCGAGCGTATCTTCCCGGAATCCATCGTTCGTACCGTGGTGCACATGATGGAAAGCGTGGCGCTGCCGGGCGGCGGCGGCGTGAAGGCGGCGATTAAAGGCTATCGTATCGCCATTAAAACCGGTACAGCGAAAAAAGTGGGGCCAGACGGCCGCTACATCAACAAATACATTGCCTATACCGCAGGCGTTGCGCCTGCAAGCAATCCGCGTTTTGCGCTGGTGGTCGTGATAAACGATCCACAGGCGGGTAAATACTACGGCGGCGCCGTCTCCGCGCCTGTGTTCGGGGCCATCATGGGCGGCGTGTTACGCACCATGAACATTGAACCGGATGCGCTGGCGACGGGCGAAAAAAGTGAATTTGTAATTAATCAAGGCGAGGGTACAGGTGGCAGATCGTAATTTGCGCGACCTTCTCGCTCCGTGGGTGCCAAATGCACCGGAGCGAGCACTGCGAGAGATGGTTCTGGACAGCCGCGTAGCGGCTTCTGGCGATCTTTTTGTGGCGGTGGTCGGTCATCAGGCGGACGGGCGTCGTTATATCCCGCAGGCGATTGCGCAAGGTGTGGCTGCCATTATTGCTGAGGCCAAAGATGAGGCAACCGACGGTGAGATCCGTGAAATGCACGGCGTGCCGGTCATCTATCTCAGCCAGTTAAACGAACGTCTTTCCGCACTGGCGGGACGTTTTTATCACGAACCTTCCGACCAGCTGCGCCTGGTTGGCGTAACGGGTACGAACGGAAAAACCACCACCACGCAGCTGATGGCGCAGTGGGCTCAGCTGCTGGGTGAAACCGGTGCGGTGATGGGAACCGTAGGTAACGGTCTGCTGGGCAAAGTGAGCCCGACGGAAAACACCACCGGCTCGGCGGTTGACGTACAGCACGTGCTTGCCGGTCTGGCAGGGCAGGGCGCAACCTTCGCCGCGATGGAGGTCTCTTCGCACGGTTTGGTACAGCACCGCGTCGCGGCGCTGAAATTTGCTGCATCCGTGTTTACCAACCTGAGCCGCGACCATCTTGATTATCATGGCGATATGGAGCACTACGAAGCCGCGAAATGGCTGCTGTTCTCTACTCACCATTACGGTCAGGCCATCATCAACGCCGACGACGAAGTGGGCCGCCGCTGGCTGGCGAAGCTGCCGGATGCGGTTGCCGTCTCGATGGAAGACCATATCAATCCGAACTGCCACGGCCGCTGGCTGAAGGCGGTTGAGGTGAATTATCACGACAGCGGGGCGACCATCCGCTTTGCCTCTTCCTGGGGGGAAGGCGAAATTGAAAGCCGCCTGATGGGGGCGTTTAACGTCAGCAACCTGCTGCTGGCCCTGGCAACGCTGCTGGCGCTGGGTTACCCGATGGCTGAACTGCTGAAAACCGCCGCGCGACTGCAGCCGGTTTGTGGCCGTATGGAAGTATTTAGCGCGCCGGGTAAGCCGACCGTTGTGGTTGATTATGCCCACACGCCGGATGCGCTGGAAAAAGCGCTGGAAGCGGCGCGCCTGCACTGTACCGGTAAGCTCTGGTGCGTGTTTGGCTGCGGCGGCGATCGCGACAAAGGCAAACGCCCGCTAATGGGGGCGATTGCGGAACAGTTCGCGGATATTCCGGTTGTCACCGATGACAACCCGCGTACGGAAGAGCCGCGCGCCATCATTAATGACATTCTGGCGGGTATGCTGGACGCAGGCCACGCGCGCGTCGTGGAAGGCCGTGCTGAAGCCGTGACAAACGCCATCATGCAGGCACAGGAGAATGATGTTGTTCTGCTGGCGGGCAAAGGCCATGAAGATTATCAGATCGTTGGCAATCGCCGTCTGGACTACTCGGATCGCGTAACGGCAGCTCGCCTGCTGGGAGTTGTCGCATGATTAGCCTCTCCTTAAGCCAGGCCGCAGAAGTACTGCACGGCGACCTGCACGGGCAAGACCTGACCATCGATGCCGTGACGACGGACACCCGTAAAGTCACCGCAGGCTGTCTCTTTGTGGCGCTGAAAGGCGAGCGTTTTGACGCGCATGATTTTGCCGAGCAGGCCAAAGAGAACGGCGCCGGTGCGCTGCTGGTCAGCCGCAAGCTTGATATCGATCTGCCGCAGGTTGTGGTGAAAGATACACGTCTCGCGTTCGGTGAGCTGGCTGCCTGGGTTCGTCAGCAGGTGCCGGCTCGCGTCGTCGCGCTGACAGGGTCATCAGGCAAAACGTCAGTGAAAGAGATGACGGCGGCGATCCTCAGCCAGTGCGGCAATACGCTTTATACCGCGGGCAACCTCAATAATGACATCGGCGTGCCGATGACATTGCTTCGCCTGACCAAAGAGCATGACTATGCGGTGATCGAGTTAGGCGCAAACCACCAGGGTGAAATCGCCTGGACCGTGAGCCTGACTCGCCCGGAAGCGGCGCTGGTGAATAACCTCGCGGCTGCGCACCTGGAAGGTTTTGGCTCGCTGGAAGGCGTGGCGAAAGCGAAAGGTGAAATTTACACCGGCCTGCCGGATAACGGTATTGCCATTCTGAACGCCGATAACAACGACTGGCTTAACTGGCAGAGCATCATTGGTGCGCGTAAAACCTGGCGCTTCTCACCAAATGCGGCCAACAGTGATTTTACGGCGACCAATATCCATGTGACGTCGCACGGCACCGAGTTCACCCTCACTACCCCAACGGGTGGCGTGGAGGTGCTGCTGCCGCTGCCGGGTCGCCATAACATCGCCAATGCCCTTGCGGCGGCTGCGCTGGCAACGGCGGTGGGCGCTTCACATGAGGCAATCAAAGCCGGGCTGGCGAACCTGAAAGCCGTACCGGGACGCCTGTTCCCGATTCAGCTTTCGGAAAACAAGCTGCTGCTGGATGACTCCTACAACGCGAATGTTGGCTCGATGACGGCGGCGGTGCAGGTGTTATCTGAAATGCCGGGCTACCGCATCATGGTGGTTGGCGACATGGCAGAACTGGGCGACGAAAGCGAAGCCTGTCATACCCAGGTCGGTGAAGCGGCGAAAGCGGCGGGGCTGGACTGTGTACTGAGCACAGGAAAATTGAGCCAGGCGATTAGCCAGGCCAGCGGCGTTGGCGAGCATTTTGCCGATAAAGCCGCGTTGATTGAGCGCCTTAAGGCATTAATGACAGAAAAACAAATTGTGACAGTGTTAGTGAAAGGTTCACGTAGTGCCGCCATGGAAGAGGTTGTGCACGCATTACAGGAGAACGGGACATGTTAGTTTGGCTGGCCGAACATTTGGTCAAATATTACTCAGGCTTTAACGTCTTTTCGTATCTGACGTTTCGCGCCATCGTCAGCCTGCTGACTGCGCTGTTCATCTCGTTGTGGATGGGCCCGCGCATGATTGCCCGTCTGCAAAAGCTCTCTTTCGGCCAGGTTGTGCGTAATGACGGCCCGGAATCGCACTTCAGCAAGCGCGGTACGCCGACCATGGGCGGGATCATGATCCTGACTGCCATCGTCGTTTCCGTGCTGTTGTGGGCGTACCCGTCCAACCCGTACGTCTGGTGTGTGCTGACGGTACTGGTGGGTTACGGGATCATCGGTTTCGTCGATGATTACCGCAAAGTCGTCCGCAAAGATACCAAAGGCCTGATTGCCCGCTGGAAGTATTTCTGGATGTCGGTGATCGCGCTGGGCGTGGCCTTCGCACTGTATCTTGCCGGGAAAGACACGCCAGCGACCGAGCTGGTCGTGCCGTTCTTTAAAGACGTAATGCCGCAACTGGGTCTGTTCTACATTCTGCTGGCGTACTTTGTGATTGTCGGCACCGGTAACGCCGTTAACCTGACCGACGGTCTGGATGGCCTGGCAATCATGCCTACCGTCTTCGTGGCGGCCGGTTTTGCGCTGGTGGCGTGGGCGACCGGTAACATGAACTTTGCGAACTACCTGCACATCCCTTATCTGCGTCATGCGGGTGAACTGGTGATCGTCTGTACGGCGATTGTCGGCGCGGGTCTTGGCTTCCTGTGGTTCAACACCTATCCGGCTCAGGTCTTTATGGGTGACGTCGGTTCACTGGCTTTGGGCGGCGCGCTGGGCATTATTGCCGTGCTGCTGCGCCAGGAGTTCCTGCTGGTGATCATGGGCGGCGTGTTTGTGGTTGAGACGCTGTCGGTGATTTTGCAGGTCGGCTCCTTCAAGCTGCGCGGTCAGCGCATCTTCCGTATGGCGCCGATTCACCACCACTATGAACTGAAAGGCTGGCCGGAGCCGCGTGTCATTGTGCGCTTCTGGATTATTTCGCTGATGCTGGTGCTGATTGGCCTGGCAACGCTGAAGGTACGTTAATCATGGCAGATTACCAGGGCAAAAAAGTCGTTATCATCGGGTTAGGCCTTACGGGGCTTTCCTGCGTGGACTTTTTCCTCGCGCGTGGCGTGACGCCGCGCGTGATGGATACGCGTGTCTCTCCGCCGGGTCTGGACAAGCTGCCGGAACAGGTTGAACGCCACCTGGGTGGTCTGAATGATGACTGGCTGCTGGCAGCCGATCTGATTGTCGCCAGCCCGGGTATGGCGCTGGCGCATCCTTCACTGAGCGCTGCCGCAGATGCGGGCGTTGAGATTGTTGGCGATATCGAGCTGTTCTGCCGCGAAGCGCAGGCTCCCGTTATCGCGATTACCGGTTCTAACGGTAAAAGCACCGTCACCACCCTGGTGGGGGAAATGGCGAAAGCGGCGGGCATGAACGTCGGCGTTGGCGGTAACATTGGTTTGCCAGCTCTGATGCTGCTGGACAAAGGCTGTGAACTGTATGTTCTCGAGCTTTCCAGCTTCCAGCTGGAAACGACCTCCAGCCTGCATGCTGCCGCTGCGACGATCCTCAACGTGACTGAAGATCACATGGACAGATATCCCTTTGGTCTGCAGCAGTACCGTGCCGCCAAGCTGCGCGTTTATGAGAATGCCAAAGTCTGCGTGGTGAACGCCGATGACGCGCTGACCATGCCGGTGCGTGGCGCAGACGACCGCTGCATCAGTTTTGGCATCACCATGGGTGATTATCATCTGAACCGCCAGCTGGGCGAAACCTGGCTGCGCGTGAAAGGTGAGAAAGTGCTGAACGTGAAAGAGATGAAGCTCTCTGGGCAGCACAACTATACCAATGCGCTGGCGGCGCTGGCGCTGGCGGACGCAGTGGGGCTGCCGCGCTCCTCGAGTCTGAAAGCGTTAACCACGTTTTCTGGCCTGGCGCACCGTTTCCAGCTGGCGCTGGAGCACAACGGCGTGCGCTGGATCAACGACTCCAAAGCCACCAACGTGGGCAGCACGGAGGCCGCGCTGAACGGGCTGCACGTTGACGGTACCCTGCATCTGCTGCTGGGTGGCGACGGTAAGTCAGCTGATTTCTCGTCCCTGAAGCCGTATCTCTCCGGCGATAACATCCGTCTCTACTGCTTCGGCCGTGACGGCAGCGAGCTGGCTGAACTGCGCCCTGAGATCGCCGAGCAAACCGAAACCATGGAACAGGCGATGCGGCTGATTGCCCCTCGCGTGAAGCCGGGTGATATGGTGCTGCTCTCTCCGGCCTGTGCCAGTCTCGATCAATTCAAGAATTTCGAACAGCGTGGTGATGTCTTTACCCGCCTGGCGAAGGAGTTAGGCTGATGCGTTTATCTCTCCCTCGCCTGAAAATGCCGCGCCTGCCAGGATTTGGGATCCTGGTGTGGTTGTTTGCGGCGCTCAAAGGCTGGGTGATGGGCTCTCGTCAAAAAGATAACGACAGCCTGATCATGTACGACCGCACGCTGTTCTGGCTCACAATGGGGCTCGCGGCGGTCGGCTTTATTATGGTGACGTCAGCGTCAATGCCCGTCGGGCAGCGTCTGGCGAACGATCCTTTCCTGTTTGCCAAACGTGATGGTCTGTACATCATCCTGGCATTCTGCCTGGCGCTGGTGACCTTGCGTCTACCGATGGAGTTCTGGCAGCGGCACAGTACGGCGATGCTGATCGCCTCGATCATTATGCTGCTGATCGTTCTGGTGGTGGGGAGTTCCGTAAACGGGGCATCACGCTGGATCGCCTTTGGCCCGCTGCGTATTCAGCCTGCGGAATTTACCAAGCTCTCCCTGTTCTGCTACCTGGCGAACTACCTGGTGCGTAAAGTAGATGAAGTGCGTAACAACCTGCGCGGCTTCTTAAAACCGATGGGCGTGATTCTGGTGCTGGCGGTCTTACTGCTGGCGCAGCCTGACCTCGGTACCGTGGTGGTACTGTTTGTCACCACGCTGGCCATGCTGTTCCTGGCGGGCGCGAAGCTGTGGCAGTTCATCGCCATCATTGGGATGGGGATTTCAGCGGTTGTGCTGCTGATCCTCGCCGAGCCTTACCGTATTCGCCGCGTGACCTCTTTCTGGAACCCGTGGGAAGACCCGTTCGGCAGCGGTTATCAGCTGACGCAGTCACTCATGGCCTTTGGTCGTGGTGAGCTCTGGGGACAGGGACTGGGTAACTCGGTACAGAAACTGGAGTATTTACCGGAAGCGCATACTGACTTTATCTTCTCCATTATTGCGGAAGAACTGGGTTATATCGGTGTGGTATTAGCGCTATTAATGGTATTCTTCGTCGCTTTCCGCGCCATGTCCATCGGCCGGAAAGCGCTGGAGATCGATCACCGTTTCTCAGGCTTCCTGGCCTGCTCAATTGGTATCTGGTTT
The DNA here is from genome assembly GCF_043945315.1 of Enterobacter cloacae complex sp. 2024EL-00227. NCBI lineage: Bacteria > Pseudomonadati > Pseudomonadota > Gammaproteobacteria > Enterobacterales > Enterobacteriaceae > Enterobacter > Enterobacter cloacae complex sp. 2024EL-00227. Next base: position 207,657 of record NZ_JBIMQP010000005.1, read on the forward strand.
AGTTTCCAGGCATTGGTTAACGTCGGGGCCGCAGCGGGTATGCTGCCGACCAAAGGTCTGACGTTGCCGTTGATCAGTTATGGTGGTTCCAGTCTGTTGATTATGTCGACGGCCATCATGCTGTTGTTGCGCATAGATTATGAAACGCGTCTGGAAAAAGCCCAGGCGTTTACACGAGGTTCACGATGAATCAACCGAAGCGGTTAATGGTGATGGCAGGCGGTACCGGCGGACATGTGTTCCCGGGACTGGCGGTTGCGCACCATTTAATGGATCAGGGCTGGCAGGTACGCTGGCTGGGAACCGCAGACCGCATGGAGGCCGACCTGGTACCGAAACACGGTATTGAGATCGACTTTATTCGTATTTCCGGCCTGCGCGGCAAAGGCCTCAAGGCAATGCTGCTGGCTCCGGTGCGCATTTTTAACGCCTGGCGTCAGGCGCGCACCATTATGAAGCGCTTTAAGCCCGATGTGGTGCTGGGCATGGGCGGCTATGTCTCGGGTCCGGGCGGGCTGGCAGCGTGGTCGTTAGGTATTCCCGTCGTCCTGCATGAGCAGAACGGTATTGCCGGTCTGACCAACAAATGGCTGGCGAAAATCGCCACCAAAGTCATGCAGGCGTTTCCCGGCGCGTTCCCGAAAGCGGACGTGGTAGGTAACCCGGTCCGTGTGGACGTGCTGGCGCTGCCGTTGCCGGACGCTCGCCTGGCGGGCCGTGAAGGGCCGGTTCGTGTGCTGGTCGTCGGTGGCTCTCAGGGGGCACGCATTTTAAACCAGACGATGCCGCAGGTTGCTGCAAAGCTGGGGGATGCCGTCACCATCTGGCACCAGAGCGGAAAAGGCGCTCAGCAGACCGTTGAGCAGGCTTACGCCGAGGCGGGGCAGCCGCAGCATAACGTGACGGAATTTATCGACGACATGGCGGCAGCGTATGCCTGGGCCGATGTCGTGGTCTGTCGTTCTGGCGCCTTAACGGTAAGCGAAATCGCTGCTGCAGGTCTGCCAGCCCTGTTTGTGCCTTTCCAGCACAAAGACAGACAGCAGTACTGGAATGCCCTGCCGCTTGAGAAAGCCGGTGCGGCGAAAATTTTTGAGCAGCCACAATTTACCGCCGACGCGGTCGCCACCACCCTGGCGGGCTGGAACAGAGACGTATTGCTTGAGATGGCTGAACGCGCGCGCGCGGCGGCTATCCCTGATGCGACGGAACGGGTGGCAAAAGAAGTGAGCCTGGCAGCCCAGGCTTAACCCTCGCAGCGCGTGAAGCGCGGCACGAATTTTAAGTAGTCGATGGCGTTTAGAGAATGAATACACAACAACTGGCAAAACTGCGTTCAATCGTGCCCGAGATGCGTCGCGTCCGGCACATTCACTTTGTTGGCATCGGTGGTGCTGGCATGGGCGGTATTGCCGAAGTGTTAGCTAACGAAGGCTATCAGATCAGTGGGTCTGACCTGGCGCCAAACCCTGTAACGCAGCAGCTGGCGTCGCTTGGGGCGACTATCTATTTCAACCATCGCCCGGAAAACGTGCGCGATGCGAGCGTGGTGGTGGTATCGAGCGCCATCTCCTCTGACAACCCGGAAATCGTTGCCGCGCATGACGCGCGCATTCCGGTGATCCGCCGTGCCGAAATGCTGGCGGAGCTGATGCGCTTCCGCCACGGCATCGCGATTGCCGGGACCCACGGTAAAACCACGACCACGGCGATGGTTTCCAGTATTTATGCAGAAGCGGGTCTCGACCCGACGTTCGTCAACGGCGGCCTGGTCAAAGCCGCGGGCGTACATGCGCGTCTGGGCCACAGTCGTTATCTGATTGCTGAAGCGGACGAGAGCGACGCGTCGTTCCTGCACCTGCAGCCGATGGTGGCGATTGTCACCAACATCGAAGCTGACCATATGGATACCTACCAGGGTGACTTCGAGAACTTAAAGCAGACCTTTATCAACTTCCTGCACAACCTGCCGTTCTACGGGCGCGCGGTGATGTGCGTGGACGATCCGGTGATCCGCGAGTTGCTGCCGCGCGTGGGTCGTCAAATCACCACCTACGGCTTCAGCGAAGACGCTGACGTCCGCGTGGAAGAGTACAAACAGATTGGCGCGCAGGGACACTTCACGCTGGCGCGTCAGGACAAAGAGCTGCTGCACGTGACGCTGAATGCGCCAGGGCGCCATAACGCGCTCAATGCCGCAGCGGCAGTGGCCGTCGCGACGGAAGAAGGCATTGATGATGATGCGATTCTGCGCGCACTGGAAAGCTTCCAGGGCACCGGACGTCGTTTCGATTTCCTCGGTGAATTCCCGCTGGATGCCGTGAACGGTAAAGCCGGTACGGCGATGCTGGTGGACGACTATGGCCACCATCCGACCGAAGTGGACGCCACCATTAAAGCCGCTCGTGCAGGCTGGCCAGACAAAAATCTGGTGATGGTGTTCCAGCCGCACCGCTTCACGCGTACGCGCGATCTGTATGACGATTTCGCCAGCGTCCTGTCACAGGTAGACACCCTGTTAATGCTGGATGTGTACGCCGCAGGCGAGACGCCGATTCCTGGTGCAGACAGTCGTTCTCTGTGTCGCACCATTCGTGGACGCGGTAAAGTTGACCCTATTCTGGTTTCTGACCCTGCGCAGGTGGCGGAAATTCTGGCACCGGTCCTGACAGGTAACGATCTGATTCTGATTCAGGGCGCGGGAAATATCGGCAAAATCGCCCGTACCTTAGCTGAAATCAAACTGAAGCCGCAAAACCAGGAGGATGAGCATCATGGCTGATAAGATTGCTGTCCTGTCTGGCGGCACCTCCGCCGAGCGCGAGGTTTCCCTGAATTCAGGCGCCGCTGTACTGGCGGGCCTGCGTGAAGGTGGCGTCAATGCGCACCTGGTCGATCCAAAAGAGGTCGACGTGACGCAGTTAAAAGCCATGGGCTTCGATAAAGTCTTTATCGCTTTACACGGTCGTGGCGGCGAAGACGGCACCCTGCAGGGGCTTCTGGATCTGATCGGTCTGCCGTACACCGGCAGCGGCGTGATGGCGTCTGCTATCTCTATGGATAAACTGCGCAGCAAGCTGCTGTGGCAGGGCGCAGGTTTACCTGTTGCGCCATGGGTGGCACTGACGCGTCGCGAATTTGAATTGGGCCTGCCGGATAGCGTTAATGCACGCATTGCTGAACTGGGCTTACCGGTTATTGTAAAGCCCAGCCGGGAAGGCTCCAGCGTGGGAATGTCCAAAGTCGACAAAGCTGACGATTTAGCGTCCGCTTTAGCGCTGGCATTTCAACATGATGATGAAGTTCTGATAGAAAAATGGCTTAGCGGGCCGGAATTTACCGTCGCGATGCTTGGCGAAGAAATTTTACCGTCAATCCGTATCCAACCCGCCGGAGTCTTCTATGATTATGAGGCGAAGTATCTCTCTGATGAGACGCAATATTTCTGCCCAAGTGGTCTTGAAGCTGAGCGTGAAGCCGATTTACAGTCCCTGGTGCTTAAAGCCTGGCATGTTCTGGGTTGCCAGGGCTGGGGACGCATCGATGTGATGCAGGACAAAGATGGACAATTTTATCTGCTGGAAGCCAACACCTCTCCGGGTATGACGAGCCACAGCCTTGTGCCGATGGCTGCGCGTCAGGCGGGGATGAGCTTCTCGCAGTTAGTCGTACGCATTCTGGACCAGGCGGGCTGATATGTCTCAGGCTGCATTGAACACGCGCAACCGCGATGACGAGGAAGAATACATCTCTTCACGCCGCAGTAATGGAACGCGTCTTGCAGGCATCATTTTCCTGCTCGGGGTGCTGTGCACCGTGTTTATCAGCGGCTGGATGGTCCTGGGCTGGATGGAAGATGCGCAGCGGTTGCCGCTTTCTAAGCTGGTGGTCACCGGTGAGCGTCACTACACGCGTAACGACGATATTCGCCAGTCAATACTGGCGCTGGGTTCGCCTGGCACCTTTATGACGCAGGACGTCAATATTATCCAGAGCCAGATTGAACGTCTGCCATGGATAAAACAGGCGAGCGTAAGAAAGCAATGGCCTGATGAATTGAAGATTCATCTGGTTGAATATGTGCCCATTGCGCGTTGGAATGATCAGCACATGGTAGACGTCGACGGAAATTCCTTCAGCGTCCCGACCGATCGTGTCAACAAGCAGAATTTACCGATGTTGTATGGCCCTGAAGGCAGCGAAAACGAGGTGTTACAGGGTTTTCGTGAAATGGGCCAGGTGCTGGCGAAGGACAGGTTTACGTTAAAAGATGCTGCAATGACGGCGCGCCGCTCCTGGCAGCTTACGTTAACGAACGGCATTAAGCTCAACCTGGGACGCGGGGACACCATGAAGCGTCTGGCGCGTTTTGTCGAACTTTACCCGGTTTTACAGCAGCAGGCACAGACTGACGGCAAACGGATAAGCTACGTTGATTTGCGCTATGACTCAGGCGCAGCAGTCGGTTGGGTACCGGCTCCGGTCGAGGAACCTAATCAGCAACAGAATCAGGCACAGGTACAGGCAGAACAACAATGATCAAGGCGACGGACAGAAAACTGGTAGTTGGACTGGAGATTGGCACCGCGAAGGTTGCCGCTTTAGTAGGGGAAGTTCTGCCCGACGGTATGGTCAATATCATTGGCGTGGGCAGTTGCCCGTCACGTGGTATGGATAAAGGTGGGGTAAACGATCTTGAATCGGTGGTGAAATGCGTCCAGCGCGCCATCGATCAGGCTGAATTGATGGCAGATTGCCAGATTTCTTCTGTCTATCTTGCCCTTTCTGGTAAGCACATTAGCTGCCAGAACGAAATCGGTATGGTGCCGATTTCCGAAGAGGAAGTGACGCAGGAAGACGTTGAAAACGTTGTGCATACGGCGAAGTCCGTGCGTGTTCGCGATGAGCATCGCGTATTGCACGTGATCCCGCAGGAATATGCGATTGACTACCAGGAAGGGATCAAAAACCCTGTTGGTCTGTCAGGCGTTCGTATGCAGGCAAAAGTGCACCTGATCACATGTCACAACGATATGGCGAAGAACATTGTAAAAGCCGTTGAACGTTGTGGCCTGAAAGTTGACCAACTTATTTTCGCCGGTCTGGCGGCAAGTTATTCCGTACTGACCGAAGATGAACGTGAACTGGGTGTCTGTGTGGTCGATATTGGTGGTGGTACAATGGACATGGCCGTGTATACCGGCGGTGCGCTGCGCCACACCAAAGTGATCCCGTACGCAGGGAACGTCGTGACCAGCGATATTGCTTACGCTTTTGGTACGCCACCGAGCGATGCAGAAGCGATTAAAGTGCGCCACGGCTGTGCGCTGGGTTCTATCGTTGGCAAAGATGAGAGCGTTGAAGTGCCAAGCGTCGGTGGTCGTCCACCGCGCAGCCTGCAGCGCCAAACGTTGGCAGAGGTGATCGAACCGCGCTATACCGAGCTGCTCAACCTGGTCAACGAAGAAATTTTACAGTTACAGGAACAGCTTCGTCAGCAGGGTGTTAAACATCATCTTGCGGCGGGGATTGTATTAACCGGCGGTGCAGCGCAAATTGAAGGTCTTGCGGCCTGTGCGCAGCGCGTCTTCCATACGCAGGTACGTATTGGGGCGCCGCTGAATATCACCGGTTTAACGGATTATGCTCAGGAGCCGTATTATTCAACGGCTGTGGGCCTGCTCCACTACGGGAAGGAATCTCATCTCAGTGGTGAAGCGGAAGTGGAAAAACGCGTCTCAGTGGGGTCGTGGGTCAAACGACTGAACAACTGGTTGCGAAAAGAGTTTTAATTTTTTTAAGAGACCGGAGAGAATTAGCGGTCTCGGGCGACAGGCACAACGGAGAGAGAAATTATGTTTGAACCTATGGAACTGACCAACGACGCGGTGATTAAAGTCATCGGCGTCGGTGGCGGCGGCGGTAACGCCGTAGAGCATATGGTGCGTGAACGCATTGAAGGTGTTGAATTCTTCGCGGTTAACACCGATGCGCAGGCACTGCGTAAGACGGCGGTAGGCCAGACTATCCAGATCGGCGGTGGTATCACCAAAGGGCTGGGAGCTGGGGCTAACCCGGAAGTGGGTCGCAATGCGGCTGAAGAAGATCGTGAAGCCCTGCGCGCTGCACTGGAAGGTGCGGACATGGTCTTCATCGCAGCAGGTATGGGGGGCGGTACCGGTACCGGCGCAGCACCTGTTGTCGCTGAAGTAGCTAAAGATTTAGGTATCCTGACCGTTGCTGTCGTGACCAAGCCTTTCAATTTTGAAGGCAAGAAGCGTATGGCCTTCGCGGAGCAGGGTATCACCGAGCTGTCCAAGCATGTGGACTCGCTGATCACCATCCCGAACGACAAACTGTTGAAAGTTCTGGGTCGTGGTATCTCCCTGCTTGACGCCTTCGGCGCAGCAAACGACGTGCTGAAAGGCGCGGTTCAGGGTATCGCTGAACTGATTACCCGTCCTGGCCTGATGAACGTTGACTTTGCAGACGTTCGCACCGTGATGTCTGAAATGGGCTACGCGATGATGGGCTCTGGCGTGGCGAGCGGCGAAGACCGTGCAGAAGAAGCGGCTGAAATGGCTATCTCTTCTCCACTGCTGGAAGATATCGACCTGTCTGGTGCGCGCGGCGTGCTGGTCAACATTACCGCTGGCTTTGACCTGCGTCTGGATGAGTTCGAAACCGTGGGTAACACCATCCGTGCGTTCGCCTCTGACAACGCTACCGTGGTAATCGGTACTTCACTTGACCCTGAAATGAACGACGAGCTGCGTGTTACCGTTGTGGCAACCGGTATCGGTATGGACAAGCGTCCTGAGATCACCTTAGTGACTAACAAGCAGACTCAGCAACCGGTAATGGATCGTTACCAGCAGCACGGTATGTCTCCGCTGACTCAGGAGCAGAAACCGGCCGCGAAAGTGGTGAACGACCCAACGCCGCAAACGGCGAAAGAGCCAGATTATCTGGATATCCCGGCGTTCCTGCGTAAGCAAGCTGATTAAGAATTGGCTGGAATTAGGGGATTTGCGCTCTTTGTGCTAAACTGGCCCACCGTTAGTGATATACACTCTCGGTTGGATAGTTAATTTGGCGAGATTATACGATGATCAAACAAAGGACACTTAAACGTATCGTTCAGGCGACGGGTGTCGGTTTACATACCGGCAAGAAAGTCACGCTGACGTTACGCCCTGCGCCGGCCAATACCGGGGTCATCTATCGTCGCACCGACTTGAATCCACCGGTAGATTTTCCGGCCGATGCCAAATCTGTGCGTGATACTATGCTCTGTACTTGTCTGGTGAACGAGCATGACGTGCGGATTTCTACCGTAGAGCACCTGAACGCCGCCCTGGCGGGTCTGGGTATCGACAACATTATTGTTGAAGTCGACGCGCCAGAAATCCCGATTATGGATGGCAGTGCTGCACCGTTCGTCTATCTGCTGCTGGATGCCGGCATCGAAGAACTGAACTGCGCGAAGAAATTTGTCCGCATCAAAGAGACCGTTCGCGTCGAAGATGGCGACAAGTGGGCCGAATTTAAACCGTACAATGGTTTCTCGTTGGACTTTACCATCGACTTTAACCATCCGGCGATTGATTCCAGCACCCAGCGCTATGCGATGAACTTCTCTGCCGATGCGTTTATGCGCCAGATCAGCCGAGCCCGTACGTTTGGCTTCATGCGTGATATCGAATATCTGCAGTCCCGCGGCCTGTGCCTGGGCGGCAGCTTCGATTGTGCCATCGTTGTTGACGATTATCGCGTACTGAACGAAGACGGCCTGCGTTTCGAAGATGAATTCGTTCGTCACAAAATGCTGGACGCTATCGGCGACCTGTTCATGTGTGGTCACAACATCATTGGTGCATTTACCGCGTTCAAATCCGGTCATGCGCTGAACAACAAACTGTTGCAGGCCGTCCTGGCAAAACAGGAAGCCTGGGAATATGTGACCTTCGAAGACGAAGCAGAACTGCCGTTGGCTTTCAAAGCGCCAAGCATGGTTCTGGCGTAACGGTTCACGCCGTTTCGTAAAAAATCGACTGGTTAACCTGGTACTCTCTCCGGCCAGGAAGACCAGTCGTTTTTATTTTTACCCTTCTTTGTTTGTCCCTGCGTTATTTCTAGTCTGTCCTGCGTAGAAAGTGTGTGCGTTAGCTGCATTCTTGACCGTTTTTCCCCGCGGCGGCGCCTCATTCCTGCTGATGTGTATTGGCTTTAGTGGTAATATCTGGGCGCTTAAAAAAATAACTGAAGATAGCCTGTAGCAGGCTGGCTTATGTGGTGGAGCAAGTGAGCGGAATACTGACGCGCTGGCGACAATTTGGCAGACGTTACTTCTGGCCGCATCTCTTATTAGGGATGGTCGCGGCGAGTTTCGGCTTGCCTGCGCTCTGCAACAGTGCCGAAGCGGCGACGCCGACGAAGACCTCTACCAGCAAACACGATCTCAATACGCGGGTTAACTTTACAAATCTCGCCTGGCTTGAAGCCAGTCGCCGCCCGAATTTCTCCGTTGATTACTGGCACCAGCACGCTATCCGCACGGTTATCCGCCATCTCTCCTTCGCGATGGCGCCGCAGGCAATGCCTGTTGCGGAAGAGGCGCTGCCGGTGCAGGCGCAGCATCTTGCCCTGCTGGACACGCTCAACGCGCTGCTCACGCAGGACAGCCAGCCGCCGGTCATGGTTCGCCAGACGGCGCAACGCGCGCTCGTTCCTCCTGTTTCATTCTCTGTTTCAAACTGGATTAGCCAGGTTCACGGCATTCGCGCCGGGCCTCAACGCCTCAGCTAAATTAACTTTTTCAATACCTTAATTTATCTGCCCATGATGGGGCGTTTGAGAATTTATTATGCTAATCAAATTATTAACTAAAGTTTTTGGTAGTCGTAACGATCGTACCCTGCGCCGTATGCGCAAAGCTGTTGCCGTCATCAACGGTATGGAACCGGCGATGGAGAAGCTCTCTGATGATGAGCTGAAAGCGAAAACGACGGAATTTCGTGCGCGTCTGGAAAAAGGTGAAACCTTAGAAAGCCTGATCCCGGAAGCATTTGCGGTCGTGCGTGAAGCAAGTAAGCGCGTGTTCGGCATGCGTCACTTCGACGTTCAGCTGCTGGGCGGGATGGTGCTTAACGAACGCTGCATCGCGGAAATGCGTACCGGTGAAGGTAAAACCCTGACCGCAACGCTGCCGGCTTACCTGAATGCGTTGACCGGTAAAGGCGTTCACGTCGTTACCGTCAACGACTATCTGGCGCAGCGTGACGCCGAAAACAACCGTCCACTGTTCGAATTCCTCGGCATGACCGTCGGCATCAACATGTCTGGCCTGCCTGCACCAGCCAAGCGTGAAGCGTATAACGCGGACATTACCTACGGTACCAACAACGAATACGGCTTCGACTACCTGCGTGACAACATGGCGTTCAGCCCTGAAGAGCGCGTCCAGCGTAAGCTGCACTACGCGCTGGTGGATGAGGTGGACTCCATCCTGATCGATGAAGCGCGTACTCCGCTTATCATCTCCGGCCCGGCTGAAGATAGCTCCGAGATGTACCGTAAAGTCGACAAAATCATTCCACACCTGCTGCGCCAGGAGAAAGAAGACTCGGATACCTTCCAGGGTGAAGGTCACTTCTCCGTGGATGAAAAAGCGCGCCAGGTGAACCTGACCGAGCGTGGTCTGGTGAAAATCGAAGAGCTGCTGGTGGCTGAAGGCATTATGGAAGAGGGCGAGTCTCTGTACTCCCCAAGCAACATCATGCTGATGCACCATGTGACCGCCGCGCTGCGTGCCCACGCGCTGTTCACCCGCGACGTCGACTACATCGTAAAAGACGGCGAAGTGATCATTGTCGATGAGCACACCGGTCGTACCATGCAGGGACGTCGCTGGTCTGACGGTCTGCACCAGGCTGTAGAAGCCAAAGAAGGCGTGGATATTCAAAACGAAAACCAGACGCTGGCCTCTATCACCTTCCAGAACTACTTCCGTCTGTACGAGAAGCTGGCGGGCATGACCGGTACAGCCGATACCGAAGCGTTTGAATTCAGCTCTATCTACAAGCTGGATACCGTGGTCGTTCCAACCAACCGTCCGATGATCCGTAAGGATATGCCGGACCTGGTATACATGACTGAAGCGGAAAAAATTCAGGCGATCATCGAAGATATTCGCGAGCGTACTGCCAAAGGCCAGCCGGTTCTGGTGGGGACCATCTCCATTGAAAAATCCGAAGTGGTTTCTCACGAGCTGACGAAAGCGGGCATCAAGCACAACGTACTGAACGCCAAGTTCCACGCCAAAGAAGCAGATATTGTTGCGCAGGCAGGTTATCCGGCTGCGGTAACCATCGCCACCAACATGGCGGGTCGTGGTACCGATATTATGCTGGGCGGAAGCTGGCAGGCCGAGGTGGCTGAGCTGGAAAACCCAACGCCTGAACAGATTGCTCAGATTAAGGCCGACTGGCAGGTGCGTCACGACGCGGTGCTGGCATCCGGCGGTCTGCATATCATTGGTACCGAGCGTCACGAATCGCGTCGTATCGATAACCAGCTGCGTGGCCGTGCGGGCCGTCAGGGTGATGCCGGTTCTTCCCGCTTCTACCTGTCGATGGAAGATGCGCTGATGCGTATTTTCGCCTCCGACCGCGTGTCCGGCATGATGCGTAAGCTGGGCATGAAGCCGGGTGAAGCCATTGAGCACCCGTGGGTTACCAAAGCGATCGCGAACGCACAGCGTAAAGTGGAAAGCCGCAACTTCGATATTCGTAAGCAGCTGCTGGAATACGATGACGTGGCTAACGATCAGCGTCGTGCGATCTACACCCAGCGTAACGAACTGCTGGACGTGTCCGACGTGAGCGAAACCATCAACAGCATTCGCGAAGATGTGTTTAAAGCCACGATTGATGCGCACATTCCGCCGCAGTCTCTGGAAGAGATGTGGGACATCGAAGGCCTGCAGGAACGTCTGAAAAACGACTTTGACCTCGATCTGCCTATCAAAGAGTGGCTGGATAAAGAGCCTGAGCTGCACGAAGAGACCCTGCGCGAGCGTATCTACGAAACCGCGCTGGACGTCTACAAGCGCAAGGAAGAAGTGGTTGGCGCTGAAATGATGCGTCACTTCGAAAAAGGCGTGATGCTGCAGACGCTGGACTCCCTGTGGAAAGAGCACCTGGCGGCGATGGACTACCTGCGTCAGGGTATCCACCTGCGTGGCTATGCGCAGAAAGATCCGAAGCAGGAATACAAGCGTGAGTCCTTCTCCATGTTTGCCTCTATGCTTGAGTCGCTGAAGTATGAAGTCATCAGCACCCTGAGCAAGGTTCAGGTGCGTATGCCGGAAGAGGTGGAAGCGATGGAACAGCAGCGTCGTGAAGAAGCCGAGCGTCTGGCGCAAATGCAACAGCTGAGCCATCAGACCGACGACAGCGAAGCCGCAGCGGCGATCGCCGCGCAAACCGGCGATCGTAAAGTGGGTCGTAACGATCCATGCCCTTGCGGTTCTGGTAAAAAGTACAAGGCGTGCCACGGCCGTCTGAGCTAAGTTCATAAAAAACAAAAAGGCGCAGAAATCTGCGCCTTTTTTATGGAAGTGACAATATGAAAATACTGCAAATTGCCGTCGGGATTATTCGCAACCCGCAAAACCAAATCTTTATCACCCAGCGTGCTGCCGACGCCCATATGGCGAACAAGTGGGAGTTTCCAGGCGGTAAAATCGAGGCCGGTGAAACCCCGGAAGCGGCGCTGGTTCGCGAGCTTCAGGAAGAAGTCGGGATCACCCCGCTTGGCGCAACGCTGTTTGATAAGCTTGAGTACCAGTTCCCGGACAGACACATCACGCTGTGGTTCTGGCTGGTGGAAAACTGGGAAGGTGAACCCTGGGGGAAAGAGGGGCAGCCGGGTAACTGGGTGGAGCTTCAGGCAAGTGATGCCGAAAAATTCCCGCCAGCTAATGAGCCTGTGATCCTGCGGTTAGTCGAACAACCGAAGGCCTGCTAAGCGACGCGCCAGCAGGCTTTACGGATTACTGCTGGTTTTCACTCCAGTCATCGCTGTCCGAAAGATCGCCTTTACTCGGAATGCGTTTCTCTTCCGCCGCCCATTCGCCCAGGTCAATAAGCTGGCAGCGTTTGCAGCAGAATGGGCGGAATGGACTCACTTCGCCCCAGACAACGGTTTTGCCACAGGTCGGGCAGTTTACGGTGGTGACATCAGACATCGGCACTCCTTAACAACAGGCCAGTTCAAAATCGAGGCGTTCCGGCACGGTGCCATTTTCGCTGTCCAGCGGCATAAAGCGAATCGCAAAGCGGCTCTTATGCCCGGAAATTTGCGGATAAAGCTGTTCGCCAAGCGATAAATTCAGGCGCAGAAGATCGGCATCATCACCGTTGTCCTGGTAGAAACCGTTCAGGCTGGTTTGCTTGCGGAACGGCGCTGAGTTACGGATCAGATCGAGGATCAGCGACAGCGTCTGGTGCACCGGCTCCAGGCTTGCCAGCCAGCTGTTCACCTGCGCGTCACGCTGCGCTTGTGGCATATGGAGCCACATATGCAGCGTCGGCAGGTCGAAGCTGCAGCAACCGCCAGGGATGCTCAGGCGCTGGCGCACCAGGCCAATCAGGCGGTCCTCACGCAAAAACTGCCCGACGCGCGGTGCGGCCATCAGGATGCTGCTGCTGGTTTTAAGCTGCTGACGAAGGGAATCGATACGGCTTACGTCCACCCCCGGAACCTCAGCCCATGCCTGCAATTTACGCTGCTGGCGCTCCAGCTCTTTAAGCAATTCTGTGCGGACATCGCCGCGTTCAATCACATCCAGCAGATCGCCTACATTGCGGAAGAAGTGCAACGCCGTAGCATGATCGTTAACCGGCAGATGTTGTGAAAGCTGCTGAATGAGGAATTCGATGCGCAGCCAGGTACGCATTTTTTCGTTGAGCGGATGCTCAAAAAGGATGTGAGTCGACATTATGGTTTTTCCTGTGCAACGGCCTGCCCGGCTAACGTCAGATACTGCGCGTGCAGACGGGCAACATCCGATGCAATAGCATCTGGTGCGCCGTTATTATCAATAACATCATCCGCCACGGCAAGGCGCTGAGCGCGCGTGGCCTGAGCGGCGAGAATATGTTCAGCATGCTCGCGCGAGACGTGGTCTCGCATCATGGTTCTCTGGATTTGCGTCTCGGGTGCGACATCAATCACCAGTACCCGATCGGCTTTCTGATGCAGCTGATTTTCCACCAGCAGCGGAACCACCCACAAGACATAGGGCGAGCGGGCTTCGGCTATCTGACGCTGTGTTTCCTGGTGGATAATGGGATGGAGCAGGGCATTAAGCCAGGCTTTTTCCGCTGAATCGGAAAAAATGCATTCGCGAAGCTGACGGCGATTTAGCGTGCCATCGGCATTGATGATTGCCTGGCCAAAATGTTCTGCGATGGCCTTAAGCGCGGGTGTATTGGGCTCTACCACCTGGCGGGCAATAATATCGGCATCGATAATCGTGATACCCAAACGAGAAAACGCGTCTGCAACGGTACTTTTGCCACTACCGATGCCACCGGTTAATGCAACGATATACCCCATTAAATCAAATCCTGGGAATTATTCATTATTAAAATCAGTTGATTAAAACTCTCAGGTGCGCCAGCAACTGTTTAGCCCTGTTTACCGGCTTTTTACCAGGTAAATTTATAGGATTGTAGCGTAAAAAAAGAGAATTTCGCAGTCTTGCGGAGCAGGTATTAGTGCGTATGATAGCGTCACTGGAGTTGTGCTTTTAACATATTTGCCTCTAACCCCAGGAATCCGCACATGCGTATCGAAGAAGATCTGAAGTTAGGTTTCAAAGACGTTCTTATCCGCCCTAAACGCTCTACACTGAAAAGTCGCTCAGACGTTGAACTCGAACGTCAATTCACCTTTAAGCATTCCGGTCAGACCTGGTCTGGCGTGCCGATCATCGCTGCCAACATGGATACTGTGGGAACCTTTGAGATGGCAACCGCGCTGGCACAGTTCGACATCCTCACCGCCGTGCACAAACATTACAGCCCTGAAGAGTGGGATGCGTTTGTGGCGTCCGCCTCTGCTGATGTGGTGAAGCACGTGATGGTCTCCACCGGTACCTCCGATGCGGATTTCGAGAAGACCAAACAGATCCTGAAGGCTAACCCGGCGCTGAACTTCGTTTGTATTGATGTGGCGAACGGTTACTCCGAGCACTTCGTACAGTTCGTCAGCAAGGCGCGTGAGGCCTGGCCGACGAAAACCATCATCGCGGGCAACGTGGTGACCGGTGAAATGTGTGAAGAGCTGATCCTCTCCGGTGCCGATATCGTGAAAGTGGGCATCGGTCCGGGCTCCGTATGCACCACGCGCGTCAAAACCGGCGTCGGTTATCCGCAGCTCTCTGCCGTCATTGAATGTGCCGATGCGGCGCACGGGCTGGGCGGCCAGATCATCAGCGACGGTGGTTGCACCATGCCGGGTGATGTCGCAAAGGCCTTCGGTGGCGGCGCGGACTTCGTGATGCTCGGCGGTATGCTGGCAGGCCATGAAGAGAGCGGCGGTACCGTAGTAGAAGAGAACGGCGAGAAATTTATGCTGTTCTACGGTATGAGCTCTGAGTCTGCGATGACCCGTCACGTCGGCGGCGTGGCAAAATACCGTGCGGCAGAAGGTAAAACCGTCAAGCTGCCTCTGCGCGGTCCGGTTGAAAACACCGCACGCGATATCCTCGGCGGCCTGCGCTCTGCCTGCACCTACGTTGGCGCCTCCCGCCTGAAAGAGCTGACAAAGCGTACGACGTTTATTCGCGTTCAGGAACAAGAAAACCGCGTATTCAACAGCCTGTAATGGCTATCGCTGGCGCATGCCCGTGCGCCAGCCCTGTTGTACTATCCCGCGCTCATCGCATCTCCCAGGTGGAATATCGGCAGGTACATTGCCACCACCAGCGTACCGATAATGACCCCCGTCACTATCAGAAGCACTGGCTCCAGAAGCGCCGCCAGATTCTCTGCACGTTGAAAGGTCTGTTCCGTATGATGGCGGGCAAGGTTTGCCAGCATGATATCCAGCGCACCTGACATTTCACCGGTTCGTAAAAGCTGAACACACAGCGGGGTAAAGATTGCCGCTCTTTGAAAGGATGACCAGACGGGAAGGCCTTTTTCAATGTCCTCCCGCACGCCGCGCAGCATTCCCTGCCAGTACTGACTTTCAACGGTCTCCTCGGCGCTCTCCAGGCCCTGTAAAAAGGGGATACCCGCCTGTTGCGTGAGTGACAGCACGGTAAAGACGTGTCCCAGCTTTTGACCTTTTGCCAGTGCGCCCATCACGGGCGTATGCAGCAGGATGCACTGCCAGCGAGGATTCTGCCGCAGAGCCCAGGCGACGGCTAAGGGGGCTAATAGCAGGACGAACAACGCAAGGGCATATGACTGCATAAAGGCGGCCATCCCCATAACCATCTGTGTCAGCACGGGAAGCGGGGTATTAAACGTTTTGTAGATCGCGGCAAACTCGGGCAGGACCAGAGTGACCATCGCCAGCACGACGAGCACAGCCAGCGTCAGGACGATCGCCGGGTAGCGCAGCGCCTTTTTCACTTTCGCACTGAGCTGCTGCTGCGCTTTTTGTTGCTGCGCGAGCTGACGACAGCACACCTCCAGCTTCCCCGTCAGCTCTCCGGTTTTCACCATCGAGACATGCAGCGGGCTAAAAACGGCTGGCCACTTTTTTAGCGACTCAGAAAACGGGCATCCTTCACTGAGCTCATCGGCAATGCTTTGCAGCAGCGCCTGCCACGGTTTTAACGGATGTTGCTCTGCCAGCATTTGCAGGCTGTGGGACAGCGTCAGCCCAGCCTGCAGCAGCGAGGCGAGCTGATGAAACATCTCGCCGCAGTGGTGTGGCCGCCAGCGCTGTCGCTGCGCGCATCGGGTCAGCGTCAGAGGATGGAGGTCGTTACGCATCAGCCGGGTGAAGGCCGCATTGCGGTCTGTGGCCCAGAGTGTCCCGCTTCGGGGTTCTCCATCTTTGGTGAGCGCACGCCAGCGCCAGAGCTGATTAGCCGCCATTGGGCATTCCCAGGACGCGCAACAACTCTTCAATCGTGGTTAGCCCTTGTTCGACGGCCCTGCAGCCGTGTTCAAAAAGAGAAACCATCCCCGCCTGCCGGGCGCTCGCCTCTATGACGTCAGTTCCCGCCCCGCTGGCAATGGCCTGCCGCAGGGCATTGTCGATGGCGAGTACTTCAAAAATGGCCACGCGGCCATAAAAGCCGTGATAACAGCGATCGCAGCCGGTGGGCTGCCAGCGTGGAAGCGGCCTGGGCCATACTGAGCGAGGTAGTTGAGCCTGATCGCGGGTTTCCCGGCGACAATGTGGGCACAAACGCCGGACCAGTCGCTGGGCAATCACCATCGTCAGCGCGGAAGAAATCATCCAGCGCGCGACGCCCATCTGCTCCAAGCGAATCAGCGTTTCCGTCGTCGAGTTGGTGTGCAGGGTCGACAGCACCAGATGCCCGGTCTGGGCAGCATTAGTGGCAATCCCGGCCGTTTCTCCGTCACGGATTTCGCCGACCATAATGATGTCGGGATCCTGACGTAGCAGTGCGCGCAGCACGTTCTGGAAGGTTAAACCCGCCCGGGGATTAACCTGTGTCTGGTTTAATCCGGCAAGGGGGATCTCAATAGGATCTTCCACGCTGCAGATGTTGACGTCAGGGGTGTTACGCGACTGCAAAGCGCTGTACAGCGTCACGGTTTTGCCGCTGCCGGTAGGGCCGGTGACCAGAATCAGCCCCTGCGGCTGGTGGAGAACCGCATTAAAACAGGCCAACTGTTCAGCATTCATGCCAAGCGCTTTCGGCTCAAGGGCCTGCGGAACCTGATGCAGGAGGCGCAGCACAATTTTTTCGCCGCCGCTGCAGGGAAGCGTCGCGATCCGAAACGAGACCGGCTCATTGGCCAGTTCAATCGTAAACTGGCCGTCCTGAGGCAGCCGGCGTTCTGCAATATCCAGGTTACCCAGCACTTTTAAACGTGCGCTTAACAGGTTAGCCAGTTCAGCGGCAAGCGGAGGCTGCGGACAAAGTACGCCGTCGATACGTAAACGAATCTGGCACGCGTGCTCCATCGGTTCGATATGAATATCAGAGGCGCGCTGGTTGATTGCCTGCTGCAGCGTGTGGTTAAGGACATCTACCGTAGAGTGTGTTTGCGAAACGCCGGGCAGAT
Source organism: Enterobacter cloacae complex sp. 2024EL-00227 (assembly GCF_043945315.1). Taxonomy (NCBI): domain Bacteria; kingdom Pseudomonadati; phylum Pseudomonadota; class Gammaproteobacteria; order Enterobacterales; family Enterobacteriaceae; genus Enterobacter; species Enterobacter cloacae complex sp. 2024EL-00227. The sequence goes on from NZ_JBIMQP010000005.1 coordinate 224,942, forward strand.
GCGATTGAGACGTCAGCTGCCGGTGTTTTTCCATGCGCTCCGCGCTCCAGCACTCAATATCAATCCGTTTCTGGGTCGCGAAACGCAACGCCTCCATGAGTTCGGTCGCGGGCTTTCCCACGACGGCAATGTTGATCCTCTCACTGTCGCTGGATAGCAGCAGTGCGTGATGGCGAAGACAAAGCGCCACGAGTTGATCGGTATTCATTATCCGCTCCTCAGTTATTGCTGAAGCGGAAAACGTCTTCGCAGGCCTGCTTCAGAGCGCTATCAGCACTGATGTTGCAGACGCGCGTCCAGCCCGTCATCCCGTTGCCGTTGTTCCACTGCGGCGTCATGACCACTTCCAGCCCGTTAAGACTTTCCTGTCCTGTTAAGGTCACGATCCCTTTCGCTACGCTCATTCCGGAAACGTAGCGTGTCGTGGTGGGGGAAGGGATGCCGTTGCTGTTGGCATCGCAGCTCTCCACACCACCGTGATCCAGCGCGCAAAGTTCAATGGCGGTGCGGTAGGGAACGAAGGTTTGCAGCATATCGGTCAGCGCCGCTTTGCGCAGGTAGTTCTGATAGGCAGGTATGCCGATGGCGCTCAGAATCGCAATAATGCCGATGACCACCATCAGCTCAATAAGAGTGAATCCGTGTTGTCTGTTCATATCTGCTCCTTACGTTAAGTGGCGCTACTCTGTCAGCGCAAAAGGGCAGAAACGAGGGGCAAAAAAGGGAACGGGAAAGCGCGTTCAGAGAATTAATGCAGTGTTGCAGGAAAGAACAGCGGATTTGCGAGCGGGGCTGAAATTCCCCTCTCCAGGCGGAGAGGGGAGGAATCACTATTTAAAACGCATCGAGAGGTCGAGGGCGCGAACGTGCTTGGTCAGCGCGCCGACGGAGATGTAATCCACGCCGGTTTCGGCGAATTCACGGATCGTTTCGAAGGTGACGTTTCCGGAGACTTCGAGCTGGGCCCGGCCATTGGTCAGTTTTACCGCCTCACGCATCTGCTCGGTTTCGAAGTTATCGAGCATGATGATATCGGCCCCGGCCTTAATCGCCTGCTCCAGCTCGTCCAGGTTTTCCACTTCTACTTCAACCGGCACATCCGGATGCAGCCAGAAGGCCTTCTCCACCGCCTGACGTACGGAACCCGATGCAATAATGTGGTTCTCTTTAATCAGGAAAGCGTCGGACAGGCCCAGACGATGGTTTGCGCCGCCGCCGCAGAGCACCGCGTACTTCAGCGCCGTGCGCAGGCCCGGCAGCGTTTTGCGGGTATCCAGCAGCTGGGTTCGGGTGCCGGCCAGCAGGTCAACGTAACGACGCACTTCGCTGGCGACGCCAGAGAGCGTTTGTACAAAATTGAGCGCGGTACGTTCGCCGGTCAGCAAGACGCGGGAAGGGCCGTCCAGCTCGAACAGCGGCTGATTTGGCGTGACGCTATCGCCGTCCGCCACGTGCCATGTGACCTGCACATCATCGCCCGCCAGCTGGGTAAAGACCTCTTCAACCCAGCGCTTGCCGCAAAAAACACCTTCTTCGCGGGTGATAATGACCGCATGGGAGCGCGTCTCTTTCGGCAACAATTGTGCGGTAATATCTTTATCGGCATTGACGTCACCGCCCAGATCTTCTTTCAAAGCATGGGCAACGCTTGCCGGAATATCCATATTAATACGTTCCAGAAGCGCTTCACGTCGGTGGTCGGGGTTGTAGCGGCGAGGCGGCATGATAAAACTCCAAATTGGTAACGAATCATAATATTGAAACATGCTACTCTGAACCGAGTAACAGCACCATACATAAGGAGTTCCAGCATGTTGTTAGAAAACGGATGGCTGGTGGATGCGCGGCATGTGCCTTCGCCGCACCACGACTGCCGCCCGGAGGATGAAAAGCCCACACTGCTGGTGGTTCATAATATTAGTCTCCCGCCGGGGGAATTTGGCGGCCCGTGGATCGATGCGTTATTCACGGGAACGATAGATCCCGATGCCCATCCTTTCTTTGTTGAGATTGCGCATCTGCGCGTGTCGGCTCATTGCCTGATTCGTCGCGATGGTGAAGTGGTTCAGTATGTTCCCTTTGATAAGCGCGCCTGGCATGCCGGGGTGTCGATGTATCACGGGCGCGAACGGTGCAACGATTTTTCTATCGGGATAGAACTGGAAGGCACGGATACCACGCCCTACACCGATTCACAGTATCAACAGCTAGCGGCTGTGACCCGCACGCTTATCGGACTTTACCCGGCCATCGCCGACAATATTACAGGGCACAGCGATATCGCTCCGGCGAGAAAAACCGATCCCGGCCCGGCATTTGACTGGCCACGGTTCCGCGCCATGCTCACCGCGTCGTCAGAATAAGGAGATACCATGACGTTGTTTACCATGCTGCTGGTTATCATCGCTGAACGCCTGTTCAAGCTCGGTGAGCACTGGCATCTGGATCACCGGCTGGAGGTGTTATTCCGCCGTATTAAGCACTTTTCCATGCTGCGCACGCTGCTGATGATGGCGGGCGTGATGGTGATTACGTTCCTGCTGCTGCGCGCGCTGTATGGACTCTTTTTCAACGTGCCGCTGTTGGTGGTGTGGATCCTGCTCGGCGTGCTGTGCATTGGTGCGGGCAAGGTGCGTTTGCACTATCACGCGTACCTGAAAGCCGCCTCCCGTGACGATGCCCATGCGCGCAATGCCATGGCGAGCGAGCTGACGATGATCCACGGCGTGCCGCCGGACTGCGACGAGCGCGAGTTCCTGCGCGAACTGCAGAACGCGCTGCTGTGGATTAACTTCCGTTACTACCTGGCGCCGCTGTTCTGGTTTGTGGTGGGCGGTCCATGGGGACCGGTCTTGCTGATGGGGTATGCGTTCCTGCGCGCCTGGCAGACCTGGCTTGCCCGCTATCTGACGCCGCACGAGCGTTTGCTGTCCGGCATTGATGCCATCCTGCACGTGGTTGACTGGCTTCCGGTGCGTCTGGTGGGCGTGGTGTACGCGTTAATTGGCCACGGTGAAAAAGCGCTGCCCGCGTGGTTCGCCTCGCTTGCCGACCGCCATACGTCGCAGTATCAGGTGTTAACGCGTCTGGCGCAGTTCTCGCTGGCGCGCGAGCCGCATACCGACAAGATTGAAACGCCGAAAGCCGCTGTCTCCATGGCGAAGAAAACGTCGTTTGTGGTCGTGGTTATCGTGGCGCTGCTGACGATCTACGGCACGCTGGTGTAAGCCAGCGCGCCGCAAAGACTAAAGCGTATCCGCGGGCGGGATGCCGAAATCAGGCATCCCGTTTTCGTCCCAGCGGACAAGCTTCAGCCGGGTGTGGCGGTTCGGATCGTACAGCGGGTCGCCCTCAATTTCGGTGTAATTACGCGCGTGATACACCAGCACATCTTCCCCTTCCGGCGTTTGCGTAAAGCTGTTGTGTCCCGGGCCGTACTGGCGATTTTCGTAGCTGGTGGCGAATACGGGGCACGGGGATTTGTGCCAGTTCAATGGGTTTTGCGGATCGGCATTCAGGTCTATCCACAGCAGCCCCATGCAGTAGTTCTCGTCGGTGGCGCTGGCGGAATAGCTGATAAACAGTTTGTTGCCATGGAACAGCACCGCCGGGCCTTCGTTGACCCAAAACCCGCGACACTCCCAGCCATACTCCGGCTTGCTGAGCATCACAGGCTCGCCTTTCAGCGTCCACGGGTTCGCCATTTCACACAGATAAAGGTTGGAGTTCCCGGAGATGTCCGGCGCTTTTTGCGCCCACAGATACCAGCGTTTTCCCTGATGCACAAAGGTGGTGGCGTCCAGGGCGAAGGTGTCGAACGGGGTTTCGATCTGGCCTTTTTCTACCCACCTGCCGGTGAGCGGATCGCTGTCGGCACATTCAATGGCAAACATGCGGTGCTGGAACATCCCGAGCGCGTCGAGCGCCTGGGTGTGCGTCGCGGCAAAATAGATGTACCACTTTCCGTCAATGTGGTGCAGTTCCGGCGCCCATATCAGCTGGCTCATTGGTCCGGCGTCGGGTTTACGCCAGACCACCACCTCTTCGGCATGACGTAAGCCTTCCAGCGAGTCTGCACGGCGGATCGCCAGCCTGTCGTACTGCGGCACGGAGGCGATAAAGTAATATTGCCCATCGTGGCGCAGGATATACGGGTCGGCGCGTTGTTCAATAAACGGGTTTGGCCAGGTTTGCATTCGGCTTTCCTTATTTAGTCTCAGCGGCTTTCAGTTCCTGATAATCGTTCAGCTCGTGGTAGTTGTTGCGGCGTTTTTCCAGATCGAGCTGGATCTGCTTCATGGTTTCACGATCCACCTTCAGCAGGCGCACCACGCCCGCGGTAATCAAATAACCCACCCCCGGGATAACGGTAAACAGCAGCACAATCCCGTTCAGGGCGTCTGCGCTTTGCGCTTTCGCCCCCGCGTCGTAGCCGTACCAGGAGAGCAGAAAACCGACCATCGCCCCGGCAATCGCCAGCCCCAGCTTGAGGAAGAAGATGTTGCCCGAGAAGCTGATGCCGGTGATGCGTTTCCCGGTTTTCCACTCGCCGTAGTCATCCACGTCGGCCATCAGCGACCAGTGCAGCGGAGACGGGATCTGGTGCAGGATGTTCAGCAGGACGTAGAGCACCACGATGGTGACGGTCGCTTTCGGGTCGAAGAAATAAAAGGCGCAGGAGAAAATCGCCAGCACGATGTTGGTCCAGAAGAAGACCTTCAGCTTGCACCAGCGGTCGGTCAGCACTTTTGCCAGCACGCTGCCGAGCATCATGCCGACAACGCCCAGGCTGATAAACAGCGTGGCGAAGTGGGTGCTCTGGCCCATCACCCAGGTGACGTAATACATGGTGGCCGCCATGCGGATAAAGCCCGGGCAGACGTTGCAGAGCGTCAGGAGCAGAATGCGCACCCACTGGTCGTTCTTCCACACGTCTTTCAGATCGTTTTTCAGCTCGTCGTTGGTCTGCACCGCCGGGCGCACGCGCTCGCGCACGGTGGCGAAGCAGAACAGGAACATACAGGTGCCAATTAGCGCCAGCACGGTCATGGCCATCTGGTAGCCTTTGGCTTTGTTGTCCCCGCCAAACCAGTCTGCCATCGGCAGCAGCGTTAATGAGAGCAGCAGCGTGGCGATGCCGACCAGCACGAAGCGATACGACTGGCAGGCGACGCGCTCTTTAGGATCGTTAGTGATCACCCCGCCCAGCGAGCAGTAGGGGATGTTGATGGCGGTGTAGGTGAGCGACAGCAGGAAGTAGGTGACAAAGGCATAGATAACTTTGCTGTTATAGCTCCACTCTGGCGTGGTGAACATCAGGATACTGAACAGCGCGTAGGGGAACGCAATCCACAGCAGCCATGGACGAAAGCGGCCATATTTGCTGCGGGTGCGGTCGGCAATCGCGCCCATGATCGGGTCCGTTACGGCGTCAATCACGCGGACGGACAGCAGCAGCACGCCGACCAGCGCAGGGGCCAGACCAAAAATATCCGTATAAAAATAGTTAACAAACAGCATGATGGCGCCAAAGATAATGTTGCATCCGGCGTCGCCCATCCCATAGCCGATCTTTTCTTTTACTGACAGCTTTGCGTTATCCATTGACTGCTCTCCGGGTTACGGTATGGAGAGAATTATTTGCTGGCGAAGGGATATATGCGTTGCAGTATCAGGGCGGTGATATGGATAAATGCGCTGTGGGCGTGAAAGTGTGAGGGAGGTAACAACGCGCGGCACCCGCAAAAGCAGGCACCGCGGTGGGAGGCTTAGTGCGCCTTCATGGCATTACGGCTTTTCTGACTGGAGAGATAGCCAACACCGAGTACTGCAATCCAGACCGGGATCAGGTAGACGGAAATCGCCATACCTGGGGTGATCAGCATGATCACCAGCACGGCCGCCATGAACAGCAGGCAGATCCAGTTACCCAGAGGATAGAGCAGGGCAGGGAAGCGCGTGGTGACGCCCTGCTGCTGTTTCGCGCGGCGGAACTTCATGTGCGCCAGGCTGATCATCGCCCAGTTGATGACCAGCGCAGAGACCACCAGCGCCATCAGCAGGCCAAACGCCGATTCCGGTGCCATGTAGTTAATGAGCACGCACAGGGCGGTCACGATGGCGGAAACGATGATGGTATTCACCGGCACGCCGCGTTTATCAACGTTAAGCAGCATCTTCGGCGCGTTACCCTGCTGGGCGAGGCCGAACAGCATGCGGCTGTTGCAGTATACGCAGCTGTTGTAAACGGAGAGCGCTGCGGTCAACACCACGATGTTCAGCGCGTTGGCGACAAAGGTATCGCCCAGCTCGTGGAAGATCAGCACAAACGGGCTGGTGTCAGCAGTCACGCGCGTCCACGGCAGCAGCGAGAGCAGCACCGCCAGTGAGCCCACATAGAAGATCAGGATGCGGTAGATAACCTGATTTGTGGCTTTCGGGATGCTCTGCTCCGGATTGTCGGCTTCAGCAGCGGTGATGCCCACCAGCTCCAGGCCGCCGAAGGAGAACATAATGATCGCCATCATCATCACCAGGCCGGTCATGCCGTGAGGCAGGAAGCCACCCTGTTCCCAGAGGTTGCGAACCGTGGCCTGCGGGCCGCCGTTGCCGCTGAACAGCAGCCAGCCGCCGAAGATAATCATCGCCACCACGGCAATGACCTTGATGATGGCAAACCAGAACTCCATCTCCCCGAACACTTTAACGTTGGTCAGGTTAATGGCGTTGATAATGACGAAGAAGGCTGCAGCAGAAGCCCAGGTTGGGATTTCGGGATACCAGAACTGAATGTATTTCCCGACGGCGGTCAGTTCGGCCATGGCAACCAGAACGTACAGCACCCAGTAGTTCCAGCCCGAGGCGAAACCGGCAAAGCTGCCCCAGTACTTATAGGCAAAGTGGCTGAAGGAGCCTGCGACCGGCTCTTCCACGACCATTTCGCCCAGCTGGCGCATGATCAGAAAAGCAATGAAACCCGCAATCGCGTAACCCAAAATAATGCCCGGACCGGCAGACTGGATAACGGATGCGCTGCCCAGAAACAGGCCGGTACCAATCGCACCGCCCAGTGCGATGAGCTGAATATGGCGGTTTTTAAGCCCGCGCTTTAGCTGATCGCCGTGCTGTTGAGCTTCCATTTGAAACCTCGTGTGTGGTTGTTATGTTCACGCTGAGCGTGTGTAATTATGAAAATCCATATTCTGTATTTATTTCTTTACGGTTAACGAGACCGAAAAAAGCGGAGATGACTTCCGTAAGCGCCAGAATAGTGGTAAGTGCCTGCGAATGCACCTGCTTTATGAAGGGGTGATGACGACTTGAATAAAAAGAAAGCATTTGTAAATCGGCCCGCTCGTTGTTCCTAACCCAACCTATAGAATAGAAATGCGCCTTAAGTGGGCGAATTTTCATTATTTGCCTTGTTGAATCGCTTCAGATTGCAAAAACCCTCGTTTCATTATGGTTAAAGCTCCCTCTTTGGGGGTAATCAACTCATTTGTGCAAAGTTACATTTCTGAAACGTTATTTCTGTAAGGTTGTTAAAATGTGCAGGGTTTACTGATTTCAATCAAAACCAATATGGACAGAAGGTGAATACTTTGTTACTTTAGCGATACGAAATAGAAATTGGTAAGACCAATTGACTCCGGGCAAAAAGGCGTAAGACAGGGAATATGGCCTACAGCAAAATTCGCCAACCAAAACTATCTGATGTGATTGAGCAGCAGCTGGAGTTTTTAATCCTCGAAGGGACTCTGCGCCCGGGTGAGAAACTTCCGCCAGAACGCGAACTGGCAAAACAGTTCGACGTTTCACGTCCCTCTCTGCGTGAGGCGATTCAACGTCTCGAAGCAAAGGGCTTGCTGCTTCGTCGCCAGGGCGGCGGAACCTTTGTGCAAAACAGCCTGTGGCAGAGCTTCAGCGATCCGCTGGTAGAACTTCTCTCTGACCACCCAGAATCCCAGTTTGACCTGCTTGAGACCCGTCACGCGCTGGAAGGTATTGCGGCCTATTACGCCGCCCTTCGCAGCACTGATGAAGATCGCGTGCGTATCCGCGAGCTGCATCAGGCCATTGAACGGGCACAGCAGTCCGGCGATTTAGACGCCGAGTCCAGCGCCGTCGTCCAGTATCAAATTGCCGTCACCGAAGCGGCCCACAACGTGGTGCTCCTCCATCTGCTACGCTGCATGGAGCCGATGCTGGCCCAGAACGTTCGTCAAAATTTTGAATTGTTGTATGCCCGTCGGGACATGCTCCCACTGGTAAGCAACCATCGCACCCGAGTATTCGAGGCGATAATGGCCGGGGAACCGGAGCAGGCGCGCGAAGCGTCGCACCGCCATCTGGCTTTCATTGAGGAAATCTTGCTGGACCGCAGCCGTGAACAATCGCGTCGCGAACGTTCATTACGCCGCATACAGCAACGAAAGGATTAAGCGCCAGGTACTTTTAGAGCGCGGCAACTAAACGCAGAACCTGTCTTATTGTGTTCTTGCCCAAGAGCACAATGGGACAGGTTCCAGACAAATCAACGTATTAGATAGATAAGGAATACCCCCATGTCAGAACGTCTCCAAAATGACGTGGATCCGATCGAAACTCGCGACTGGCTACAGGCGATCGAATCGGTCATCCGTGAAGAAGGTGTTGAGCGCGCTCAGTATCTGATTGATCAGCTGCTTTCTGAAGCCCGCAAAGGCGGCGTGAAGGTTGCTTCAGGTGCAGGGGCTAGCAACTACGTAAACACGATTGCCGTTGAAGACGAACCGGAATACCCGGGCAATCTGGATCTGGAACGTCGTATCCGTTCTGCAATCCGTTGGAACGCCATCATGACCGTTCTGCGCGCATCCAAGAAAGACCTGGAACTGGGTGGCCACATGGCGTCCTTCCAGTCTTCTGCGACCGTTTACGAAGTGTGCTTCAACCACTTCTTCCGTGCAGCGAACGAGAAAGACGGCGGCGATCTGGTGTACTTCCAGGGCCACATCTCTCCGGGCATCTATGCACGTGCATTCCTGGAAGGTCGTCTGACTGAAGAGCAGATGAACAACTTCCGTCAGGAAGTTCACGGTAAAGGTCTGTCTTCTTACCCGCACCCTAAACTGATGCCTGAATTCTGGCAGTTCCCGACCGTATCCATGGGTCTGGGCCCAATCGGTGCGATCTACCAGGCGAAATTCCTGAAGTATCTGGAACACCGTGGTCTGAAAGACACCTCTGAGCAGACCGTATACGCCTTCCTGGGCGACGGCGAAATGGATGAGCCAGAATCTAAAGGCGCGATCACCATCGCGACCCGTGAGAAGCTGGACAACCTGTGCTTCATCATCAACTGTAACCTGCAGCGTCTGGATGGTCCGGTAACCGGTAACGGCAAGATCATCAACGAACTGGAAGGCATCTTCGCAGGTGCTGGCTGGAACGTGATCAAAGTCATGTGGGGTTCCCGTTGGGACGAACTGCTGCGTAAAGACACCAGCGGTAAACTGATCCAGCTGATGAACGAAACCGTTGACGGTGACTACCAGACCTTCAAATCCAAAGACGGTGCCTACGTGCGTGAGCACTTCTTCGGCAAATATCCAGAAACCGCAGCCCTGGTTGCAGACTGGACTGATGAGCAGATCTGGGCCCTGAACCGCGGTGGTCACGATCCGAAGAAAATCTACGCTGCACTGAAAAAAGCGCGTGAAACCAAAGGTAAAGCGACTGTAATCCTGGCCCACACCATCAAAGGTTACGGCATGGGTGATACCGCAGAAGGTAAAAACATCGCTCACCAGGTTAAGAAAATGAACATGGACGGCGTGCGCTATATCCGCGACCGTTTCAACGTTCCAGTGACCGATGAGCAGGTCGAAAACCTGTCTTACATCACCTTCCCGGAAGGCTCCGAAGAGCACAAGTACCTGCACGAACGTCGTCAGGCGCTGAAAGGCTACCTGCCAGCTCGTCAGCCTAACTTCACCGAGAAGCTGGAACTGCCAGCGCTGCAAGACTTCTCTCAGCTGCTGGAAGAGCAGAACAAAGAGATCTCTACCACTATCGCTTTCGTTCGTGCCCTGAACGTGATGCTGAAGAACAAGTCGATCAAAGATCGCCTGGTGCCAATCATCGCCGACGAAGCGCGTACTTTCGGTATGGAAGGTCTGTTCCGTCAGATCGGTATCTACAGCCCGAACGGCCAGCAGTACACCCCGCAGGACCGTGAGCAGGTTGCATACTACAAAGAAGACGAGAAAGGTCAGATCCTGCAGGAAGGTATCAACGAGCTGGGCGCAGGCGCATCCTGGCTGGCTGCTGCGACCTCTTACAGCACCAACAACCTGCCGATGATCCCGTTCTACATTTACTACTCCATGTTCGGGTTCCAGCGTATCGGTGACCTGTGCTGGCAGGCAGGCGACCAGCAGGCTCGCGGCTTCCTGATCGGTGGTACTTCCGGTCGTACGACCCTGAACGGTGAAGGTCTGCAGCACGAAGATGGTCACAGCCACATTCAGTCTCTGACTATCCCTAACTGTATCTCTTACGACCCGTCTTACGCGTATGAAGTGGCAGTCATCATGCATGACGGTCTGCAGCGCATGTACGGTGAAGCGCAGGAGAACATTTACTACTACATCACCACCCTGAACGAAAACTACCACATGCCGGCAATGCCAGCAGGTGCCGAGGAAGGTATCCGTAAAGGTATCTACAAACTCGAAACCATCGAAGGTAGCAAAGGTAAAGTTCAGCTGCTGGGCTCCGGTTCTATCCTGCGTCACGTTCGTGAAGCAGCGCAGATCCTGGCGAAAGACTACGGTGTCGGTTCCGACGTGTACTCTGTGACCTCCTTCACTGAACTGGCGCGTGATGGCCAGGATTGTGAGCGCTGGAACATGCTGCACCCACTGGAAACCCCACGCGTACCGTACATCGCTCAGGTGATGAACGACGCGCCAGCGGTGGCGTCTACTGACTATATGAAACTGTTCGCTGAGCAGGTTCGTACTTACGTTCCAGCTGATGATTATCGCGTTCTGGGTACTGACGGCTTCGGTCGTTCTGACAGCCGCGAAAACCTGCGTCACCACTTCGAAGTTGATGCTTCTTACGTGGTTGTAGCAGCACTGGGCGAACTGGCTAAACGTGGCGAAATCGATAAGAAAGTGGTTGCAGACGCAATTACCAAATTCAACATCGATGCAGAAAAAGTTAACCCGCGTCTGGCGTAAGAGGTAAAAGAATAATGGCTATCGAAATCAATGTACCGGACATCGGGGCTGATGAAGTTGAAATCACCGAGATCCTGGTCAAAGTAGGCGACAAAGTTGAAGCTGAACAGTCGCTGATCACCGTAGAAGGCGACAAAGCCTCTATGGAAGTCCCGTCTCCTCAGGCTGGCATCGTTAAAGAGATCAAAGTCTCTGTTGGCGATAAAACCGAGACTGGCAAACTGATCATGATTTTCGATTCCGCCGACGGTGCAGCAGCTGCTGCACCTGCGCAGGAAGAGAAGAAAGCCGCTCCGGCCGCCGCTGCTCCAGCCGCTGCTGCGAGCGCGAAAGAAGTGAACGTGCCTGACATCGGCGGTGACGAAGTTGAAGTCACTGAGATCCTGGTGAAAGTGGGCGATACCGTTGCGGCCGAGCAGTCACTGATCACCGTAGAAGGCGACAAAGCCTCTATGGAAGTGCCAGCGCCGTTCGCAGGTACCGTTAAAGAGATCAAGATTAACACCGGCGACAAAGTGTCTACCGGCTCTCTGATCATGATCTTCGAAGTGGCAGGTGCTGCACCTGCTGCCGCGCCTGCACAGGCCGCTGCTCCGGCTCCGGCCGCTGCACCAGCCGCTGCTGGCGGCGCGAAAGACGTTAACGTACCGGACATCGGCGGTGACGAAGTTGAAGTCACCGAAGTGATGGTAAAAGTGGGCGACAAAGTTGCCGCTGAACAGTCACTGATCACCGTTGAAGGCGACAAGGCTTCTATGGAAGTCCCTGCGCCGTTCGCGGGTACCGTTAAAGAGATCAAAATCAGCACCGGCGACAAAGTGTCTACCGGCTCTCTGATCATGGTCTTCGAAGTGGAAGGCGCTGCGCCTGCCGCAGCTCCGGCTGCCGCGGCTGCTCCAGCACCGGCTGCTGCACCGGCTCAGGCTGCTAAACCAGCCGCTGCCCCTGCTGCAAAAGCAGAAAAATCAGAGTTCGCTGAAAACGACGCTTACGTCCACGCGACGCCGCTGATTCGTCGCCTGGCGCGCGAATTCGGTGTGAACCTGGCGAAAGTGAAAGGGACCGGCCGTAAGGGTCGTATCCTGCGCGAAGACGTTCAGACCTACGTGAAAGACGCCGTGAAACGCGCCGAAGCTGCTCCAGCTGCAGCCGCTGGTGGCGGTATCCCGGGCATGCTGCCATGGCCGAAAGTGGACTTCAGCAAGTTCGGCGAAATCGAAGAAGTGGAGCTGGGCCGTATCCAGAAAATCTCTGGTGCGAACCTGAGCCGTAACTGGGTGATGATCCCGCACGTTACGCACTTCGATAAGACCGATATCACCGATCTGGAAGCGTTCCGTAAACAGCAGAACGCCGAAGCTGAGAAGCGTAAACTGGACGTGAAATTCACCCCAGTGGTCTTCATCATGAAGGCGGTTGCTGCGGCTCTGGAACAGATGCCACGCTTCAACAGCTCCCTGTCCGAAGACGGCCAGAAGCTGACGCTGAAGAAATACATCAACATCGGTGTTGCGGTTGATACGCCAAATGGTCTGGTTGTTCCGGTCTTCAAAGACGTGAACAAGAAGAGCATTACTGAGCTGTCCCGTGAACTGACCACCATCTCCAAGAAAGCGCGTGATGGTAAGCTGACTGCCGGCGAAATGCAGGGCGGCTGCTTCACCATCTCCAGCATCGGCGGCCTGGGTACCACCCACTTCGCGCCGATTGTTAACGCGCCGGAAGTGGCTATCCTCGGTGTGTCCAAGTCCGCGATGGAGCCGGTGTGGAATGGCAAAGAGTTCGTGCCGCGTCTGATGATGCCAATCTCTCTGTCCTTCGACCACCGCGTGATCGACGGTGCTGATGGTGCGCGTTTCATCACCATCATCAACAACATGCTGAGCGACATTCGCCGCCTGGTGATGTAATCGAAAAGCCGGCCAGTCGGCCGGCTTTTTTCTGATAATCTCATGGCGTTTGTGAGGTTATTGGCGAAAGCGACAATTCGTGAGCCGTTTGTTGTTTCAAAATTGTTAACAATTTTGTAAACTGCGGGCGGATAGAACGACCCGGTGGACGACGGGTATAAACTAAGAGGTCATGATGAGCACAGAAATCAAAACTCAGGTCGTAGTACTTGGGGCAGGCCCGGCAGGTTACTCCGCAGCATTTCGCGCAGCGGATTTAGGTCTGGAAACCGTCATCGTAGAACGTTACAGCACCCTCGGCGGTGTTTGTCTGAACGTCGGCTGTATCCCTTCTAAAGCGCTGCTGCACGTAGCGAAAGTTATCGAAGAAGCCAAAGCGCTGGCTGAACACGGTATCGTCTTCGGCGAGCCAAAAACTGATATCGACAAAATTCGTACCTGGAAAGAGAAAGTTATCACTCAGCTGACCGGCGGTCTGGCGGGTATGGCCAAAGGCCGTAAAGTGAAAGTGGTAAACGGTCTGGGTAAATTCACCGGTGCGAACACCCTGGAAGTGGAAGGCGAAAACGGCAAAACCGTGATCAACTTCGACAACGCGATCATCGCGGCAGGCTCTCGACCAATCGAACTGCCATTCATTCCACATGAAGATCCACGCGTGTGGGATTCCACCGATGCGCTGGAGCTGAAAACCGTTCCTAAGCGTCTGCTGGTGATGGGCGGCGGTATCATCGGTCTGGAAATGGGTACCGTGTACCACGCGCTGGGTTCAGAGATCGACGTGGTTGAAATGTTCGACCAGGTTATCCCGGCTGCTGACAAAGACATCGTTAAAGTCTTCACCAAGCGCATCAGCAAGAAATTCAACCTGATGCTGGAAACCAAAGTGACTGCCGTTGAAGCGAAAGAAGACGGTATTTACGTTTCCATGGAAGGCAAAAAAGCCCCATCCGAACCACAGCGTTACGACGCCGTGCTGGTGGCGATCGGCCGTGTGCCGAACGGTAAGAACCTCGACGCGGGCAAAGCTGGCGTGGAAGTGGACGACCGTGGCTTCATCCGCGTTGACAAACAGCTGCGCACCAACGTGCCGCACATCTTTGCTATCGGCGATATCGTCGGTCAGCCAATGCTGGCGCACAAAGGTGTTCACGAAGGTCACGTTGCCGCTGAAGTTATCGCCGGCATGAAGCACTACTTCGATCCGAAAGTGATCCCATCTATCGCGTATACCGAGCCAGAAGTGGCATGGGTGGGTCTGACTGAGAAAGAAGCGAAAGAGAAAGGCATCAGCTACGAAACCGCCACCTTCCCGTGGGCTGCTTCTGGCCGTGCTATCGCGTCCGACTGCGCAGACGGTATGACCAAACTGATCTTCGACAAAGAGACTCACCGCGTAATCGGTGGTGCGATTGTCGGTACCAACGGCGGCGAGCTGCTGGGTGAAATCGGTCTGGCTATCGAAATGGGCTGCGACGCGGAAGACATCGCGCTGACCATCCACGCTCACCCAACTCTGCACGAGTCCGTGGGCCTGGCGGCAGAAGTGTTTGAAGGCAGCATCACCGACCTGCCAAACGCGAAAGCGAAGAAGAAATAAGTTTCTTCAGATGAAAAAAAGCGGCCTGAGGCCGCTTTTTTTATGCGCTGCGTTCAGGGAGCCACGGGTTGCCAGGTTTTATCCGGGTTATAGGCGGTTAACGCCCGGGCTTTCTGCTCAGAATCCTTGCCGAGATCGGACTGATACACCTTGTCGTCCTGATTTATCACAAAGCTCATCACGCCCGTTTGACCGTAGCTGACCGGCCACGCCACCATCGCAAAACCGTTATTATCCGGCAGGATCCGGAAGCGATAGCCGTGATAGCCGGTACCCGGCTCTTTCGGGCTAAATGCCGGTCCGAGCGGACTGGGCGTTTCGCCGGGTGAGACGGGCCAGTACAAACCGTCTTTCTTCCCTTCCGAGCTGACAATCTTCTGCGCGTATGTCAGGTTCATCGCAAAGTAGCTTTGCTGCGCATCAACATAGGCATGCAGGGCTTCAATGGCGGCAAGTTCGTTACGCCCGATTTCACGGGTCAGGATCTCTTCAGCCCCTTCTTTGATATCGAATTGCCAGCCGGCGGCGGTTTTGATCACCGGGATGGGAAGCTGCCAGTCGTTGTCTCCAACAACAAGATGCGCCGTATCTCCTTCGACAACGGTGTTATGACGAACTTTCCAGTCGCGCAGGAAACGATCGACGGCATCCGGATCAACGCCTTCGGGGGGGAGAAAATCGCGCCAGTTTTCTCCAAGCAGATTGCTCATCGCGCGCTCATTATGCTCACTAATGGCGCTGGCCAGCGCATCGGTCGCCTGGTCGGGCGTGCTAAAGGACTGCTGCGCTATCGCCGAGGCCGAAAGCATGAACAACACCATTCCACTGAGTAGTTTACTTTTCATGTCGGTTCCCTTAGCGATGTCTAAATTCACGGCGTTCAGCGCGTCCACCAGATACCTGACGGGGCTGCTGCTGGCGAGCCGCAAGCTGCCTGCTTTGCGCACCGCGCTGCTGCTGCGCCTGCCAGTTCGCGGAACGGCTGTCGTTGCCGCTCAGCGCATTGGCCCGGGACTGACCGTTTCGCTGCTGCAGAGCGCGTTGCTGCGCGGGCTGTGAAGCGCGTTTCTCCTGTCTTTGGGTTACAGCTTGACGATTTTCTCGCTGCTGCGTGGTGGTCCGCTTCGCCGTCTGCGGTTTGGTGTCGTAGCCACGGTAGTTGTTGCGCTGCGAAATTTGCTTCAGCTGTTCACTCGAGGCCTGACGCTGCACATCTTTCGTGCCGGGACGTGCCGTTTGCGGGAAGGTTTTCCCCGTGGATTTCTCCATCTGGCTCAGGGCCGCCTGGCGCTGGCTGTCGCGATTAACCGGCTTTTGCTGCGTTGCGCTTAGCCCGGTCGCCGTGCTGGTTGAGTGGAAGCGACTGTTGAGCTGGTTAGTCGGATAGGGCACGCCTTCCCGATAGGCCGGGTTATGCTGCCAGGTACGGTTGGCGTCCGTCAGACGCTGTCCGCTGATTTTATTGAAGTTCTCAACGTTGATATTGATGTTGTTATCACCGTTGCGGTTATAGCCGCCGTGATTATCCCAGTCACCGTCATGGTGGTGGTCCCAGTCATCGTCGTCATCCCAGTCGATATTGCTGAAAATGGCATAGGTTGTGGCAACGCCCAGGCTGAAGCCTAAGCCGTTGACGAAGCTGTTGCCAAACTGCTCTCCGGGCGTGGGCGGGAGATAGGTGGGAGGATAGGCCGTGTTGGGCCAGGTCCCGTAAACCGTATTGGGGTTATAGGTGGGAACATAAACAACCTGCGGATCGGCTGATTCAATTTTGATCACCGTTGGGGCGGGCGCAGACGCGGTTGTTGTCGTTGCCTCGGTGGCGCGGGTTTTCGCTGGTGCTGGCTTTGTCACGGTGGTGACCGTCTGCTGAGGCGTAGATTGTAAAGCACCGGTCTTCTGTGCCAGCGCGCGCAGGCGTTGAACGGAATCCATCACGTCTTTCGGCTGCGCGAGAAACGCATCGCCCAGATTTTGTACCCATGGGGGGTTTTCACCCATCAGCGACATAAGCTGAGGAAACGCGACCAGCGATTTTACGCTCGGATCCCAGGGCTGGCTGGCAACGGCCTGAATGGCGGCGTCCCCTTCCATTTTAGGGTTGTCTTTTGACCACTGAGCCGCCTGAATCACGTTGGCCGGGTAAGTCGAGGCCATCAGAATTTGTGAAAGCAGGGCGTCAGGGTAGAGCGCAATGGGGGCAACCCACTGATCGATTTGCGCGGCAGTGTAGGTCGGCGCGACCACAGGGGCGGGCTGGGCTACGGCAGGTGCCGCCGGTTGTTGAGCGACGGGGGCTGGCGCAACGGGTTCCGTTGCACGACTTTTGACAAACAAGACGCCTGAGGCGGCAAGCAGCCCGGCACTGCACAGAAGGATGAGCAGATGTGGCTTAAAGGGCAACTTCATAAAATGACTCCAACGAGACCAGCGCTGTGCCGTGAGGCGTTACGGTTGGCGTGAGTATTATTCACCCGTCTTTTACTGTTTTGACTTTTATTGGGAAGCGTCCGGTACGTCCGGATAAAGAGTGTGAGTATTTATTACACAATTATATCTGATGAAGAAAAAACTGAAGCGTCACGGTGCAGAAGAACTGCAAAATGATGCCCTAAATCCCCGCTACACCATGCTTAACGATTCAGCAAACTTTTTAATGTTGCTTTTTTGTAAACGGATTAACACTGTGCAGAAATCCTGCTATGCTGCCCGACGCGGTATCGGGCATTTACCCTACAAACTGCTGTCTCACAGGAGCGTGAAGAGAACGCCCGCCGCATATGACAATGAGAGCGAGGAGAACCGTCGTGCTAGAAGAATACCGTAAGCACGTAGCAGAACGTGCCGCCGAGGGAATTGTACCCAAACCTTTAGATGCAACCCAAATGGCCGCGCTCGTCGAGCTGCTGAAGAACCCGCCTAAGGGCGAAGAAGAATTCCTGTTAGATCTGCTGATCAACCGCGTACCGCCTGGCGTAGATGAAGCTGCCTACGTAAAAGCCGGATTCCTTGCTGCTATCGCCAAAGGCGAAGCCACCTCCCCACTGGTTACTCCTGAAAAAGCCATCGAACTGCTCGGCACCATGCAGGGTGGTTACAACATTCATCCGCTGATTGACGCGCTGGATAATGACAAGCTGGCACCGATTGCCGCTAAAGCGCTCTCGTCTACGCTGCTGATGTTCGATAACTTCTACGATGTGGAAGAAAAAGCCAAAGCAGGCAACGTCTATGCGAAGCAGGTGATGCAGTCCTGGGCCGATGCCGAATGGTTCCTGAATCGTCCAGCGCTGGCTGAAAAAATTACCGTTACTGTTTTCAAAGTGACCGGTGAAACCAACACCGATGACCTCTCTCCGGCACCGGACGCGTGGTCTCGCCCGGATATCCCGCTGCACGCCCTGGCGATGCTGAAAAACGCCCGTGAAGGCATTGAGCCGGATCAGCCAGGCGTTGTCGGCCCGATCAAACAGATCGAAGCGTTGCAGAAAAAAGGCTTCCCGCTGGCTTACGTGGGTGACGTTGTGGGTACCGGTTCTTCCCGTAAGTCTGCCACCAACTCCGTGCTGTGGTTCATGGGCGACGACATTCCGCACGTGCCGAACAAGCGCGGCGGCGGCCTGTGCCTGGGCGGTAAGATTGCCCCAATCTTCTTCAATACCATGGAAGATGCGGGCGCACTGCCAATTGAAGTGGATGTTTCTAACCTGAACATGGGCGACGTGATTGACGTCTACCCGTACAAAGGTGAAGTCCGTAACCACGACACCAACGAACTGCTGGCAAGCTTCGAGCTGAAAACCGACGTGCTGATTGACGAAGTGCGCGCCGGTGGCCGTATTCCGCTGATCATCGGCCGCGGCCTGACCACCAAAGCGCGTGAAGCACTGGGCCTGCCGCACTCAGACGTGTTCCGTCATGCGAAAGACGTAGCGGAAAGCAACCGCGGCTTCTCGCTGGCACAGAAAATGGTCGGTCGCGCCTGCGGCGTCGCCGGTGTTCGTCCTGGCGCCTACTGCGAGCCGAAGATGACCTCCGTCGGTTCTCAGGACACCACTGGCCCAATGACCCGTGATGAACTGAAAGACCTGGCTTGCCTGGGCTTCTCTTCCGATCTGGTGATGCAGTCCTTCTGCCACACCGCGGCGTATCCGAAGCCGGTTGACGTGACCACGCACCACACGCTGCCTGACTTCATTATGAACCGTGGCGGTGTCTCCCTGCGTCCGGGCGACGGCGTTATCCACTCCTGGCTGAACCGCATGCTGCTGCCGGATACCGTGGGTACCGGCGGTGACTCCCATACCCGTTTCCCAATCGGTATCTCCTTCCCGGCGGGCTCCGGTCTGGTGGCGTTTGCTGCCGCGACCGGCGTGATGCCGCTGGATATGCCGGAATCGGTGCTGGTGCGCTTCAAAGGTAAAATGCAGCCGGGTATTACCCTGCGCGACCTGGTTCACGCGATCCCGCTGTATGCGATTAAACAAGGTCTGCTGACCGTTGAGAAGAAAGGGAAGAAAAACATCTTCTCTGGCCGTATCCTGGAAATCGAAGGTCTGCCGGATCTGAAAGTAGAGCAGGCGTTCGAGCTGACCGATGCCTCCGCTGAGCGTTCGGCTGCGGGCTGTACCATCAAGCTGAACAAAGAGCCGATCATTGAGTACCTGAACTCTAACATCGTGCTGCTGAAGTGGATGATTGCAGAAGGCTACGGCGACCGTCGTACGCTGGAACGTCGTATCCAGGGCATGGAAAAATGGCTGGCCGATCCGCAGCTGCTGGAAGCCGATGCTGACGCAGAGTACGCGGCGGTGATCGACATCGATCTGGCGGATATCAAAGAGCCAATCCTGTGTGCACCGAACGATCCGGACGACGCGCGTCCGCTGTCTGAGGTCCAGGGCGAGAAGATCGACGAAGTGTTCATTGGTTCGTGCATGACCAACATCGGTCACTTCCGCGCGGCCGGTAAGCTGCTGGATACCCACAAAGGCCAGCTGCCAACCCGTCTGTGGGTGGCGCCGCCAACCCGTATGGACGCGGCTCAGCTGACCGAAGAGGGCTACTACAGCGTGTTTGGTAAGAGCGGTGCGCGTATCGAAATTCCTGGCTGTTCCCTGTGTATGGGTAACCAGGCGCGCGTAGCCGACGGCGCGACCGTGGTCTCCACCTCGACCCGTAACTTCCCGAACCGTTTAGGTACCGGTGCGAACGTCTTCCTGGCCTCTGCGGAGCTGGCGGCGGTTGCGGCGCTGATTGGCAAATTGCCAACGCCGGAAGAGTACCAGACCTTCGTGGCGCAGGTGGATAAGACCGCGGTGGATACCTATCGCTACCTGAACTTCGACCAGCTCTCTCAGTACACCGAGAAGGCTGACGGGGTGATCTTCCAGACGGCAGTATAAACAGCAAAACCGTCTCTACGAGACGGTTTTTAGTGTTTGCACCCTCTCCCGTGGGAGAGGGACGAGGTGAGGGCATCAGGCCGCAGGGTCTTGCTCTCACCTTTTTATTTTCATTCCTCCCACCTCCCACGCTTTTTTTCTTCCTCGCTGCTGCGATAATTACCTTAATGGCTTTGCAGAGGAAAACACTATGGATTACGAATTTCTGCGCGACATCACCGGAGTGGTGAAAGTGCGTATGTCGATGGGCCACGAAGCCGTTGGACACTGGTTTAACGAAGAGGTGAAAGAAAATCTCTCCCTTCTTGATGAGGTTGAACAGGCGGCAAAGACGGTGAAAGGCAGTGAGCGCTCCTGGCAACGCGCCGGGCACGAATACACGCTGTGGATGGACGGTGAAGAGGTCATGGTGCGTGCCAACCAGCTCGAGTTTTCAGGCGACGAGATGGAAGAGGGGATGAGCTACTACGACGAAGAGAGCCTGTCGCTGTGCGGCGTGGAAGACTTCCTGCAGGTAGTGAATGCCTACCGTGAGTTTATGAAACAGAAGTAACTCCCCGAAGCGTCCCTGCTCCGGGCAACACTTACACGGCCGGAATATTGCGGCCGTAGTAGATTTCGCGCATCTCTTTCCAGAGCAGGTCGGTGATGACCTTGCGCTCTTCTTCGCTTAAATCTTCCGGCTTCGTGTGGAACATATAGTGCTTAAGGTCGAACTCCTTAAGTAACATCTTGGTATGGAAGATGTTTTCCTGATACACGTTCACGTCCATCATGTCGTACAGCGACTTCATGTCCTCGGACATAAAGTTCTGAATAGAGTTGATCTCGTGGTCGATGAAGTGCTTCATGCCGTTGACGTCACGGGTAAAACCGCGCACGCGGTAATCAATCGTGACGATATCCGATTCCAGCTGGTGGATGAGATAGTTCAGTGCGTTCAGTGGGGAAATCACGCCGCAGGTCGACACTTCAATATCGGCGCGGAACGTACACAGCCCGCCTTCCGGGTGACTCTCCGGGTAGGTATGGACGCAGATATGGCTTTTATCCAGGTGAGCAACCACCACTTCCGGCAGCGGGCCCGGATGTTCCGTTTTGTCGATAAGCTGTGGGTCAACCGGCTCTTCACTCACCAGAATGGTGACGCTCGCACCCTGAGGCTCATAATCCTGGCGCGCGATATTGAGGATGTTCGCGCCGATAATCGAGCAGGTCTCTGTCAGGATCTCGGTCAGACGGTTGGCGTTGTAGAGTTCGTCGATATAGGCGATGTAACCATCGCGTTCTTCCGCTGTTTTGGCATAGCAGATATCGTAAATACAAAAACTCAGGCTTTTGGTCAGGTTGTTAAAGCCATGCAGTTTAAGCTTTTTCAATTAGCTCACCCCCTTAGTGGATAATGCGTCTTGCAGGTACTGCGGCAGAGCAAACGCTGCGGTATGAATAGCCGGATTGTAGTATCGGCACTGTAGACCTGCCTGATGGAAGCGGGCCTGAATAATTTCGGTGGAAAGATGACGTAATACGTCGTTATCCGTCGCCCAGGCAAAGGTCATGATCCCACCGTAGTACGTCGGAATGGCCGCCTGATAGAAGCTGACATCCTCGAAATAGGTGCTGAGCTTGCGATGGCTATCCAGCGCTTCATCCTGTTGCAGGAAGCAGACGCCGTTTTGGGCGACGAAGATCCCGCCCGGGTTCAGGCAACGCTTGCAGCCTTCGTAGAACGAGGAGGTAAACAGCGACGCGCCAGGGCCGATAGGATCGGTGCAGTCGGAGATAATGACGTCAAAGGTCTGGGTTGTCTGGTTAACAAAGTTAACCCCGTCATCAATCACCAGATTAAAACGCGGATCGTCATAGCTACCGGCATTGTGGTTGGGCAGGTACTGGCGGCAGAACGAGACGACGCCCGCATCGATTTCCACCATGGTGATGGTTTCAATCGAGCGATGGCGGGAAACTTCACGCAGCATTGCACCGTCGCCACCGCCGATAATCAGGACATGCTTTGCATGGCCGTGCGCCAGCAGCGGGACGTGGGTCATCATCTCATGATAGATAAACTCATCTCGCTCGGTCGTTTGCACG
Organism: Enterobacter cloacae complex sp. 2024EL-00227; assembly: GCF_043945315.1. Classification (NCBI taxonomy): domain Bacteria; kingdom Pseudomonadati; phylum Pseudomonadota; class Gammaproteobacteria; order Enterobacterales; family Enterobacteriaceae; genus Enterobacter; species Enterobacter cloacae complex sp. 2024EL-00227. The sequence goes on from NZ_JBIMQP010000005.1 coordinate 247,179, forward strand.
ACGCCGTCCAGCGCCATTACGCGGCCAAAGGCAGCATTCTCGAAGATGATGAGATCCTGGTGATCGGTTTTTTCATGATAGAGCACGTTATCAACGGCAAAGTACTGACCAAACTGGTCATGCAGTGTTTCATGCCACAACGTGTGGTCGGCCATACGCGGACTCCTCCTTTGTTAACATCCGTTACGCTCACAAAAAATGAGCGAAACATGATAGCTAACTCTAACCGTGGTTGCACGGCTATAGGTTTAACAGGAGGCGTCGGGAAGGTTATTTGACGTAGGCGAGCAGGCTGAGCGAATCGCGAGCCAGCGCTTTGCATTTTTTAGCCGTGGGAATGCCAATACCGCTTAGGTCACGGTAGCTGTCTTCGCCGAGCGCCTTCATGTCAAAGCTGTCGTAGTTGCTGAGATCCCACTGGTTCTGCTGGGCAAAAAAGACCAGCGCGCGGCGAATTTGCCCGTTGGGTAAATTCTGGTAGCCACAATCATTTTTCAGGAATACAAAAACCGCCGTTAAATCGGCCATATCTTCCGCTTCATTTTCACTTAGCGCATAGCTGTTCGCACACATTGCCATCAGGCTACCGAACAAAATTGTCCTGAAAAACGTCTTCATTGCTTCTACCACTTCTTCACGGAAAATTAACGTTAGCATACTTGATGCCAGTGCGACGATCTTTATTATTGCCGCTTTACTTGACCTTCCGGTAAGGGGAGGGTTTATGCTCAAAAGATCGCCTGCTGGAAATAAGGAAATGAACATGCAACGTCGTGATTTTTTAAAATATTCCGTGGCGCTGGGGGCTGCCAGCGCCTTACCCCTCTGGAGCCGTGCGGTTTTCGCGGCTGACAGGCCTGCCTTACCCATCCCTGATTTGCTGACCGCTGACGCCCGCAGCCGTATCCAGCTTGTCGTTCAGTCCGGTAACACGCTGTTCGGTGCGCACAACGCGACAACCTGGGGCTATAACGGCAATCTTCTCGGTCCTGCGCTACAGCTGCGCAAAGGTAAAGCGGTGACGGTGGATATCCACAATACGCTTGCTGAAGAGACGACGGTGCACTGGCACGGACTGGAAGTGCCGGGCGAGGTAGACGGCGGGCCGCAGGGCATCATCAAAGCGGGCGGCACGCGCAGCGTCACCTTTACGCCCAACCAGCGCGCGGCGACCTGCTGGTTCCATCCGCATCAGCATGGCAAAACGGGCCATCAGGTAGCGATGGGGCTGGCGGGGCTGGTGCTGATTGAAGACGACGAAAGCCGACTGCTGCGCCTGCCGAAGCAGTGGGGCATCGATGATGTGCCGGTGATTGTGCAGGACAAGAAATTCACCGCTGACGGGCAAATTGACTACCAGCTGGATGTGATGAGCGCGGCGGTCGGCTGGTTTGGCGACACGCTGCTGACCAACGGCGCCATTTATCCTCAGCACGCCGCGCCGAAAGGCTGGCTGCGCCTGCGTCTGCTTAACGGCTGTAACGCGCGTTCCCTCAACTTCGCCACCAGCGATAAGCGTCCGCTGTACGTGGTTGCCAGCGACGGCGGGCTGCTGCCTGAGCCGGTGAAGGTCAACGAACTGCCGATGCTGATGGGGGAGCGCTTTGAGGTGCTGGTGGATATCAGCGACGGCAAGCCGTTCGATCTTGTGACCCTGCCGGTTAGCCAGATGGGGATGGCGGTCGCGCCGTTTGACAAGCCGCATCCGGTGCTGCGTATCCAGCCGTTACGGGTGACCGCTTCCGGCACGCTCCCTGATACGTTAACCACGCTGCCGGCACTTCCGTCGCTGGATGGGCTTACGCAACGGAAACTGCAGCTCTCCATGAACCCGATGCTCGATATGATGGGCATGCAGGCGCTGATGGCGAAATATGGCGATAAGGCGATGGCGGGGATGCATCACGGGCAGATGAGGGGGCACATGAACATGGACCACGGCAACATGGGCGGCATGGGGAACATGAATCACGGCGACCATGGCTTTGATTTCCACAACGCCAATATGATCAACGGTAAAGCGTTCGACATGAACACGCCGATGTTTGCAGCGACAAAAGGGCAGTTTGAGCGCTGGGTGATTTCAGGTGAAGGGGACATGATGCTGCACCCGTTCCATATCCACGGCACGCAGTTCCGCATTCTCTCTGAGAACGGCAAAGCCCCGGACGCGCATCGCGCGGGCTGGAAGGATACGGTGAAGGTGGAAGGCGGCGTCAGCGAGGTGCTGGTGAAGTTTGACCACGACGCGCCGAAGGAGTTTGCCTATATGGCGCACTGCCATCTGCTGGAGCATGAAGATACGGGGATGATGCTGGGCTTTACCGTATAAAAAAAGCCGGGTGGCGGCTTCGCCTTACCCGGCCTACATAGCGTATCCATAGGCCCGGTAAGCGTAAGCGCCACCGGGCTTTTCAGTTACTTGTTTTCGTCAGGCAACGCATACGCGACAATATAGTCGCCCATCTTCGTGCCAAACGAGCCGTGACCGCCCGCGGAGATGACAACGTACTGCTTGCCATTCACTTCATAGGTCATCGGCGTAGCTTGTCCACCCGCTGGCAGACGGCCTTGCCACAGTTTTTCACCGTTGGTCATGTTGTACGCGCGCAGGTAGTTATCTGCGGTTGCCGCGATGAACAGCACGTTACCGGCGGTGGAGATTGGGCCACCCAGCATTGGCATACCCATATTGAACGGCACCGGAACCGGCATTGGGAACGGCATGCTGTCCTGTGGCGTACCAATACGTTTTTTCCAGACGATCTGGTTAGTTTTCAGATCCAGACCGGAGATATAACCCCAGGCAGGCTGTTTACACGGCAGACCGAACGGCGACAGGAACGGGTTCAGCGTCACGCCGAACGGTACGCCATACTGCGGCTGAATACCGGCTTCGGTACCGCTGCCTTTCGCGTCTTTCGGCTGCTCCATTGGGTTGCCCGGACCGCGTGGGATCAGACGGGAAACGAACGGCAGCGCCATTGGGTTGGCAATCGCGACCTGACGGTTAGGGTCAACGGAGATCCCACCCCACTCGAACATCCCCAGGTTACCCGGGAAGACCAGCGTGCCCTGCTCAGAAGGCGGCGTGAAGATGCCTTCATAGCGCAGCTGATGGAACATCACGCGGCACACCAGCTGGTCAAACATCGTGGCACCCCACATGTCTGCCCCGCTGAGGTCTTTCTTCGGACGGAAGCTCAGATCGGAGAACGGCTGGGTTTTGCTGACGTAATCGCCTTTCGCCGCACCCTGCGGAACCGGTTTTTCCGGTGCAGGCACAACCAGCTTGCCGTTGCTGCGATCCAGAACGAAGATGTTGCCGGTTTTCGCCGGGGCGTAAATCACCGGAACGGTTTTACCGTTTACGGTAATGTCCGCCAGCGTCGGCTGGGACGGCATATCCATATCCCACAGATCGTGGTGAACGGTCTGGTAGCTCCAGGCCAGCTTACCGGTGGTCGCGTTCAATGCCACGATAGCGCTGGCATAACGTTCCTGCTCCGGCGTGCGGTTACCGCCCCAGATATCTGGCGTAGTAACGCCCATCGGCAGGTAGACCAGGTCCAGCTTCGCGTCATACGCCGCAGGCGCCCAGGAGTTTGGCGAGTTAAAGGTAAAGGTGTGTTCGTCCGACGGGATCGCGTTCGGATCTTTCGCGCCCGGGTCGAAGGCCCACAGCAGTTTACCGGTGTTCACGTCGAAACCACGGATAACGCCGGAGGTTTCGCGGGTGGAGAAGTTATCTGTTACCGAACCGGCAATCACGATGGTTTTATCGGTGATGATGGGCGGGGAGGTCGGCTCATACAGACCCGGCGTGGTGTCCGGCATATTGGTCTGCAGATTCAGGATACCTTTGTTGGCAAAGGTTTCGCACAGCTTGCCCGTTTCGGCATTGATGGCGAACAGACGACCATCGTTCACCGGCAGCATGATGCGGCGAGGACAGTCGGCAATGACTTCCGGGCTCGCATTATCCGGGCGCGCTTCGTGATAAGAGACGCCACGGCAGGTCACGTGCTGGAAGGACGGGTTGGAGTTCAGCTGCGGATCGAAGTGCCATTTCTCTTTACCGGTGGCCGCGTCGAGCGCGAACAGACGCTGATGCGCCGTACACAGATAAAGCATATCGCCGACTTTAATTGGCGTCACTTCGTTGGTCAGTTCACCCGGATCGTTCGGCATCTTCAGATCGCCGGTACGGAATACCCAGGCTTCTTTCAGGTTTTTAACGTTGTCCGCGTTGATCTGCTTCAGCGGAGAGTAGCGCTGACCTTCCTGGTTGCGGCCATAGGCAGGCCAGTCCCCGTCAGCAACCTGAGAGATCGCCGCCGCAGGCGTCGATTCTGCGTTCAGCGTACCGTTGATCTCCTGCGGATCGTTGAAGCCAGCCCAGGTCAGGATACCGCCGCTGATTAACAACGCTACCACCAGCGCCGCGACCGCACCGCTGGACGGCACGATCAGGCGACGCCAGACGAACGGCAGGATCAGCCAGATGCCGAAGAAGACCAGGATGTCACTGCGCGGCGTCAGCGCCCAGAAGTCAAAGCCGACTTCCCAGACGCCCCAGATCATGGTGGCAAGAAGGAGTGCGGCATACAGCCACAGTGCAGATTGTTTTCTACGCCAGAGCAGGACGGTTACGCCAAGCATAACCAGGCCCGCAATCGGGTAGTACCAGGAGCCGCCGATCGCGACCAGCCAGACGCCACCGATTAACAGGTACAGGCCGCAGAAGGCGGCGAATAGCGCTGTTAATGTCACCAGTAGACGCGGCTGTTTAGAGTTTGTTTCAGCCATAGAAAGTGTACTCGTCAGTTTTTGTTAATAATTTGCTAGCAACTAATTATAGGTATTAACAAGTGTGATCGGAATCACAATATTTGCTTTTTATAACTCATACGCCAGGGTTATCCATTTGCTGATATAATGGCTGGCTTGCGTATCAGTGCTGGATATTAACGCATCCGTATTGAGAGATTTTCATTAAAATCATTTGGTTAGTAATATGAAACATACTGTTGAAGTGATGATCCCGGAAGCCGAGATCAAAGCGCGTATCGCCGAACTGGGTCGTCAAATCACCGAACATTACAAGGACAGCGGCAGCGAAATGGTGCTGGTCGGTCTGTTGCGCGGCTCTTTCATGTTCATGGCAGACCTGTGCCGTGAGGTGCATGTGCCCCATGAGGTCGATTTTATGACCGCCTCCAGCTACGGCAGCGGCATGTCCACCACCCGTGATGTGAAAATCCTGAAAGATCTGGATGAAGATATTCGTGGCAAAGATGTGTTGATCGTTGAGGACATCATCGACTCCGGCAACACGCTGTCAAAAGTGCGCGAGATCCTGAGCCTGCGTGAGCCAAAATCGCTGGCGATTTGCACCCTGCTGGATAAGCCTGACCGCCGAGAAGTGCAGGTGCCGGTGGAGTTTGTTGGTTTCTCTATCCCGGACGAGTTCGTCGTCGGTTACGGCATTGACTACGCACAGCGTTATCGTCATCTGCCGTATGTTGGGAAAGTGGTATTGCTGGACGAGTAATTGCGGTTTGTTGCCCGGTGGCGCTGCGCTTACCGGGCCTACGAATGGGCACATGTAGGCCGGGTAAGGCGCAGCCGCCACCCGGCTTTGTTTATTTATGGTTTACGTGCTTAAGCTGAAGGTTGGCAATTCCTGAACGGTAACGCTGCTCCAGCGTTTCGCGGTTGGTGGCGGTCACTTCCAGGTTGCGCAGCAGACCATCGTGAATACCGTACGCCCAGCCGTGGATCGAGACCTTCTGCCCGCGCTTCCACGCCGATTGCATGATCGTTGAGTGGCCCAGGTTATACACCTGCTCCATCACGTTGAGTTCGCACAGGGTATCCATGCGGCGCTCCTGCGGCATTTCGCCCAGCAGTGAGCTATGTTTGAACCAGATATCGCGGATGTGGAGCAGCCAGTTATCAATGAGCCCCAGCTCCGTGTTTTCAACCGCCGCCTGCACGCCGCCGCAGCCGTAGTGGCCGCAAATGATGATGTGCTCGACTTGCAGAACGTCAACGGCATACTGAACAACAGAAAGACAATTGAGATCGGTGTGAATCACCAGGTTGGCAACGTTGCGGTGAACAAACAGTTCGCCGGGCTCGAGGCCGGTCAGGCGCTCCGCCGGTACGCGGCTGTCGGAGCATCCAATCCAGAGAAAGCGTGGGTTTTGCGCCTGCGCGAGTTTTCCAAAAAATCCGGGGTCTTCCTCCACCAGCATTTTTGACCATAGTGCATTGTTGCTGATGAGTGTATCTATGTTGTTCATGGAGGTTAGCGACCTGTAACCGAGTAATTGCGTTGCGCTACTATAGGGTAACCCGACTTTTAATGAAACCACACAACGTGTGTCAGAACTGAAGGTAAGTTAATTTCATGGCAATTGCACTGGAGCTTGAGCAGCTTAAAAAAACCTATCCGGGCGGCGTTCAGGCGCTGCGCGGAATAGATCTTAAAGTAGAGGCCGGTGATTTTTACGCGCTTCTGGGGCCGAACGGGGCGGGGAAATCGACTACCATCGGCATCATTAGCTCGCTGGTGAACAAAACCTCCGGCCGCGTCAGCGTGTTCGGATACGACCTGCAAAAAGATGTGGTCAACGCCAAGCGCCAGCTGGGTCTGGTCCCGCAGGAATTCAACTTCAACCCGTTTGAGACGGTGCAGCAGATCGTCGTTAACCAGGCGGGTTATTACGGCGTTGAGCGTAAAGAGGCCCTGGAGCGGAGCGAAAAATACCTCAAGCAGCTCGATCTGTGGGAAAAGCGTAACGAACGCGCCCGGATGTTATCCGGCGGGATGAAGCGCCGCCTGATGATTGCCCGTGCGCTGATGCACGAGCCAAAGCTGCTGATCCTCGATGAGCCGACGGCGGGCGTAGACATTGAGCTGCGCCGCTCCATGTGGGGCTTCCTGAAAGACCTCAATGACAAAGGCACCACCATCATTCTGACTACCCACTACCTGGAAGAGGCGGAAATGCTGTGCCGCAACATCGGCATCATTCAGCACGGCGAGCTGGTGGAAAACACCTCGATGAAGAACCTGCTCTCCAAGCTGAAATCAGAAACCTTTATTCTCGATCTGGCGGCAAAGAGCCCGCTACCGAAGCTTGAAGGGTACCAGTATCGTCTGGTGGATACCTCGACGCTGGAAGTGGAAGTGCTGCGCGAGCAGGGGATTAACAGCGTGTTCTCCCAGCTGAGCGCGCAGGGTATTCAGGTTTTAAGTATGCGTAACAAAGCGAACCGACTGGAAGAGCTGTTTGTCTCTCTGGTGCAGGATAAACAAGGAGACAAGGCATGACGCATCTTTACTGGGTCGCGCTGAAAAGTATCTGGGCGAAAGAGATTAACCGTTTTATGCGCATCTGGGTGCAAACCCTGGTGCCGCCAGTCATCACGATGACGCTCTATTTCATCATCTTCGGTAACCTGATTGGTTCCCGGATTGGTGAGATGCACGGCTTTACCTATATGCAGTTTATCGTGCCTGGCCTGATCATGATGGCGGTGATCACCAACGCCTATGCCAACGTGGCGTCGTCCTTTTTCAGCGCCAAGTTCCAGCGCAATATCGAGGAGCTGCTGGTGGCACCGGTGCCAACGCATGTGATCATTGCCGGTTACGTCGGTGGCGGCGTGGCGCGCGGTCTGTGTGTTGGGATCCTGGTGACGGCCATTTCGCTGTTCTTCGTGCCGTTCCAGGTGCACTCCTGGCTTTTCGTGGCCCTGACCCTGCTGCTGACGGCGATCCTCTTCTCGCTGGCCGGTCTGCTGAACGCCGTGTTTGCCAAAACGTTTGACGACATCAGCCTGATCCCGACCTTCGTGCTGACGCCGCTGACCTATCTCGGCGGGGTGTTCTACTCCCTGACGCTGCTGCCACCGTTCTGGCAAGCGCTGTCGCACCTGAACCCGATCGTCTACATGATCAGCGGTTTCCGCTTTGGCTTCCTCGGCATCACCGATGTGCCGCTGTTTACCACGGTGGCGGTGCTGGTGGTGTTCATCATCGTCTTCTACCTGCTGTGCTGGTATCTGATCCAGCGCGGACGCGGTCTGCGCAGCTAGCCCTCAGCCCGGCGACATTCTGTCTGCCGGGCACTTTCTTTGACAGTTATCACCGAAAGCTAACCTTCACTCCGCTAAACTACTTGCCTGCTAAGGAGAGAGTTATGCTGGGATGGGTTATCACCTGCCACGATGAACGGGCGCAGGACATGCTGCTGAAGCTGGAAGCCAGGTTTGGTCCGCTGCCACAGTGTCGCGCGGTTAACTACTGGCGCGGCTTGAGTACCAACATGCTTGGCCGGATGATGTGCGATGCCCTTCATGAAACCGACACCGGAGACGGCGTGATTTTCCTTACCGATAAATCCGGCGCGGCGCCGTACCGTGCTGCGGCCCTGATGAGCCATAAGCACGACTGCTGCGAGGTGATCTCCGGTATTAGCTTTCCACTGCTTGAAATGATGTATCCCCATCGCGAGACCTTAACCAGCGCAGCGTTCCGTAACGCTATCGTTTCGCTGGGTACCCCGGGCGTCAGCAGCTTGTGGCATCAACAGCAAAAAAATCCTCCCTTTGTCCTGCTGCATGACCTGTATAAGAATTAAACATTGGTATTGATGTCGCTTTTGCTACAATGGCGTAAGTATTTCCGCTTCGAATAAGACCCTCATGTTCACGCGTATTGTTTTCCTGCTATTGATGTTCGTGTCCGGCACTGTTTCTGCCAGTTTATTAAGTCAGCAAAGACTACCTGCTCAATATATGCAAACCACCGAAGATGCGGCGATTTGGGCGCAGATCGGCAACAGCGTCATTAACGTTGGCAACGTGCGGGCAGGGCAGATCCTCGCGGTGGTGCCTGCGGCGGCGGACTACTATGAATTTCGCTTCGGATTTGGCACGGGCTTTATCGACAAGGGGCATCTGGAGCCGGTTCAGGGCAAACAGCGCGTCGAGGATGGCCTGGGGGATTTGAACAAACCGCTGAGCAATCAAAACCTGATAACGTGGAAAGACACGCCCGTTTATAACGCCCCGAACAACGGCAGCGCACCCTTCGGCACCTTAAGCGCCAATCTGCGCTATCCGATCCTGAACAAACTTAAAGACCGTTTAAACCAGACCTGGTTTCAGATCCGCATCGGTAATCGTCTGGCGTGGATCAGCAGCCTGGATGCGCAGGAAGATAACGGCCTTCCTGTTCTGACCTACCATCATATTTTGCGTGATGAAGAAAACACGCGCTTTCGACATACGTCCACAACGACCAGCGTACGTGCGTTTAATAACCAGATGGCATGGCTTCGCGATCAGGGCTATACCACCCTGACGATGTACCAGCTGGAAGGGTACGTGCGTAACAAAATGAACCTGCCTGCGAAATCGGTGGTGATAACCTTTGACGATGGCCTGAAATCTGTCAGCCGCTATGCTTATCCTGTGCTGAAAGAGTACGGCTTCAAGGCTACCGCGTTTATTATCTCTTCCCGCATAAAAGGCCATCCGCAGAAGTGGGATCCTAAATCCCTGCAGTTTATGAGCGTGCAGGAGATTAAGGGGATTCAGGATGTGTTCGATATTCAGTCTCATACCCACTTCCTGCACCGCGTGGATGCCAATAAGCATCCGATTTTACTGAGCCGCAGCTATCACGTGATTTTGTTTGATTTTGAACGCTCGCGTCGCGCGCTGGCGCAGTTTAACCCGCGCGTGCTGTATGTCTCTTACCCCTTCGGCGGCTACGACAATAAAGCGATAAAGGCGGCGAATGATGCCGGTTTCCATCTGGCGGTGACGACGGTGAAAGGAAAGGTGAAGCCGGGGGATAATCCGTTCTTACTGAAACGCCTGTACATCTTAAGAACGGATTCGCTGGAGACGATGTCGCGGCTGATCAGCAATCAGCCGCAGGGGTAGTGCTTATGCAACCTGAACCGGAATCGCCTTTGCGGTGCGCTTCATTTCATTCTCGCCTTCGAAGTAGGCGACTTTAGGCTGCCAGCGGCGCGCTTCTTCGTCAGACATCATCACGAAGCTGGCGATGATCACGATATCACCCACGTCCGCGCAGTGCGCCGCAGCGCCGTTAACGGAGATGATTTTGGACCCGCGCTCGGCGGCGATCGCGTAGGTGGAGAAGCGTTTGCCGTTGTTCACGTTCCAGATATCAATCGCTTCGTTTTCGAGGATACCTGCTGCATCAAGGAAATCCTGGTCAATAGCGCAGGAGCCTTCATAGTGCAGGTCGGCCTGCGTGACTTTCACACGGTGAAGCTTACCTTGCAGCATTTTGCGAATCATTACGTTTACCTATCATTATCAGGGGTGAAGGGAACTACGCCAGCTCAACCACTTTATTGTCGATCAGACGCGCCTGACCTAGCCAGGCCGCCACCAGGATGACTGCGCGCTTGCTGTTCTGGGTTAATTCCAGCAGCGTATCAGCATCACGAATTTGTACGTCGTCAGCACGAAGGCCTTTATCGTTAAGCGCCTGCTCGGCAAGGGCGATAATCTCTTCTGCTGTTAACTCTTTTGCCAGCATCTGCTCTGCCATGGTGTTCATGACCTTGCTTAAGCCCGGCGCGATTTTACGCTGTTCGGCAGTCAGGTAGCCATTTCGCGAGCTGAGTGCCAGACCGTCTTTGGCGCGTACAATCGGTACGCCGACAATCTCGATATCGTAACCCATATCCGCAACCATCTTGCGGATCAGCGCCAGCTGCTGGAAATCTTTCTCGCCAAAGCAGGCTACGTCCGGCTGTACCAGGTTGAACAGCTTGCTGACGATGGTGGAAACGCCGCGGAAATGGCCCGGGCGGCTCGCGCCTTCGAGCATGGTGGAAATGCCCGGGACGTCAACGTAGGTTGCCTCTTCGGTACCCTGCGGGTAAACATCCGCCGGTGCAGGTGAGAAAACGATATCCGCGTGGCGTTTTTTGAGCTTCTCGCAATCTTCCTGCAGGGTACGCGGGTAGCGTGCCAGATCGTCTGCGCGGTCAAACTGCATGGGGTTCACGAAGATACTGACCACCACGATATCTGCCCGTGCACGGGCTTCGTCGACGAGCTTCATGTGGCCGTCATGCAGATTGCCCATGGTCGGGACCAGTGCGATACGTTTACCTTCCTGTCGCGCGCGGCGGATATGCTGGCGAAGCAGCGGCAGGGTTTCAATGATTAGCACAACGAGACTCCTTAATGGAAACTGTGTTCTTCACCCGGGTAAACACCGGATTCAACGTCGGCAATATACTGCCTGACCGCAGCGCGCATGTCGCCCGCTTCGGCGAGGAAATTTTTGGCAAATTTCGGGATGTGTCCGCCGGTGATACCGAAGGCGTCGTGCATCACCAGAATCTGACCGTCGGTGACGTTGCCTGCACCGATACCAATCACCGGAATGGACAGCGCGTCGGTGATGCGTTTCGCCAGCTCAACCGGCACGCACTCCAGCACCAGCAGCTGGGCACCTGCGGCTTCCAGCGCCAGGGCATCATCCAGCAGCGTCTGGGCGGCATCGCCACGGCCCTGCACCTTATAGCCGCCAAAGATATTGACGGACTGCGGCGTCAGGCCTAAATGCCCGCACACCGGCACGGCGCGCTCGGTGAGCATCTTCACCGTATCCACAAGCCAGGCGCCGCCTTCAATTTTGACCATATTGGCACCGGCACGCATCACTGCCGCCGCGTTTTCGAATGCCTGTTCCGGCGTGGCATAGGCCATAAACGGCAGATCGGAAAGCAGCAGGCACGCTGGGGCGCCACGGCGCACGGCGCGGGTATGGTAAGCGATATCCTCAACCGTTACCGGCAGGGTGGAATCATGTCCTTGTACCGTCATCCCTAACGAGTCCCCGACCAGCATGACGTTGATCCCCTCTTCGGCAAACAGTTTGGCGAAGCTGTAGTCATACGCGGTGATGGTGGCGAAGCGTTTTTTTTCCTGTTTGCATTTCTGCAGTAAGGAGATGGTGGTTGGTTTCATACTGTTTCCTGATAGCCCAAAAGCGAATCTTTGCGCATTCTAACAGTAACATTCGAGGGAACAATGATTTTAGGTAAACGATTAACCATAAATATTTTATGGTTAATCGCTAAAAAAACAGCCTTACCAGCGGGCGGGTTTCTCCGCACCGAGACTGTTGAGAACGGCCTCTAGCGAGAGCCCGTCAGGGAAGGTAAGGGAAGGGGCAACTTCATACAGCGGCCAGAGCATAAACCCGCGATTTTTCATGTCGTAATGCGGAACGGTGAGACGTTCAGTGTTAATCGTCTCGTGACCAAACAGCATAATATCGAGATCAAGCGTGCGCGGCCCCCAGCGTTCGGCTTTGCGTACGCGGCCCTGCTGAAGCTCAATACGCTGGGTATTGTCCAGCAGCGCTTCGGGACCCAGCTCAGTCTCAAGAACCACGGCGGCGTTGAGGTAGTCTGGCTGATCCTGCGGCCCCAGCGGCGGGGTGCGATAGAACGAGGAGACCGCCACGATGCGGCTTTGCGGGATCTCACCCAGCGCCTCTACGGCAGCATTCACCTGCTCCAGCGGTGAGGCTAAATTGCTGCCGATGGCGATATACGCGAGGGTCATGCTGTCCCTTCACGACGCGGCGCGCGTTTGCGCGGGCGACGATGACGGCGACGCGGTTCCGGCTCTTCATCCAGCCCGGTCAGCATATCTTTCTGCTCTGGCGGGGCGGAGACCTGGAATTCAGCCCACCACTGCGCCAGACGCTGCAGCTCCTGGTTGCGTTCAATTTCAGCGCGCAGCGACAGGAGATCGAAGGCGGCACGGAACTTAGGATGTTCCATTAGCTTCCAGGCGCGTTTGCCCTGACGACGGGACATGCGCAGCTGAAGCTGCCAGATGTCGCGCACCAGAGTGGTAATACGTTTCGGAATGGCGAGCGTGCGGCAGCCTTCGTCCAGCACGTCGTTGGCGGCCAGCGCGAACGCATCGTAATAGGCGAGCCCGCTCTCCTGGGTAATGCGCTGGGCCGTTTCCAGCAGCGGATACCAGAACATCGCGGCAAACAGGAACGCCGGGTTCACGCGCATGTCGTTGCGAATGCGGGTATCGGTATTCTTCAGCACCTGCGCAATCATCCGCTCCATTGGGCTGTCACCGTTTTCGGTGAAGTAGCGGGTAATGGTCGGGAACAGCGGCTGGAACAGGTTGTATTCGCGCAGAAGATTATAGGTTTCAAAACCGTGGCCGGCCTGCAGCAGCTTCAGCGCCTCTTCGAACAGGCGAGCAGGCGGCACGTCGTTAATCAGCGTCGCCAGACGCGGGATCGGCTCGGCCGTTTCCGGGCTGATGCGCATATTGAGCTTGGCGGCGAAACGCACGGCGCGCAGCATACGTACGGGATCTTCACGGTAGCGCGTTTCCGGCGTGCCGATCAGGCGGATCAGACCTTCTTTCAGGTCCTGCATGCCGCCGACGTAATCGCGCACGGTGAAATCCGCCACGCTGTAATAGAGGCTGTTGATGGTGAAGTCGCGACGCTGGGCATCTTCTTCGATAGAGCCGAAGATGTTGTCGCGCAGCAGCATACCGTTCTGGCCGCGCTGCGACGTGGTGCGATCGGATGCGCCCGCTTCGTGGTGGCCGCGGAAGGTCGCCACTTCGATAATTTCCGGCCCAAACATCACGTGAGCCAGACGGAAGCGGCGGCCAACGAGACGACAGTTGCGGAATAATTTGCGCACCTGCTCAGGCGTGGCGCTGGTCGTCACGTCGAAATCTTTCGGTTTTTTGCCCAGCAGTAAATCACGCACCCCACCGCCGACGAGATAGGCCTCGTAGCCCGCTTTATTCAGACGATAGAGTACCTTGAGGGCATTTTCACTGATATCTTTGCGGGAAATAGAGTGCTGCTCACGCGGAATAACCGACATGTGTGGCTGTGCAATAGCATCATTCGCCATGCTCTCTTCGCGGCTTAGCACTTTACGGCAAAAATTAGCGACTCGGGTAAAAATGGTACACCTCGTAGTGTGTTTTGTTATGAAAAAAGCGGCTAATCATAGCTCAGCGCAACGCATTTGAGAATGCTGGATTTTTGGCACAGCCCTGAGCGTCCAGTTGGCGATGGCCATTTTCAGCAGTTCGTCAATACGCAGATCCTGCCATTCGTTGGTTACATTCTGGTTGAGAAAACGCAGCGCGTCGATCAAAACAGGACGCGGATCGCCGTCTGGCAGGGCCGGGGCGTGGTTCTGCTTTGATAATTTTAAGCCCTGCGTATTAACCGCCAGCGGCAGATGAATGTAGTCCGGTGCTGTCCAGCCAAACTGGTGATACAGCGAGATTTGCCGTACGGTCGGCTCGACCAGATCCGCCCCGCGCACAATTTCCGTCACGCCCTGGAAATGATCGTCCACCACCACGGCCAGGTTGTAGGCGAACAGGCCATCGCGACGGTGAATAATAAAATCCTCACGCGCCAGACGTTCATCGGCATGAATCTCACCGGAGAGTAAATCGTGAAAGCGCGTCACCGGTGAGCGCTGCAGTATTCGCACGGCGGCATTTTCAGGACCGTTGTTCAACGTGCGGCAGTGGCCGTCATAGACGCCGCCTGCGCTCTGGATACGCGCGCGGGTGCAGGTGCAGTTATAGGAAAGCCCCTGAGCGCGAAGCCAGGCCAGACGTTCCCGATACGCCTCGTGACGTGTTGACTGCCACAGAACCTCGTCATCCCAGTGAAGACCGTAATGTTCCAGCTGACGCAGAATCGTCTCTGCTGCACCGGGAACTTCACGCGGAGGGTCAATATCTTCAATGCGGACGAGCCATTTTCCCTGACGGGCGCGAGCCTGCAGGTAGCTGCCAAGCGCGGCAATTAATGAGCCGAAGTGTAATTCACCGGAAGGAGATGGCGCGAAGCGCCCAATATAGTGTGATTCAGACATATCAACAGTAACAAGGCGGGAGAGACTCCCGCCTTTGGAGTGTGTAAACAGCGCTGGTGTTAACCGGCCATCTGTTTTTCGCGGATTTCGGCCAGCGTTTTGCAGTCGATGCACAGATCGGCGGTTGGACGCGCTTCCAGGCGACGAATGCCAATTTCAACACCGCAGGATTCGCAGTAGCCAAAATCTTCGTCTTCGACTTTTTTCAGCGTTTTCTCGATCTTTTTGATCAGTTTGCGTTCGCGGTCACGGTTACGCAGTTCGAGGCTGAACTCTTCTTCCTGAGCGGCACGGTCTACCGGATCCGGGAAGTTAGCAGCTTCATCCTGCATATGAGTAACGGTGCGATCGACTTCATCCCTGAGTTGATTACGCCATGCTTCAAGAATACGCTTGAAGTGCGACAGCTGGGCTTCGTTCATATACTCTTCGCCCGGTTTCTCTTGATACGGCTCCACCCCAGCGATGGCGAGAATACTCAGGGACGATGTTTTACGGTTTTGCCCTTCTTGCATGTTGCTTCTCCTTAACACGCACTATCGATCCCCGTGTTGGGGGAAAAATCAGGTCGCTATAAATAGCAGATGCTTTTCCGTATGGCAATTATCTAAACGTAACACTTGACAAGCCTGTGAGGAAAAGCGTATTTGCGCACGCGGCCAGAACACTTAATAGTCAATCGTCTAATCCCTTATAAGACAATGGGAAGAGAGGATCTCAGAGTCATATTATCGGCAGAAAGTTCCGCTTTATAAGCGAAAACCTCTACCCCCTGCTTTTGTGCCTCATTCAACAATTGCGCGTATTTAGGATCAATATGGCGGGCAGGGGAGAAACGTTCAATGGCTGAATGCAATACCGCAAACAGCAATACGGCGCGTTTGCCCGCCGCCGCAACACTCATTAGCTCTCGCAGATGCTTCTGGCCACGTAGCGTTACCGCATCCGGAAAGTAGCCATTTTCCTGTTCCGCTAACGTCACTGATTTTACTTCAATATAGCACTCCGGCCTGTCTTCCGCCTGTAACATGAAGTCAATTCTGCTGCCTTCATCGCCATATTTCACTTCGCTTTTATGCGTGCCATAACCAACCAGTTCGGGAATAACGCCATGGGTCAGCGCTTCCTTAACTAACTGATTGGCGCGCAGGGTATTAACGCAAATAAATGCCCCGTTTTGGGTTTCGGTCATTTCCCAGGTATGAGCATATTTGCGTTTAGTATTTTCTGATGTGGAATACCAGACCCTGTCACCCGGCGTCGCACAGCCCGTCATGGCACCGGTATTGGGGCAGTGCAGGGTGAGCTGTTCGCCTTCTGGCGTGATCACATCGGCGAGGAAGCGTTTGTAGCGTTGGACAAGCGTAGCGTGCTGCAGGGGAGGACTAAACTTCATCAGAATTCCTTTCGGTGTCGCCCAGCGTCCAGCGCTGTAGCGGCGTATAGCGGGTGCGTCCCTGAATAAAGACGGATTCATAAAGCGCGAATGTGTTGACCTGAAAGGCCCAGTGAAAACCCGGCGGCGGGATGGCAACGGCCTGACCGGCATCGCGCAGCAGGGTGATGTGCGGATGAAACGGCTGTGGGCTTTGATAACAGCCGCTGCGCGCCGCCTGCGCGCGCAGCATGTTCGCCAGCTGTAATAATCCGCGCGGAGGCTGTCGCGTACCCAGCCAGACCACGCGCGAACGCAGCCACTGACCCGCGTCGTCGAGGTGCAGCGTAAATTCCGGCTGGGTAATACGCCCTGCCATGGCGGCTAGCGCCCGCTGTTTTTCGGCACTGACGTCGCCCAAAAAGGCCAGCGTCAGGTGCAGGTTGGCCGCCGCGACAGGGCGACCGGCCTCCGGCGAGAAGTGGTCAGCGCGCCAGCGAACAATTTGACGCTGTAAGGGGGTGGGCAATTCAATGGCAAAAAACAGCCGTTTCGACTCAGGCATACGGAGGACTCGGTAATGATATGCGCCGATGCTACAATGTACGCCGACGAATGTTAACCCTCTGGAGCTGTTAGTGTCCTCATTGCCGGTCGCCGTTGTTCTTCCTGACCTTCTCGCTGCCTTACGCCATTCCCCGCAGGTTTTGCTGAATGCCCCGACGGGGGCGGGTAAGTCCACCTGGCTGCCGCTGCAGATTCTGAAAGAGGGGAACATCAGCGGGAAAATTATCCTGCTGGAGCCGCGCAGGCTGGCCGCACGCAACGTGGCGCAGCGCCTCGCGGAACTGCTGAAAGAAAAACCGGGCGAAACGGTAGGGTACAGGATGCGCGCCGAGACCTGCGTGGGTCCGTCAACGCGCCTTGAGGTGGTCACCGAGGGCATTCTCACCCGCATGCTGCAAAACGATCCGGAGCTGACCGGCGTCGGGCTGGTGATCCTGGATGAATTTCACGAGCGCAGCCTGCAGGCGGATCTGGCCCTCGCGCTGTTGCTGGACGTTCAGCAGGGACTGCGTGACGATCTCCGGCTGCTGATAATGTCGGCCACGCTGGACAATGCGCGGCTACGGCAGGCGTTACCCGATGCGCCTGTCATCAGCTCTGAAGGGCGGGCGTTTCCAGTTGAACGCCGCTATCAACCGCTTCCCTCCCATCAGCGTTTTGACGAAGCGGTCGCCATTGCCACCGCAGAACTGCTGCGTCAGGAACCCGGCTCGCTGCTGCTGTTTTTGCCGGGCGTCGGGGAGATCCAGCGCGTGCAGGAGCAGCTTTCCTCTCGCGTAGGCGGTGATGTACTGCTCTGCCCGCTCTACGGCGCGCTGTCGCTGCAGGAGCAGCGTAAAGCTATCCTTCCTGCCCCGGGCGGGCAGCGCAAGGTGGTACTGGCAACCAATATTGCTGAAACCAGTTTGACCATCGAAGGTATTCGCCTGGTGGTCGATAGCGCACAGGAGAGGGTGGCAAGCTTTGACCCGCGCACCGGGCTGACTAAACTCCTGACGCAGCGCATCAGCCAGGCATCATTGGTGCAGCGCGCGGGCCGCGCGGGGCGACTTGAGCCGGGTATCTGCCTGCATTTGACCAGCGCAGAGCAGGCGGAACGCGCGGCGCAGCAAAGCACACCGGAAATTCTACAAACCGATTTGTCTGGCCTGGTGATGGATCTGTTGCAGTGGGGCTGCCCGGATCCTGGACAGCTTACCTGGCTTGATTCCCCGCCAGCCGTGAACCTCACCGCTGCGCGCAACCTGTTGACCCAGCTTGGTGCGCTGGAAGGCGAACGTCTGACGGTACGCGGCCAGAAAATGGCGGCACTGGGCAACGATCCGCGTCTGGCCGCGATGCTGGTGGCCGCGCAGGGGGAGGATGAGATTGCCACGGCGGCCAAACTGGCGGCTATCCTTGAGGAGCCGCCGCGCGGAGGCAGCAGCGATCTGGGGCAGGCGTTTTCGCGCAATCAGGGGAACTGGCAGCAGCGGGCCCAGCAGCTCTGTAAGCGGCTTAACAGCCGCGGCGGCGTGCCAGACAGTGAGAGCATCTCCCGGCTGTTAGCGCAGGCGTTTCCGGACCGGATTGCGCGTCGGCGCGGGCTGGACGGTCGCTACCAGCTGGCAAACGGTATGGGGGCGATGCTGGACAGCGATGATGCCCTGACGCGTCATGAGTGGCTGATTGCGCCGCTCCTGCTGCAGGGGAGCAACTCCCCGGATGCGCGTATCCTGCAGGCGATTGCCGTAGATATTGACGCCCTGACCCGTACCTGTCCGCATCTGCTCCAGCAATCGGACATCGTCGAGTGGGATGACGCCCAGGGCACGCTGAAGGCGTTTCGTCGCAGCCAGATTGGCAAACTGACACTCGGAACGAAGCCGCTGGCGAAGCCGTCGGAAGACGAGCTCCATCAGGCTATGCTGAACGGCATTCGGGAAAAAGGGCTGAGCGTGCTGAACTGGACACCGGAGGCTGAGCAGTACCGCATTCGCCTGCACTGCGCCGCTCGCTGGTTGCCGGAGTACGCCTGGCCAGCGGTGGATGACGAAACGTTACTCGCGTCGCTGGAGACCTGGCTACTGCCGCAGATGAGCGGCGTACACTCCCTGCGGGCGCTGAAAGCGCTTGATGTTAAGGTCGCGTTACAGAATTTACTGGACTGGTCATTGCGTCAACGTCTGGATAGTGAACTGCCAGGGCATTACACTGTGCCGACCGGAAGCCGGATTGCCATCCGTTATCATGAGGATAATCCGCCGGCGCTGGCGGTTCGAATGCAGGAGATGTTTGGTGAGGCAACCACGCCGTCTATCGCTGAAGGGCGCGTGCCGTTGGTGCTTGAACTGCTGTCGCCTGCGCATCGACCCTTGCAGATCACTCGCGATTTGGGGGCGTTCTGGGCGGGGAGCTACCGTGACGTGCAAAAAGAGATGAAAGGGCGGTACCCCAAACACGTCTGGCCGGACGATCCGGCAAATACGGCGCCGACGAAGCGGACGAAGAAGTATTCCTGAAAGGGATGTGCGGCCTGATGCCCTCACCCCGGCCCTCTCCCACAGGGAGAGGGAGAACTAATTTTGAGAGATTTCTTCTTTCACAGACCGGTGGAAGAAAAGAGAATCGGGCCTTTGCGCCTGAAAGTTGCGGAGAAAAAGCATGGCGGGGAATGACCGCGAGCCAATAGGACGTAAGGGAAGACCAACGCGTCCGGCGAAAGAAAAGGTAAGCCGTCGTCGCCTCAGAGATGAGGACTATGACGATGACTATGAAGACGATGATGAGGATGAAGAACCGATGCCGCGTAAAGGGAAAGGCAAAGGGCGCAAGCCTCGGGGCAAACGCGGCTGGTTCTGGCTGCTGCTGAAGCTCTTTATTGTTTTTGTTGTGCTGATGGCAATTTACGGCGTCTATCTGGATCAGAAGATCCGCAGCCGTATCGACGGTAAAGTCTGGCAGTTGCCTGCGGCAGTGTATGGCCGCATGGTGAACCTTGAGCCAGATATGTCCATCACGAAAAACGAAATGGTAAAACTGCTGGAAGCCACCCAGTATCGTCAGGTGTCAAAAATGACGCGCCCTGGCGAATTCACCGTGCAGGCCAACAGCATTGAGATGATCCGCCGTCCGTTTGATTTCCCGGACAGCAAAGAGGGTCAGGTGCGCGCGCGTCTGACCTTTGACGGCGATCGTCTGGATACCATCGAGAACATGGATAACAACCGTCAGTTCGGTTTCTTCCGTCTCGATCCCCGCCTGATCACCATGCTCTCGTCGGCGAACGGCGAACAGCGTCTGTTCGTGGCGCGTAACGGCTTCCCGGATCTGCTGGTTGATACCCTGCTGGCAACCGAAGACCGCCACTTCTACGAGCATGACGGCATCAGCCTCTACTCGATTGGCCGTGCGGTCCTGGCTAACCTGACCGCGGGCCGTACCGTGCAGGGGGCAAGTACGCTGACCCAGCAGCTGGTGAAGAACCTGTTCCTCTCCAGCGAGCGCTCTTACTGGCGTAAAGCGAACGAAGCGTATATGGCCGTGCTGATGGATGCGCGCTACAGCAAGGATCGTATCCTTGAGCTGTATATGAACGAGGTGTACCTCGGTCAGAGCGGCGACAACGAAATCCGCGGCTTCCCGCTGGCGAGCCTGTACTACTTTGGTCGTCCGGTTGAAGAGCTGAGTCTGGATCAGCAGGCGCTGCTGGTGGGCATGGTGAAAGGGGCATCCATTTATAACCCGTGGCGTAACCCGAAACTGGCGCTGGAGCGTCGTAACCTCGTTCTGCGTCTGCTGCAACAGCAGCAGGTGATTGACCAGGAGCTGTACGACATGCTGAGCGCGCGTCCGCTTGGCGTGCAGCCGCGCGGCGGGGTGATCTCGCCTCAGCCTGCGTTTATGCAGCTGGTGCGTCAGGAGCTGCAGAGCAAGTTGGGTGACAAAGTGAAAGATCTCTCCGGCGTGAAGATCTTTACGACCTTTGACTCCGTGGCGCAGGATGCGGCAGAAAAAGCGGCGGTGGAAGGCATTCCGGCGCTGAAGAAACAGCGTAAGCTCTCCGATCTTGAAACCGCGATGGTGGTGGTTGACCGTAACTCCGGCGAAGTTCGTGCGATGGTGGGCGGTGCCGAGCCGCAGTTTGCTGGCTATAACCGTGCCATGCAGGCGCGTCGCTCGATCGGCTCTCTGGCAAAACCGGCGACCTATCTCACTGCCCTGAGTCAGCCAAACCAGTATCGTCTGAATACCTGGATTGCGGATGCGCCGATCTCCCTGCGCCAGCCTAACGGCCAGGTGTGGTCACCGCAGAACGACGACAAGCAGTTTAGCGGTCAGGTGATGCTGGTGGATGCGTTGACGCGCTCCATGAACGTGCCGACGGTGAACCTGGGCATGTCGCTGGGTCTGCCAGCGATTGTCGATACCTGGCAGAAGCTGGGCGTGGCGAAAGATCAGCTGCACCCGGTACCGGCGATGATCCTGGGTGCGCTCAACCTGACGCCGATCGAAGTGGCGCAGGCGTTCCAGACGATCGCCAGCGGCGGTAACCGCGCGCCGCTCTCCGCCCTGCGTTCGGTGATTGCCGAAGATGGCTCCGTGCTGTATCAGAGCTTTCCGCAGGCGGAACGTGCCGTTCCTGCGCAGGCGGCCTATATGACGCTGTGGACGATGCAGCAGGTGGTGCAGCGCGGTACCGGCCGTCAGTTGGGGGCGAAGTATCCGGGCCTGCATCTGGCGGGTAAAACCGGGACCACCAACAACAACGTTGATACCTGGTTTGCCGGTATTGATGGTCGTGAAGTGGTGATCACCTGGGTAGGCCGCGACAACAACCAGCCGACCAAGCTGTACGGCGCGAGCGGGGCGATGTCGATTTACCAGCGCTATCTGGCGAATCAGTCCCCGGTGCCGCTGAACCTGGTTGCGCCGGAAGATATCGTCGATATGGGCGTGGACAGCTCCGGTAACTTCGTCTGCGGCGGCGGAATGCGTACTCTGCCGGTCTGGACAACCAACCCGGATTCCCTGTGCCAGCAAAGCCAGCCAGAACAGCCAACGGGTAACCCGTTCGAGCAGTCTTCTCAGCCACAGCAGCCGCAGCAGCAACAGCCGCAGCAGCAGAACGAGAAGAAAGACAGCGATGGTGTCGCAGGCTGGATTAAAGATATGTTCGGCGGTAACTAACCGCGTGAGGTCCCCCCGCAAGGGGGGATTTTTTTACCCATTCCCCCCCTTTTTTTAACCCTCTTTTTAATATTGATTAACCCTTCGTTCTCTCCTGGTTATTTCTTAAACCCTTAATTCTCGTAGGGCCGCTTACTGCTTGCTATGCAGTCAGCGTTTCGCCTATTATGCTGCGGTCATAATAATAATTCTCGTTTACGTTATCATTCACTTTTCCATCAGAGATACACCATGGCGCTTTCCAATACTGCTCAGCCAATCAATACGTCGCTGCGTAAAATCGCGGTCGTCGTCGCCACAGCGGTTGCCGGCATGTCGGCTTATACACATGCTGCCGAAACCCCGAAAAAAGAAGAAACCATTACGGTAACCGCAGCACCTGCGGCACAGGAAAGTGCCTGGGGACCGGCACCCACGATTGCGGCTAAACGCACCGCCACCGCGACCAAGACCGATACCCCGATTGAGAAAACCCCGCAGTCTATTTCTGTCGTCACCCGTGAAGAGATGGACATGAAGCAGCCGGGGACGGTTAAACAGGCGCTGGCCTATACGCCGAGCGTGTTCGCAACACGCGGGGCGTCTACAACGTATGATGTTGTTTCTATTCGTGGGTTCACCACCTCCAGTACCGTGAATACTAACCAGTATCTGGACGGGATGAAGCTGCAGGGAGATAACTATTCTGAAGCGTCCATGGATCCGTATTTCCTTGAGCGCGTCGAGCTGCTGCGTGGCCCAACGTCCGTTCTGTACGGTAAAAGCCACCCGGGCGGCGTGGTCAGCATGGTCAGCAAGCGCCCAACCACCGAGCCACTGAAAGAAATTCAGTTCAAAATGGGTACCGATAACCTGTGGCAGACCGGGTTTGATTTCAGCGATGCGATTGATGATGACGGCGTGTGGTCATACCGTCTGACCGGTCTGGGGCGCAGCGAAAATGCGCAGCAGGAGATGGTGAAATCTTCCCGCTACGCCATTGCACCTGCTTTCAGCTGGCGTCCTGACGATAAAACCGATTTTACTTTCCTGAGCAACTTCCAGAGCGATCCGGATGCAGGCTATTACGGCTGGCTGCCGCGGGAAGGTACCGTTGTGCCTTACTACGATGCCAACGGCAAAGCACACAAGCTGCCGACCGATTTCAACGAAGGTGAAGAAGATAACAAGATCTCCCGTCGTCAGAAAATGGTGGGTTACAGCTTCTCGCATCAGTTTGATGACACCTTTACCGTGCGTCAAAACCTGCGCTACACCAAAATCAATACGCTTTACCGTTCCGTCTACGGTAACGGCTATATTGCACCGGCTCAGATCAGCCGCGCGTATGTGCGCTCCGATGAGGACCTCAACTCGTTTACCGTTGATACTCAGCTTCAGTCCAAATTCGCGACGGGTGCAGTGGATCATACCCTGTTGACGGGCGTTGATTACCTCCGCATGCGTAATGATATTGATGCTGACTACGGCACGGCCGATCCCATCAGTATGACGAAGCCTGCGTACGGCAATCCAAATGTCGACGTTTACTACCTTTACAAAGTGCTCAACCGTCAGGAACAAACCGGCCTTTATGCGCAGGATCAGGCTGAATGGGATAAGTGGGTACTCACAATGGGTGGCCGCTATGACTTTGCGAAAACCTCAGCACTGACGCGTACAACCGGTACTACCGCGGAAATCAACGATCAGGCATTCACGTGGCGCGGCGGGATTAACTACCTGTTCGACAACGGCATCACGCCTTATTTCAGCTATAGCGAATCGTTCGAACCGATTTCAGGTACCACTCAGGGCGGCAAACCGTTCGATCCTGCACGCGGCAAGCAGTATGAAGCGGGCGTGAAGTACGTACCGAAAGATCTGCCTGTTGTGGTCACGGCTGCTGTTTATCAGTTAACCAAAAACAACAACCTGACGGCCGATCCGGCGAACCCAACCAGCGGCTTTAGCGTGCAGGGCGGTGAAATTCGCTCTCGCGGTTTCGAACTGGAAGCGAAAGCTGCCGTCTCTGCCAACGTGAACGTGACGGCTTCCTATAGCTTTACTGATGCCAAATACACCCACGATACCTGGTATGAAGGCCGTCGTCCGGCGGAAGTGCCGCGCAATATGGCGTCTCTGTGGGCAGATTATACCTTCCATGAGACGGCGTTGAGCGGTCTGACGGTAGGGGCTGGCACCCGTTACATTGGTAACACCGTGTCCTATTACTCTGCCTCGTCGCCAAAAGCCTACCAGTCGTTCAACGTCGCGGGCTATGCCCTGGCGGATGCCACCGTGAAATACGATCTGGCACGCTTTGGACTTCCCGGCTCTTCTGTCGGCGTCAACGTGAACAACATCTTCGATCGCGAATACGTCTCCAGCTGCTACAGCGAATATGCCTGCTACTGGGGAGCAGGACGTCAGGTTGTTGCTACCGCGACCTTCCGCTTCTAATCTCTCTTCGGGCACGGTTCGCCGTGCCCTTTTTATTTAAGTTGGCTGATATGCAGGATAATCAAACGCAACCCGACACCACCTTTACGCTCAACCATCTCTCCTTTCGCGTACCCGGGCGCACCCTGCTGCATCCGCTCTCTTTGACGTTTCCCGCAGGTAAAGTCACTGGCCTGATTGGTCACAACGGTTCCGGTAAGTCCACGCTGCTCAAGATGCTGGGACGACATCAGCCGCCGTCAGAAGGCGACATCCTGCTGGATGACCAACCGCTGGAGAGCTGGAGCAGTAAAGCCTTTGCCCGCAAAGTGGCGTATCTGCCGCAGCAGCTGCCGCAGGCGGAGGGGATGACGGTGCGAGAGCTGGTGGCGATTGGGCGTTATCCGTGGCATGGCGCGCTTGGACGCTTTGGCGTGGCCGACAGAGAGAAAGTGGAAGAGGCGATTGCGCTGGTCGGGCTTAAGCCGCTGGCGCACCGTCTGGTGGATAGCCTGTCCGGCGGTGAACGCCAGCGCGCGTGGATTGCAATGCTGGTGGCCCAGGACAGCCGCTGCCTGCTCCTCGACGAACCCACCTCCGCACTTGATATCGCCCATCAGGTCGATGTTCTGGCGCTGGTGCACCGCTTGAGCCAGCAGCGCGGTCTGACGGTGATTGCGGTGCTGCATGATATCAACATGGCGGCACGCTACTGCGATTACCTTGTTGCGCTGCGCGGCGGCGAAATGATTGCGCAGGGAACGCCGTCCGAGCTGATGCGCAGCGAAACGCTGGAACAGATTTATGGTATTCCGATGGGTATTCTGCCTCACCCGGCCGGGGCTGCACCGGTGAGCTTCGTGTACTGATGCTGGACAACATGCGCATTAGCCGCCGTCGCCTGCTGACGGCGATGGCCCTCTCACCGCTGCTGTTAAAAATGAATACGGCGCGTGCCGCCGCCGTCGATCCGCACCGCATAGTGGCGCTGGAGTGGTTGCCGGTCGAGCTGATGATGGCGCTCGGCGTTACGCCCTACGGCGTCGCGGACATTCCCAACTATAACCTTTGGGTGAATGAGCCGAAGCTGCCGGACTCGGTGATCGACGTCGGCCTGCGTACGGAGCCAAACCTCGAGCTGCTCACCCAGATGAAACCTTCGTTCCTGTTCTGGTCCGCGGGCTACGGTCCGTCAGAAGAGGTGATGGCGCGCATTGCGCCCGGGCGTGGATTCGCTTTCAGCGACGGTAAAAAACCGCTGGCCGTAGCGAAAAATTCGATTGGCGAGATGGCGCATTTCCTTAACCTGGAAGCGGAGGCCAAACGGCATCTCGACGAATTTGATGCCCTGATCGACTCCCTGAAGCCGCGTTTTGCTCACCGGGGCGATCGTCCGCTGCTGATGGTGACGCTGCTGGATGCCCGCCATATGCTGGTCTTTGGTAAAAACTGCCTGTTCCAGGAGGTGCTGGACAGCTTCGGCATTCGCAACGCCTGGGAAGGGGAGATGACGTTCTGGGGCAGTACCGCTGTGGGTATCGATCGCCTCGCGGCGTTTCGCGATGTGGATGTGCTGTGCTTCGATCACGGCAACGAGCGCGACATGCAAACCCTGATGGCGACTCCGCTCTGGCAGGCGATGCCGTTTGTGCGCGAGCGGCGCTTCCAGCGCGCTCCGGCGGTCTGGTTCTACGGCGCGACGCTGTCGGCGATGCATTTTGCCCGCGTGCTGGATAACGCCCTGGGAGGTAAAGCATGAGTACGCGTATTGCCCGTTTCCCGGCGCTTCTGCTGATGCTGATTTTTCTTGCCGCGCTGGCGTTAACCGGGTTCAACCTCTCTGCCGCGTTACCGCGCGCGCAATGGGGAGCCGCGCTGGCCTCGCCGGATATCGACAATATTCAGCAGATGCTGTTCCACTACAGCCTGCTGCCGCGTCTGGCAATCTCCCTTTTAGTCGGTGCCGGCTTAGGGCTGGTGGGCGTGCTGTTCCAGCAGGTGTTACGTAACCCGCTGGCGGAGCCAACCACGCTCGGCGTCGCGACCGGCGCACAGCTTGGGATCACTATCACCACGCTGTGGGCGCTGCCGGGAGCGTTAACCTCGCAGTTTGCGGCACTCGCGGGGGCGTGCGTAGTGGGCGCACTGGTCTTTGGCGTGGCCTGGGGCAAACGCCTTTCCCCTGTGACGCTCATTCTGGCCGGACTGGTGGTGAGCCTCTACTGTGGCGCGATTAACCAGCTGCTGGTGCTTTTCCACCACGATCGCCTGCAAAGCATGTTCCTGTGGAGTACCGGTACGCTCACCCAAACCGACTGGAGCGTTGTGCTGCGCCTGTGGCCGCAGCTGGCTGGCGGTGTCGTGCTGACGCTGCTGCTCCTGCGTCCCCTGACGCTGATGGGACTGGATGATGGCGTGGCGCGTAACCTGGGGCTGGCGCTGTCGCTGGCTCGCCTGGCGGCGCTGACGCTGGCGATTGTATTGAGCGCCCTGCTGGTGAATGCGGTTGGCATCATCGGGTTTATCGGCCTGTTTGCGCCGCTGCTGGCGAAAATGCTCGGGGCGCGTCGTTTGCTGGCGCGTCTGCTGCTGGCCTCGCTGATTGGGGCGTTGATCCTCTGGCTTTCCGATCAGCTTATTCTCTGGCTGGCGCGGGTGTGGCGGGAAGTTTCTACCGGCTCGGTCACGGCGCTTATCGGTGCGCCGCTGCTGCTTTGGCTGCTGCCGCGTCTGCGCAGCATGAGCGCGCCGGCGATGGATGCGGGCGATAAAGTCCATGCTGAACGTCAGTCGGTACTGTGGTTTAGCCTTGCCGGGCTGGCGGTGCTGATTATTGCCTCGTTCGCGGCGCTCTCATTCGGTCGCGATGCCGCGGGCTGGCACTGGGCAACGGGCGATTTACTCAACGACCTGCTGCAGTGGCGCTGGCCGCGTATCTTTGCTGCGCTGATCGCAGGGGTAATGCTGGCGGTGGCGGGGTGCATTATTCAGCGTCTGACCGGCAACCCGATGGCGAGCCCGGAAGTGCTTGGGATCAGCTCTGGCGCCGCCTTTGGCGTGGTGCTGATGCTGTTCTTTGTGCCGGGCAATGCGTTTGGCTGGCTGATGCCTGCCGGCAGTCTCGGTGCGGCCGTTACGCTGCTGATTATCCTGATTGCCGCCGGTCGCGGCGGGTTTTCACCGCACCGTATGCTGCTGGCGGGGATGGCGCTCAGCACCGCGTTCACCATGCTGCTGATGATGCTGCAGGCAAGCGGCGACCCGCGTATGGCGAAGATCCTGACCTGGATATCCGGCTCAACGTACGGCGCGACCGGCAGCCAGGCGATCGGGTCCGGGATCGTGATGGTCGTGCTGCTGGCGATGGTGCCGCTGTGCCGACGCTGGCTGACTATTCTGCCGCTCGGCGGGGAAACCGCACGTGCGGTGGGAATGGCGCTGACGCCAGCACGTGTAGCGCTGCTGCTGCTCGCCGCGTGCCTGACGGCGACGGCCACCATGACGATTGGCCCGCTGAGTTTTGTGGGGTTAATGGCGCCGCATATCGCCAGAATGATGGGGTTCCGCCGGACGATGCCGCATATTGTCATGTCGGCCCTCACGGGCGGCGTGATGCTGGTGTTTGCAGACTGGTGCGGAAGAATGGTGCTGTTCCCGTATCAGATCCCGGCGGGGCTGCTGTCGACCTTTATTGGTGCGCCGTATTTTATTTATCTGTTGAGAAAGCAGAGTCGGTAATCAGGTGCGGCCTGATGCCCTCTCCCACTGGGAGAGGGAGAACACCGTAGGCCGGGTAAGCGTTAGCGCCACCCGGCAATGCTCTTAGAGCTTCGCAAACACCTTACGCGCCGCGTCGATGGTGTTGTTGATATCTTCTTCGCTGTGCGCCACGGACATAAAGCCCGCCTCGAATGCGGACGGTGCCAGGTAGACGCCTTCTTCCAGCATCAGGTGGAAGAAGCGCTTGAAGCGTTCAACGTCGCACTTCACCACGTCCTGATAGCGGGTCACGGTTTTCGCCTCGGTGAAGAAAATCCCGAACATCCCGCCTACGTGGTTAACCACCAGCGGAATGCCGGCCTCTTCTGCCGCTTCCAGCAGGCCGTTTGCCAGCTGCGTGGTCCGGTCGGTCAGGGTTTCGTGAATACCTGGCTGCGCCACTTCGGTCAGGCAGGCAAAGCCCGCCGCCATGGCGATAGGGTTGCCGGAGAGCGTGCCCGCCTGGTAAACCGGGCCGGTTGGTGCCAGCGCTTCCATGACGTCCTTACGACCACCGAACGCGCCGACCGGCATGCCGCCGCCGATGATTTTACCCAGGCAGGTGAGGTCCGGCTCCACGCCGTAATAAGACTGGGCGCCCGCCAGCGCCACGCGGAAGCCGGTCATCACTTCGTCGATGATCAGCAGCGCGCCGAACTCATCGCACAGGGCGCGCAGGCCCGGCAGGAAGTCAGGCTGCGGTGGGATACAGTTCATGTTGCCCGCAACTGGCTCAACGATGATGCAGGCGATCTCCTGCGGATACTGCTCGAACGCCGCGCGAACGGTGTTCAGATCGTTGTAGGTACAGGTCAGGGTATGCTTCGCGAAATCCGCAGGTACGCCAGGCGAGTTTGGCTGGCCGAGCGTCAGCGCGCCGGAACCCGCTTTCACCAGCAGGCAGTCCGCGTGGCCGTGGTAGCAGCCTTCGAACTTGATGATTTTATCGCGGCCGGTAAAACCGCGCGCCAGGCGGATGGCGCTCATGGTGGCTTCGGTACCGGAGTTCACCATGCGCACCATGTCCATGGTCGGGACCAGCTCGGTGACCAGTTCCGCCATCTTCACTTCCATTTCGGTAGGCGCACCGAAGCTCAGGCCGCGCTGGGCGGCTTCAATTACCGCGTTACGAATGGCCGGATGGTTGTGCCCCAGCACCATCGGGCCCCAGGAGCCGACGTAATCGATATAGGCTTTGCCATCGACATCATACAGATACGCGCCGTCAGCACGTTCGATAAACAGCGGCGTGCCGCCCACGCCGGTAAAGGCGCGAACAGGTGAGTTCACGCCACCCGGAATAAGCTCGCGGGCTGCACTGTAGAGGTTTTCAGACTTGCTCATGGCGTCGTTCCTGGTTCGTATAAAATGATTAAGCCCACTATTCTAAGTGATTCGGGGAAGGTTATGAAATTTTTAGCCTGGTAATGCTTTAAGATTTGTTAAGTAATTTTCAGGAGACGGTGGGGCAGTCTCTGGTAAAATCCACGCGGCTTTTGTATGACGAATAAGTACAGGACATGAAATCAGATTCTCCGTCTTTTGAAGAACAACAGTTTACGCGCGCCCAGCATCGAATCAGTATTCGTCGGCTGCTCAATCGCGATAAAACGCCTCTGGCGATCCTGCTGGCCGCTGCCGTGGTGGGAACGCTCGCCGGTCTGGTGGGCGTGGCGTTTGAAAAAGCGGTTAATGCCGTGCTCAACTGGCGAGTGGGAACCGTGGCCGGTTTCGCCGACAGCCGATGGCTGGTCTGGGTTGCGGCGTTCGGGCTGTCGGCGCTGTTTGCCATGGTGGGGTATTTTCTGGTGCGTAAATTTGCGCCGGAGGCGGGCGGGTCCGGCATCCCGGAAATTGAAGGGGCGCTGGAGGAGCTGCGTCCGGTGCGCTGGTGGCGAGTCATTCCGGTGAAATTTATCGGCGGCATGGGTACGCTGGGCGCGGGGATGGTTCTTGGCCGGGAAGGACCCACGGTTCAGCTGGGCGGGAACGTCGGCCGCATGGTGGGCGATCTGTTTCGGATGCGCAGCGCCGAAGCGCGCCATACGCTGCTGGCTACCGGTGCGGCGGCGGGGCTATCGGCGGCCTTTAACGCGCCGCTGGCGGGCATTTTGTTTATCATCGAAGAGATGCGCGCGCAGTTTCGCTACAACCTGATCTCCATTAAAGCGGTGTTTACCGGCGTCATTATGTCGAGCATCGTGTTTCGCCTCTTTAATGGCGAAGGGGCGGTCATTGAGGTGGGTAAACTGACCAACGCGCCGGTTAACACCCTGTGGCTTTACCTGATCCTCGGCATGATTTTTGGCGTGGTGGGACCGCTGTTTAACACCTTTATCCTGCGCGCTCAGGATATGTTCCAGCGTATTCACGGTGGGAATACGACTAAATGGGTGCTGATGGGCGGCCTGCTTGGCGGAATCTGTGGCGTGCTCGGGTTTATCGAGCCAAATGCCGCGGGCGGCGGCTTCGGGCTGATCCCGATTGCGGCGGCGGGGAACTTCAGCGTGGGTCTGCTGCTGTTTATGTTTATCTCCCGCGTCATCACCACGGTATTGTGTTTTTCCTCCGGCGCGCCCGGCGGGATATTCGCCCCGATGCTGGCACTGGGAACCTTGTTGGGCACCGCGTTTGGTATGGCGGCTCAAGCGGGCTTTCCCGCCTATCACCTTGATGCAGGGACCTTTGCGGTAGCCGGAATGGGGGCGCTGCTGGCCGCCTCCCTGCGCGCGCCGTTGACCGGGATCGTGCTGGTGCTGGAGATGACGGACAATTACCAGCTCATTTTGCCAATGATCATTACCTGTCTCGGGGCGACACTATTAGCCCAGTTCCTGGGTGGAAAACCGCTATACTCCACCATCCTCGCGCGTACCCTGGCAAAACAAGAGGCGGAGCGGGCCGCCGCGCAGAATACTTGAATGAATTACCAGGGTATTAGATAATGACGAAAAGAATTGGGTGAATTTTACCCAATAGTAGTATTCATGGGAGCATAAGATGAGTGATGACGTAGCTGTGCCGCTGGAATTTACCGAAGCAGCAGCCAACAAAGTGAAAACCCTGATTGCCGACGAAGACAATCCGGATCTGAAACTGCGTGTCTATATTACCGGTGGCGGCTGCAGCGGCTTCCAGTACGGTTTTACTTTTGACGATCAGGTTAACGATGGCGATATGACCATTGAGAAACAGGGCGTCGCGCTGGTGGTTGACCCGATGAGCCTGCAGTATCTGGTAGGTGGTTCTGTCGACTACACCGAAGGTCTGGAAGGTTCACGCTTTGTGGTCACCAACCCGAACGCAACAAGCACCTGCGGGTGTGGGTCTTCGTTCAGCATTTAAGCCTGAATGCGGATTGTAGGCCCGGTAAGCGAAGCGCCACCGGGCTTATAAACGACGCCTATCTTGAAGTTTCATCCAGCGCAAACGTCGGCAGCTTCAGGTGCCAGCGTATCGCCGCTAAACGTATCGCCAGCGTCACGATCATCCCCAGCATCGCGGCGTTTTCCAGCGGAATGGCAAAGGTGTAATACGCGGTCGCGTGGACAATGCCGCCCGCAATACAGGCCGTTGCGTAAATTTCAGTACGCAGGATCATCGGCACCTCACGTGCCAGAATGTCGCGAATGATCCCGCCGCCCACGCCGGTTAACACGCCCATGCAGATCGCCACCATCGGACCGGTGCCCGCATTAAACGCCTTATTGACGCCAATACCGACAAACACGGCCAGACCGACGGCATCCAGTACCGGCAATATCCATTTTGGTAATCGACGGGGCTGGCGAACCAGCACAATGGTTAATAAACAGGTGACCATCGCGACCACCAGGTCGGTCGGATCTTTCACCCAAAACACCGGGCCATTGGCCAGCGCCATATCGCGGATTGTCCCGCCGCCCACGGCGGTCACCACGCCCAGCACCAGCACGCCAAACGGATCCATGCGTAGTTTTCCGGCGAGCAGGACGCCGGAGATAGCAAAAACGGCTGTGCCAAGAATATCCAGCCAATAAACGAGCATCGTTAAATCCTCGAAAAGGGTCTTATGTTAGTGACTCTCTGCCAGCGCGGCACAGAGCTGTTTTGCGGCGAGGATAATACGCGGGCTGGCGCGTTCAAACCAGTCGCTGTTGAGGGGTATTACCGGTATTTTTAGCTGCTTTTGCCAGAATTGCTCGATTTTGGGAATTTCGCTCGCATTTCCGACCACCACGATGGCCTGTGGCTGGCGCGCCAGAACCTGCTCACGGCTTACCTGAGGCCACGGTACCCGGCTGGCTGCAAAGATGTTTTCACCGCCACAGACTTCCAGTACCTGATTCTGAATCGACCCTTTACCGGTGGTGAACAGCGGCTGGCTGCCAAACTGCAGGAAGATGCGCTTTTTAACAGGGGTATCGTATCGGGATTTCAGCGCGGCATAGTCGCTGAGCATCAGTTTCGCTGCAGCCTCGGCTTTTTTGGGCGTAGGGCTATAGGGTGCCAGGGCCTGTAGCGCCTGAGCGACCTGCTCAATGCTGACGGCATCAATCCACATGACCTTGATGCCAAGGGAGGTAAGCTGGTTGACCTGCCGCTCGGCGTTTCCGCCGCGCCAGGCCAGCACGAGATCCGGTTTCAGCGCCACGATGCGCTCAAGGTTCATCCCTTGCCAGGTTGCCACCTGTTCAATGCCCGCAGCCTGTGGGGGATAATCCGAAAAGCTGCTCACGCCAACGGGCGTGATCCCGGCGGCAAACGCCAGTTCGGTATTGGCGGGAGAGAGGGTAATCACACGCGGCGCGGCAAAAAGCCACGCCGGTGCGAGCAGAAGCAGGGCGGCCAGCGCCCTGAGGGGATGTTTAGCCACGTGCCAGGTTCTGCACCAGGCGTTCCACCATCACGGTGGACTGTTTTGCCGCAACGGTCAGGAACTCGTCGAAGCTGATGTGGGACTGCTGATCTGCTACGTCAGAGATGGCGCGAACCACTACAAACGGTACGTTGAAATTATGGCAAACGTGCGCGATCGCGGTCGCTTCCATCTCAACGGCCACCGCCTGAGGGAAGTTATGACGGATTTTCGCCAGGCCAACGGAGCCGTTGATGAACGCATCACCGCTGACAATCAGACCGCGTACCGCGTTGAGGTTGAGCTCCGCAATGCAGGTCTCTGCCGCCGCAATCAGTTTGTCGTCCGCTTTAAACCCTGCCGGGCAGCCCGGAAGCTGGCCGTACTCGTAGCCGAACGCGGTGACATCCGCATCGTGATAGCGCGCTTCGTCGGAAACAACGATGTCACCCACTTTCAGCGTCGGCGCCAGGCCGCCCGCAGAGCCGGTATTCACGATCACGTCCGGCTTGCAGCGCTCAAGCAGCAGGGTGGCACCCAGCGCCGCAGCGACTTTACCGATGCCTGATTTCAGCAGAGCCACGTCAACACCGTTTAGCTGACCGGTATAGATCTCACAACCCCCCAGAGAGAGGGTCTGACGGTTCTCAATTTTGTCACGCAGAAGCGTAACTTCTTCTTCCATTGCACCAATAATGCCGATTTTCATAGATTTACTCGCGATGTGCCTTGTTAAGATGCATAGTCTATCATGCGGTTAAGGGGAAACGCATTCTCACGCGGGGGAGCACATGTCACCAATCGATTTTCGCACCAAAATTAACTGGCACCGACGTTTCCGTTCGCCGCAGGGCGACAAGAGCGAACATGAGATCCTGCGTATCTTCGAAAGCGATCGCGGGCGGATCATTAACTCGCCCGCCATCCGCCGTCTGCAGCAAAAGACCCAGGTCTTTCCGCTGGAGCGTAACGCCGCGGTGCGCACGCGCTTAACCCACTCCATGGAGGTGCAGCAGGTCGGGCGCTACATCGCCAAAGAGATTTTAAGCCGTCTCAAAGAGCAGCGCTTACTGGAAACCTATGGTCTGGACGAGCTGACGGGGCCTTTTGAGAGCATCGTTGAGATGGCCTGCCTGATGCATGACATCGGCAACCCGCCTTTCGGTCACTTTGGAGAGGCGGCTATCAATGACTGGTTTAAGCAACGGCTTTACCCTTCGGATGCGGTAAGCCAGCCGCTGAGCGACGACCGCTGCATCGTACGCGATTTACGCCTGCGTGAAGGTGAAGAGGGGCTGAACGATCTGCGCCGCAAGGTGCGCCAGGACCTCTGTCACTTTGAGGGTAACGCGCAGGGGATCCGGCTGGTGCATTCCCTGATGCGTATGAACCTGACCTGGGCGCAGGTCGGCTGCATTCTTAAATATACGCGCCCCGCGTGGTGGATGGGGGAGACGCCCGCGTCCCACAGTTATTTAATGAAAAAACCGGGCTATTATCTTTCCGAAGAGGCTTATATTGAACGGTTACGTAAAGAACTTTCATTGACGCCAAACGGCCGTTTTCCATTGACCTGGATTATGGAAGCCGCCGATGATATTTCCTATTGCGTGGCCGATCTGGAAGACGCCGTTGAGAAAAGAATTTTCAGCGTCGAGGAGCTTTATCAGCATCTTTATACGGCCTGGGGCACCCATGAAAAAGGCTCGCTGTTTGCGCAGGTTGTCGAAAATGCCTGGGAAAAATCACGCTCAAATACATTAAGCCGCAGTACGGAAGACCAGTTCTTTATGTATTTGCGGGTCAATACATTAAATAAGCTGGTGCCGTACGCGGCGTCACGCTTTATTGATAATTTGCCGCTGATTTTCAACGGAGAATTCAACCACGCCCTGCTGGAAGATGACAGCAGTTTCAGCCAGCTCCTCGAGCTTTATAAACATGTGGCGATGCGGCATGTATTCAGCCATCCGGATGTCGAACAGTTAGAGCTGCAGGGATATAGGGTGATCAGTGGGTTACTGGAAATTTATGCTCCGCTGCTCCAGCTGTCGGTCGACGAATTCAGCGAGCTGGTAGAACACGAGCGCGTGCGCCGTATTCCCATTGAATCACGACTTTATCAAAAACTTTCTACCCGACACCGTCTGGCGTATGTCGAAGCGATTGGCAAGCTGGATCGCCAGTCACCGCAGTGGCCAGTGATGGAATATTATTACCGCTGCCGTCTTATCCAGGACTATATCAGCGGCATGACGGATTTGTATGCCTGGGATGAATATCGCAAGCTGATGGCGGTGGAATAACCCGGAGTTTTGTAAAGACGGCCAATAAATTTTTACCTTTTCCATAAACTTATCGCCGGAACTAAGCGGTATAAAACGAATCTGAGTTACACAGCAATTTTGCGTTACTTGTAAATCGAGATTGAGAAACATGAAAAAAACCACATTAGCAATGAGTGCACTGGCTCTGAGTTTAGGTTTAGCGCTGTCTCCTCTGACTGCTACTGCAGCCGAGACCGCGTCGGCGGCAGCAACCGCGCAGCAGATGCCAAGCCTGGCACCGATGCTCGAAAAAGTGATGCCATCGGTGGTGAGTATTAACGTTGAGGGTAGCACGACCGTCAATACGCCGCGCATGCCGCGTAACTTCCAGCAGTTCTTCGGCGACAACTCGCCGTTCTGCCAGGACGGTTCGCCATTCCAGAGCTCTCCGTTCTGTCAGGGCGGTAGCGCAGGGGATGACAGCCAGGGCGGCGGCCAGCAACAGAAATTCATGGCGCTTGGCTCGGGGGTAATCATTGATGCAGCGAAAGGCTATGTCGTCACCAACAACCACGTTGTTGATAACGCGAGCAGCATTAAGGTTCAGCTGAGCGATGGCCGTAAGTTTGACGCCAAAGTGGTCGGCAAAGATCCGCGCTCCGACATCGCGCTGATCCAGATTCAGGATCCGAAAAACCTGACGGCGATTAAAATTGCCGACTCCGACGCGCTGCGCGTGGGTGACTATACCGTGGCGATCGGTAACCCGTTCGGTCTGGGTGAAACCGTGACCTCGGGTATCGTCTCTGCACTGGGCCGCAGCGGCCTCAATGCCGAAAACTATGAAAACTTCATCCAGACGGATGCAGCGATCAACCGCGGTAACTCCGGCGGCGCGCTGGTGAACCTGAACGGCGAGCTGATCGGTATCAACACCGCGATCCTGGCACCGGACGGCGGCAACATCGGGATCGGCTTTGCTATCCCAAGTAACATGGTGAAAAACCTGACCGCGCAGATGGTGCAGTATGGCCAGGTGAAACGCGGTGAGCTGGGTATCCTGGGTACGGAACTGAACTCCGAACTGGCTAAGGCAATGAAAGTTGACGCCCAGCGCGGGGCATTCGTCAGCCAGGTGATGCCGAACTCCTCTGCCGCGAAAGCGGGCATTAAAGCGGGGGATGTGATCACCTCCCTGAACGGTAAACCGATCAGCAGCTTTGCTGCCCTGCGTGCGGAAGTCGGCTCTATGCCTATCGGCAGCAAAGTGACCCTTGGTCTGCTGCGCGACGGCAAGGCGGTTAACGTCAGCCTGGAGCTGCAGCAGAGCAGCCAGAATCAGGTGGACTCCAGCACCATCTTCAGCGGGATTGAAGGTGCCGAGATGAGCAACAAAGGCGCAGATAAAGGCGTAGTGGTGAATAACGTGAAGGCGAATTCACCGGCAGCCCGTATCGGCCTGAAAAAAGGCGATGTGATCATGGGCGCTAACCAGCAGCCGGTGAAAAACATCGCTGAACTGCGTAAGATCCTCGACAGCAAACCTTCCGTGCTGGCG
The DNA here is from genome assembly GCF_043945315.1 of Enterobacter cloacae complex sp. 2024EL-00227. Classification (NCBI taxonomy): domain Bacteria; kingdom Pseudomonadati; phylum Pseudomonadota; class Gammaproteobacteria; order Enterobacterales; family Enterobacteriaceae; genus Enterobacter; species Enterobacter cloacae complex sp. 2024EL-00227. The sequence continues at coordinate 284,101 of NZ_JBIMQP010000005.1, forward strand.
CTCAATATCCAGCGTGGTGACACCTCTATTTACCTGCTGATGCAGTAATCCTCTGAAGCCCCTGTTCGCAGGGGCTTTCCTCGTTTCTGTGACCTTTCACACAAGTCCACACTTCTTCCTCTCTCTTTGTGCATCTGCACAATGCAGGCGTCGCTGAACTTCCCTATGCTTGAGCTCTGCTCACGGGAGGGTTCTATGGCTGGCTGGCATCTTGATACCAAAATGGCGCAGGATATTGTGGCGCGCACCATGCGCATCATTGATACCAATATCAACGTAATGGATGCCCGCGGGCGCATTATTGGCAGTGGCGATCGCGAGCGTATTGGGGAATTGCACGAAGGCGCGCTGCTGGTGCTCTCCCAGGGGCGCGTGGTCGATATCGACGATGCGGTAGCGAAACACCTGCACGGCGTCCGTCAGGGCATCAATTTACCGCTGCGCCTTGAAGGCGAGATTGTGGGGGTCATCGGCCTCACCGGCGAGCCTGAGTCACTGCGAAAATACGGTGAGCTGGTCTGCATGACGGCGGAGATGATGCTGGAGCAGTCGCGGCTGATGCACCTGCTGGCTCAGGACAGCCGCCTGCGCGAAGAGCTGGTGATGAACCTTATTCAGGCAGAGGAGCATACGCCTGCGCTCAGTGAATGGGCCCAGCGTCTGGGGATCGATCTGAACCAGCCGCGCGTGGTGGCGGTCATTGAGGTTGACAGCGGCCAGCTGGGCGTAGACAGCGCGATGGTCGAGCTGCAGCAGCTGCAAAATGCACTGGCGACGCCGGAGCGCGATAACCTGGTGGCGATCGTCTCTCTGACGGAGATGGTGGTGCTCAAACCGGCGCTCAATGCGTTTGGCCGCTGGGATGCGGACGATCATCGCCGTCGCGTGGAGCAGTTAATTTCCCGTATGAAAGAGAATGGTCAGCTGCGTTTTCGCGTTGCGCTGGGCAACTACTTTACCGGTCCGGGCAGTATCGCCCGCTCCTGGCGAACCGCGCGCACCACCATGATGGTGGGTAAGCAGCGAATGCCGGAAAGCCGCAGCTATTTCTATCAGGACCTGATGCTGCCGGTGCTGCTCGACAGCCTGCGCGGGGGCTGGCAGGCCAATGAGCTTGCGCGGCCACTGGCGCGCCTGAAAGCCATGGACAATAACGGCCTGCTGCGCCGGACGCTGCAGGCGTGGTTCCGTCATAACGTGCAGCCGCTGGCGACGTCAAAAGCGCTGTTTATCCACCGCAATACCCTGGAGTATCGGTTAAATCGAATTTCAGAGCTGACGGGGTTAGATCTGGGAAATTTCGATGACAGGCTGCTGCTGTATGTGGCGCTGCAGTTGGATGAACAGAGATGATGCTGTTTGCCTGGGGGCGGCTTCGCCTTACCCGGCCTACATGCGTTCGTAGGCCCGGTAAGCGAAGCGCCACCGGGCAATAAAACGGCTTATTTGTTGCGGGTTAACTTCTCAAGATCCGCTTCAATCTCGCTGATCTTATTGGTAACAACGCTTTCAAGGTGACGCAGATCGTCAAGGATCTTGCGCTTGAGATCGACTTCGGTGCGGTCGCGCTGGCAGATCTGATCGAGTTCATCGATCACATAGCGCAGGTTAGGGCTGATTTCCTGTACTTCTTTGTATCCCTGTCCTACACCGTCAGCAACGACGGTCTTACGCTGGCGTGGGTATTTAAACTTCACGCTTTTGGCGAAAAACTCTCCTTTGTCCTTGTGAAAATAGATTTTCAAAATATCGTTATTGGCTTCCTGGCGGAGGCTGTAACGATCAATTTCATCAGGATTGGTAATGCCCAGACTTTTCAGATTATCGTACATAGCGGTACCCTTGATCTCAACATAACCTTTGAATAATTAACGAAAAAATCTATTTTCGCCACCCTCAGATATAAAAAAAGCGGGGTTGCCCCCGCTTTTTGTTATACCCGATTAATCGATGGTGCGCAGCAATTCGTTGATGCCCACTTTACCGCGCGTTTTCGCATCCACTTTCTTCACGATAACCGCACAGTACAGGCTGTATTTGCCATCTTTTGACGGCAGGTTGCCGGAAACCACCACGGAGCCCGCCGGAACGCGACCGTAATGCACTTCACCGGTTTCACGGTCGTAAATACGGGTGCTCTGGCCGATGTAAACGCCCATGGAGATCACGGAACCTTCTTCCACGATCACGCCTTCCACCACTTCTGAACGCGCGCCGATGAAGCAGTTATCTTCGATGATGGTTGGGTTAGCCTGCAGTGGTTCCAGAACACCGCCGATGCCCACGCCGCCGGACAGGTGAACGTTTTTCCCGATCTGTGCGCAGGAACCAACCGTTGCCCACGTATCCACCATGGTGCCTTCATCAACGTAGGCACCGATGTTCACGTAGGATGGCATCAGCACGGTGTTGCGTGCGATGAAGGCACCCTGACGCACCGCCGCAGGCGGCACCACGCGGAAACCTTCTTTCTGGAAACGCGCTTCGTCGTAGTCAGCGAACTTCATTGGCACTTTATCGAAGTAGCGGCTTTCTGCTCCGTCGATAACCTGGTTATCGTTGATGCGGAAAGAGAGCAGCACGGCTTTCTTCAGCCATTGATGAGTGACCCACTGACCGTCGATTTTTTCTGCCACGCGCAGTGCGCCGGAATCCAGCAGGGAAATCACCTGGTTTACCGCTTCACGGGTCACGGTATCCACATTTGCCGGGGTAATCTCGGCGCGACGCTCAAAAGCGGACTCAATAACGTTCTGTAACTGCTGCATTGTTTACTCTTTCCATTTCACTAAAAAACATATCACCCTTTATCGTTTGGATTGAGGGCTGCTGTCAACCGTTGTTGCACTTCAAGCTGCAGGTCATTATTAAGGGCACGCCGGTCGGCGGTGGCGATTATAAATAAATCTTCTACTCGCTCGCCAATCGTTGTAATTCGGGCCCCATGAAGCGAAATTCCCAGATCGGCAAAAACCTGGCCGACGCGGGCGAGCAGCCCTGGCTGGTCGAGCGCGATCAGCTCCAGGAACGATTTACGATCGGTGTGGGTCGGCAGGAAATTGACCTCGGTATCCACGGTAAAGTGGCGCAATTTTGCCGGCTGGCGACGCGGCTGCGGGGGCTGCCAGCTGCGCTGGGTAATCGCCTGCTCCAGACCAAAACGTATCCCTTCATGCCTGTCCGACGACAGCGGGCTGCCGTCCGGCTCCAGCACGATAAAGGTGTCCATGGCCATGCCGTCGCGGGTGGTGAAAATCTGGGCGTCGTGCACGCTCAGGTTACGCCTGTCCAGCTCGGCGCAGACCGCAGCAAACAGATAAGGGCGGTCCGGGCTCCAGATGAAAATCTCGGTCCCGCCGCGGGTGGCCTGTGGACTTAGCAGGATCATCGGCTGCGACAGATCGTGCTTCAGCAGATGCCGCGCGTGCCACGCCAGCTGGTTCGGGCTGTGGCGGACAAAATAGTTGGCGCGGCAGCGGGCCCAAATCTGATGTAGCGCCTCTTCATCAATGTTATCCATCCGCAGCAGCGCCAGCGCCTGCAGCTGGTGGTGACGCACGCGCTCGCGCATGTCTGGCGTGTTCTGCATTCCGCGACGCAGCTGTTTCTCCGTAGCGAAGTACAGCTCGCGCAGCAGGCTCTGCTTCCAGCTGTTCCACAGGGTCTCGTTGGTGGCGCAGATATCGGCGACCGTCAGGCAGACCAGATAGCGCAGGCGGTTTTCCGTCTGAACCTCTTCCGCGAACTGCTTAATGACTTCCGGATCCTGAATGTCCCGACGCTGGGCGGTGACCGACATCAGCAGGTGATGGCGCACCAGCCAGGCCACCAGCTGCGTTTCACGCGAGTTGAGGCCGTGCAGCTCGGCAAATTTCAGCACGTCCTGCGCGCCGAGCACCGAGTGATCGCCGCCGCGGCCTTTGGCGATGTCGTGGAACAGGGCGGCAATCAGGATCAGCTCCGGATGGGTCAGACGCGGCCACAGCTCGACGCACAGCGGGTGGCGGGAGCGCGTCTCTTCTTTCGCGAAGCTTTCCAGCTTGAGCATCACGCGGATCGTGTGTTCATCCACCGTGTAGGCGTGGAACAGATCGAACTGCATCTGCCCGACGATGTGAGACCACTGCGGCATATAGGCCCACAGCACGCTGTGACGGTGCATAGGCAGCAGACCGCGGCTGACGGCACCCGGGTGGCGGAGCATGCTCAGGAACAGCGAGCGTGCTTCCGGGATATAGCATAGCGGCTGCGTCAGATGGCGGCGCGCGTGGCGCAGATGGCGCAGGGTGGTGGAGTAGATCCCGGTGATGGTGCTGTTGCGCACCATGGTATAGAACATCCGCAGAATCGCTTCCGGCTCGCGGATGAACAGCGTTTCGTCGCGCAGATCGATAAGCGTGCCGCGCAGCTGGAATTCGTCATCAATCGGGCGCGGCTTTTCGTCGGCCGTCAGGGCCAGAATGGCCTCGTCGAACAGCTGCAACAGCATCTGGTTCAGCTCGGTGACCCGGCGGGTGACGCGGAAGAAATCCTTCATCATCTGCTCAACCGGCTCGTTACCTTCCCCCTGGTAATTCAGGCGCTGCGCCACGCTGAGCTGGCGGTCAAACAGCAGACGGTTATCGTAGCGGGTGACTTCCAGATGCAGGGCAAAGCGGATGCGCCAGAGCAGGTGCAGACACTCGTTAAGCTCGTTACGCTCCGCCTCGGTTAAAAAGCCGAAGCCAACCATCTCGTCCAGCGAGGTGGCGCCGAAATGGCGACGGGCGACCCACTGTAACGTGTGGATGTCGCGCAGGCCGCCGGGGCTGCTTTTAATGTCCGGCTCAAGGTTATAGCTGGTGCCGTGGTAGCGCTGGTGGCGCTGGTTTTGCTCCTCGACCTTCGCGGCGAAGAACTTTTCTGACGGCCAGAAGCCGTCGCTGAAGATGTGTTTTTGCAGCTCCAGGAATAGCGCGACGTCGCCAATCAGCAGACGGGTTTCAATCAGGTTGGTGGCAACGGTCAGGTCCGATAGCCCTTCCAGCAGACACTCTTCCAGGGTGCGAACGCTGTGGCCGACTTCCAGCTTCACGTCCCAGAGCAGGGTCAGAAGCTCGCCGATTTTTTGCGCCTGTTCGTCCGGCAGCTTTTTGCGGCTCAGGATCAGGAGATCGATATCGGAAAGCGGATGCAGCTCACCGCGGCCATAGCCCCCGACGGCAACCAGTGCGACGTCGCTAACCTGCCCGAAACCGTAGTCTATCCACAGACGCTGCAGGAGCTGGTCGATAAACTCGGTGCGCGCCTCAATGAGCTGCTCGGCAGATACGCCTGCATCGAACGCGCTACCCAGCCAGCGATGGAAAACATCCATATGGGCTTTAATATGCGCGCAGGTCAGCTCGTGCGGCGGCCAGACGCCCGGGTTATCGGGCTGGTCGGGGAGGGTGGGAAGGGCTGTGTTAGCATACTGTTCGGGTAAAAGATTACTCATCGTGCGCCACCCATAAGAAAAAGCTATCGCCATTAAAAAAGCCGGCATTTGCCGGCTTCTTATCACTCAATGTTCGTCAGTATCGCCGGGATGGTGTCATCCTTGCGCAACGTCATAATTTCGCAGCCGTTGTCTGTTACCACAATAGTATGCTCGTACTGGGCAGACAAGCTTCTGTCTTTGGTTTTCACCGTCCAGCCGTCTTTCATGGTGCGGATGCGGTAGTCACCGGCGTTGACCATTGGCTCGATGGTGAAGGTCATGCCCTTTTGCAGCACAACGCCGCCGTCGTCTGCATCGTAGTGCAGAACCTGCGGCTCTTCATGGAAGACGCGGCCAATACCGTGACCGCAGTATTCGCGCACCACGGAGAACCCTTCCGCTTCCACAAATTTCTGAATTGCGGCGCCGATAGTACGCAGGCGAATACCCGGCTTCACCATTTTCAGCGCCAGGTAGAGGCTGTCCTGGGTGACTTTGCACAGGCGCTCGCCCAGGATGGTCGGCTTGCCAACGATGAACATTTTTGAGGTGTCACCGTGGTACTCGTCTTTAATGACGGTCACGTCGATGTTGACGATATCGCCGTCTTTCAGCAGTTTTTCATCGTCAGGAATGCCGTGGCACACCACTTCATTAATAGAGATGCAGACGGATTTCGGGAAACCGTGGTAGCCGAGGCAGGCGGAAACCGCGTGCTGCTCGTTCACGATATAGTCGTTACAGATGCGGTCCAGTTCACCCGTGCTGACGCCCGGCTTCACGAACGGCTCGATCATTTCCAGCACTTCCGCGGCCAGACGACCAGCGACGCGCATCTTTTCAATTTCTTCAGGTGTCTTAATAGAGATAGCCATGTAATCTGTCCATCGGTGTCGATTTTTTCGACAATACTAGTCTAAGTGTCGTCAATGGTATCAGTCAGGCACGCTCCGTGCCAAATTGAGAATCATTAACAGCACACTCCGCCAACAACTGTTGGTTTCTGGTCGTGTTTTGTGGTATAAAGCGCGCCGGACTTCCGATCCATCTCAGATACACAGGCTGGACGGGAGCGACAAATCTCACTTTGTGTAACAACACACACGTATCGGCACATATTCCGGGGTGCCCTTCGGGGTCGGTAATATGGGATACGTGGAGGCATAACCCCAACTTTCAATATAGAGGTTTTAAACATGGCAACTGTTTCCATGCGCGACATGCTCAAGGCTGGTGTTCACTTTGGTCACCAGACCCGTTACTGGAACCCGAAAATGAAGCCTTTCATCTTCGGCGCACGTAACAAAGTTCACATCATCAACCTTGAGAAAACTGTACCAATGTTCAACGAAGCCCTGGCTGAGCTGAACAAGATCTCTTCCCGTAAAGGTAAGATTCTGTTCGTTGGTACTAAGCGCGCTGCAAGCGAAGCTGTGAAAGATGCTGCTAACAGCTGCGACCAGTTCTTCGTGAACCATCGCTGGTTGGGCGGCATGCTGACCAACTGGAAAACTGTTCGTCAGTCCATCAAGCGCCTGAAAGATCTGGAAACCCAGTCTCAGGACGGTACTTTCGACAAGCTGACTAAGAAAGAAGCGCTGATGCGCACTCGTGAACTGGACAAGCTGGAAAACAGCCTGGGCGGTATCAAAGATATGGGCGGCCTGCCAGACGCGCTGTTCGTAATCGATGCAGACCACGAGCACATCGCTATCAAAGAAGCTAACAACCTGGGTATCCCGGTATTCGCTATCGTTGATACCAACTCCGATCCGGACGGTGTTGACTTCGTTATCCCGGGTAACGACGACGCAATCCGTGCTGTTAGCCTGTACCTGAGCGCTGTAGCTGCTACCGTTCGTGAAGGCCGTTCCCAGGATCTGGCTTCTCAGGCGGAAGAAAGCTTCGTAGAAGCTGAATAATAAGGTTTTACCCCTTATTAGTACCGTGTATGAATAGGGGCCCATTACCGGCCCCTTTTTTCAATTTACACTGTTTGGCCCCCGGCCGGGCAGTTCACATCTCCCGAGGATTTAAGAATGGCTGAAATTACCGCATCCCTGGTAAAAGAGCTGCGCGAGCGTACTGGCGCAGGCATGATGGATTGCAAAAAAGCGCTGACTGAAGCGAACGGCGACATCGAGCTGGCAATCGAAAACATGCGTAAATCCGGTGCGATCAAAGCAGCTAAAAAAGCAGGCAACGTTGCTGCTGACGGCGTGATCATCACTAAGATCGACGGCACCTACGGCATCATTCTGGAAGTTAACTGCCAGACTGACTTCGTTGCTAAAGATGGTGGTTTCCAGGCATTTGCTAACAAAGTTCTGGACGCAGCGGTTGCTGGCAAAATCACTGACGTTGAAGTTCTGAAAGCACAGTTCGAAGAAGAGCGTGTTGCGCTGGTTGCTAAAATCGGTGAGAACATCAACATCCGTCGCGTTGCTTCTCTGGAAGGCGACGTTCTGGGTTCATACCAGCACGGTGCTCGTATCGGTGTTCTGGTTGCGGCTAAAGGCGCTGACGAAGAGCTGGTTAAACAGCTGGCAATGCACATCGCTGCAAGCAAACCAGAATTCGTTAAGCCAGAAGACGTGTCTGCTGAAGTGGTAGAGAAAGAGTACCAGGTTCAGCTGGACATCGCGATGCAGTCTGGTAAACCAAAAGAAATCGCAGAGAAAATGGTTGAAGGCCGCATGAAGAAATTCACCGGCGAAGTTTCTCTGACTGGCCAGCCATTCGTAATGGACCCAAGCAAATCTGTTGCTCAGCTGCTGAAAGAGCACAACGCTGACGTAACTGGCTTCATCCGCTTCGAAGTGGGCGAAGGCATCGAGAAAGTTGAGACTGACTTCGCAGCAGAAGTTGCTGCAATGTCCAAGCAGTCTTAATGATTGAAAAGGAGCCGCCTGAGGGCGGCTTCTTTTTGTCACCCGTCACAGGAAATCAGACAGGCTCCAGTATCGCTGTACTGATTTGCGGCATATCATGTCGCCAGAATTAACCCCCATCTTAATCGTTGACAGTCTCAGGAAAGAAACATGGCTACCAATGCAAAACCCGTGTACAAACGCATTCTGCTTAAGCTGAGTGGCGAAGCGCTGCAGGGATCGGAAGGCTTCGGTATTGACGCAAGCATCCTTGATCGCATGGCACAGGAAATCAAAGAACTGGTCGAACTGGGCATCCAGGTTGGCGTGGTCATTGGCGGTGGCAACCTTTTCCGTGGTGCTGGTCTGGCGAAAGCGGGGATGAACCGCGTTGTGGGCGACCACATGGGTATGCTGGCAACCGTGATGAATGGCCTGGCGATGCGTGATGCGCTCCATCGCGCCTATGTGAACGCCCGCCTGATGTCCGCGATCCCCCTGAATGGCGTATGCGATAATTACAGCTGGGCAGAAGCTATCAGCCTGCTGCGCAACAACCGCGTGGTGATCCTCTCCGCCGGTACGGGTAACCCGTTCTTTACGACCGATTCCGCTGCCTGCCTGCGCGGTATCGAGATCGAAGCTGATGTGGTACTGAAAGCGACTAAAGTCGATGGCGTGTTTACTGCCGACCCGGCAAAAGATCCTTCTGCCACCATGTACGATCAGCTGAGCTACAGCGAAGTGCTGGATAAAGAGCTGAAAGTGATGGATCTTGCCGCCTTCACGCTGGCTCGCGACCACAAATTGCCAATTCGTGTCTTCAACATGAACAAACCTGGCGCACTGCGTCGCGTGGTCATGGGCGAAAAAGAAGGCACTTTGATCACGGAATAATTTCCGTTGACGATAAATACAGGTAAGATTCCGCTTTATTTTGTAGTGGTATCTTACCCGGGCGCGCCTTTGGCGTTGTCATGAATTAAACGCGACTATACTTAGCACACCTGTAGCGCTGTGCTGGCGGATAGTCTGCCTGAGACAAGTTTTCAAGGATTCGTAACGTGATTAACGACATCAGAAAAGATGCTGAAGTACGCATGGAAAAATGCGTAGAAGCGTTCAAAACCCAAATCAGCAAAATCCGTACTGGCCGTGCTTCCCCAAGCCTGCTGGATGGCATCATCGTCGAGTACTACGGTACGCCAACCCCTCTGCGTCAGCTGGCGAGCGTGACGGTAGAAGATACCCGTACGCTGAAAATCAACGTATTCGATCGTTCTATGGGCCCGGCGGTTGAGAAAGCGATCATGGCGTCTGACCTCGGTCTGAACCCAAGCTCTGCGGGTGCTGACATCCGCGTTCCACTGCCACCGCTGACCGAAGAGCGTCGTAAAGACCTGATCAAAGTGGTACGTGGCGAAGCTGAGCAGGGTCGTGTATCCGTGCGTAACGTCCGTCGCGACGCGAATGATAAAGTCAAAGCGCTGCTGAAAGAAAAAGAGATCAGTGAAGATGACGATCGTCGTTCTCAGGACGACATTCAGAAAATGACTGACGCTGCCATCAAGAAAATTGATGCGGCGCTGGCAGATAAAGAAGCGGAACTGATGCAGTTCTGATTTCTGTCGTACACTGATAAACGCCGTTCAGAGGGACTTTGGGTCTTGCTGGCGGCGTTTTGCTTTTATCTGGTCTAACTTTTCGGGCATCTCATGAAGCATTTAACACTCCTTGGCTCAACCGGCTCTATCGGTTGCAGCACTCTCGACGTTGTTCGCCATAATCCTGAACTTTACACCGTGACAGCGCTGGTGGCCGGTAAGAATGTGCAGCGAATGGTTGAGCAGTGCCTGGAGTTTACGCCCCGCTATGCGGTGATGGATGACGAAGAGAGCGCGCGCCTGCTGAAAGCAAAGCTGCTTGAGAAGGGCAGTCGAACCGAGGTGCTGAGTGGCCAACAGGCGGCCTGCGAGATGGCGGCGCTGGATGAGGTGGATCAGGTGATGGCGGCCATTGTCGGGGCGGCAGGATTATTGCCGACGCTTGCCGCGATTGATGCCGGTAAGGACGTTTTGCTGGCCAATAAAGAGTCGCTGGTCACCTGCGGACGCCTGTTTATGGACGCAGTGAAGCAGCGCGGCGCGCGTCTTTTGCCCGTCGACAGCGAGCACAACGCGATTTTTCAGAGTTTACCGCAACCTTTTCAACAGAACCTGGGGTACGCTGACCTGGAGCAGAATGGCGTCGTGTCGATTCTGCTTACCGGGTCTGGTGGCCCGTTCCGTGAAACGCCACTGTCTGAACTGCGTGCGATGACGCCGGATCAGGCGTGCCGTCATCCGAACTGGTCAATGGGGCGTAAAATCTCCGTTGACTCTGCCACCATGATGAACAAAGGTCTGGAATACATTGAAGCGCGCTGGCTGTTTAATGCGTCAGCGAAACAGATGGAAGTACTGATTCACCCGCAATCGGTGATTCATTCGATGGTGCGTTATCAGGATGGCAGCGTGCTGGCGCAGTTGGGCGAACCGGATATGCGTACGCCGATTGCCCATTCCATGGCGTGGCCGAATCGAGTGAAGTCCGGCGTGAAGCCGCTTGATTTCTGCAAGCTAAGTTCCCTGACGTTCAGTGAACCAGACTATGACCGTTACCCTTGTCTGAAGCTTGCAATGACGGCCTTTGACCAGGGGCAGGCGGCGACAACGGCACTGAATGCAGCCAATGAAATTACCGTTGAAGCATTTCTGAATCAGCAAATTCGTTTTACCGATATTGCGGCGTTAAATTTATCGGTACTGGAGATGATGGATTTGCGCGAACCACAGAGCGTGGAAGAGGTGCTAACGGTGGATGCAGCTGCGCGTAATATTGCGCGCCAACAGGTGACACGTCTCGCAAGCTGGTGATAAAGCAACCACTAGTCGTCGTGCTATTTGTTAGCGTTGGGCTTCAGTGATATAGTCTGCGCCACCTGATCGCAGGTATTTGACTTTACGTGGTCAGGTGAGCCGTGGTTTGACACGGCTTTTTTATGTATCGGCTTCAGTATTCCTGAGTACCGTTAAATCCTTTTCAGGGACAAAAAACGCGTTATGTTGTCTGCGAATCAACCAATAAGCGAAAACTTGCCAGCTCATGGCTGCCGTCATGTAGCAATCATTATGGATGGCAATGGCCGCTGGGCGAAAAGACAAGGGAAGATACGAGCCTTTGGGCATAAAGCTGGGGCGAAATCCGTTCGCCGCGCCGTTTCTTTTGCCGCCAATAACGGCATTGATGCGTTAACGCTCTATGCTTTTAGCAGTGAAAACTGGAATCGACCGCTGCAGGAAGTGACTGCGTTGATGGAATTGTTTGTGTGGGCGCTAGACAGCGAAGTAAAAAGCCTGCACCGCCACAACGTCCGCCTGCGTATCATTGGCGATACCAGTCGTTTTAACTCACGTTTGCAGGAACGGATTCGTAAAGCAGAGGCGCTGACTGAAAATAATACCGGTCTGACGCTGAATATTGCGGCGAATTACGGCGGACGCTGGGATATTATCCAGGGCGTTCGGCATCTCGCCGAACAGGTTCAGGAAGGGCTGTTGAGACCCGACCAAATTGATGAAGAAGCGCTGAGCAAGCAAATCTGCATGAATGAACTGGCACCTGTGGATTTAGTAATTAGGACAGGGGGAGAACATCGCATAAGTAACTTTTTGATATGGCAAATTGCCTATGCCGAACTTTACTTTACAGATGTTCTTTGGCCCGATTTTGATGAACAAGACTTTGAAGGTGCGCTGCATGCCTTTGCCAATCGAGAGCGTCGTTTCGGCGGCACCGAGCCTGGTGGCGACAACGCCTGATGGGGGTAGCTTTTGCTGAAGTATCGCCTGATTTCCGCTTTTGTATTAATACCCATTGTCATTGCGGCGCTGTTTTTACTGCCCCCGGTGGGATTCGCTATTGTTACGCTGGTGGTGTGCATGCTCGCCGCGTGGGAATGGGGACAGTTTAGCGGCTTTACCTCGCGTACGCAGCGAGTATGGCTTGCGGTACTTTGTGGCTTTATTCTGGCCGTAATGCTGTTCACGTTGCCTGAATATCATCATGATATTCATCAGCCTCTGGTGGCTGGTTCCTTGTGGATATCGTTGGCCTGGTGGGTTGCCGCGCTGTTGCTGGTGCTGTTTTATCCCGGCTCCGCGGCGTTGTGGCGTCATTCAAAAGTGCTGCGACTGATTTTTGGTTTGCTCACCATTATTCCTTTTTTCTGGGGTATGGTTGCGCTGCGCGCCTGGCACTACGACGAAAACCACTACAGCGGTGCTATCTGGCTGCTTTATGTGATGATTCTCGTCTGGGGGGCTGACTCCGGGGCCTATATGTTTGGTAAACTGTTTGGCAAACATAAGCTGGCACCGAAGGTTTCTCCGGGCAAAACCTGGCAAGGATTTATCGGCGGTTTGTTCACGGCCGCGATCATCTCCTGGGGCTACGGCGTCTGGGCGAATCTTGAAGTGGCACCATCAATACTGCTGGTGTGCTCGATTTTTGCTGCGCTTGCCTCCGTGCTCGGTGATTTAACCGAAAGTATGTTCAAGCGTGAAGCAGGGATTAAGGACAGTGGACACCTGATTCCAGGGCATGGCGGTATACTGGATCGCATTGATAGCCTGACAGCGGCTGTTCCAGTGTTTGCGTGTTTGCTTTTACTGGTATTCGGGACGATTTAACGGAAGGTTTTATGCTGAGCATTCTCTGGAATCTGGCGGCGTTCATAGTTGCACTGGGTGTACTGATTACCGTGCATGAATTTGGCCATTTCTGGGTTGCTCGCCGCTGTGGCGTGCGCGTAGAACGGTTTTCCATCGGTTTTGGTAAATCACTCTGGACGCGCACCGACCGCCACGGTACGCAATTTGTTATCGCCCTTATCCCGCTGGGTGGCTACGTCAAAATGCTCGACGAACGCGTCGAGCCTGTCGCGCCTGAACTGCGACACAGCGCATTCAACAATAAAACCGTTGGACAACGCGCCGCCATCATCGCTGCCGGACCGGTAGCCAACTTCATCTTTGCAATTTTCGCTTACTGGCTGGTGTTTATCATCGGCGTCCCTGGCGTGCGTCCGGTAGTAGGTGACATTGCCCCCAACTCCATCGCGGCGAGTGCGCAAATTACATCCGGGATGGAACTTAAAGCGATTGATGGCATCGAAACCCCTGATTGGGATGCCGTGCGACTGCAGCTGGTTGCTAAAATTGGCGATCCGCAGACCACCATCAGCGTATCGCCATTTGGGTCAGACGCCCGTCAGGACAAAGTGCTCGATTTACGTCAATGGCGTTTCGAGCCAGACAAAGAGGATCCCGTCGCTGCGCTGGGCATTCGTCCGCGCGGCGCGCAGATCGAGCCGGTATTAGCCGAAGTACAGGCAAACTCGGCGGCGAGCAAAGCGGGTTTGCAAGCAGGCGACAGGATCGTTAAAGTCGATGGTCAACCATTAACAGAGTGGATGACCTTTGTTACTCTGGTGCGCGATAATCCGGGTACGTCTCTCGCGCTGGAAGTTGAAAGGCAGGGCAGTCCGCTTTCGCTGACGCTGATCCCGGATACGAAGTCGGTCGGCAAGAAGGCAGAAGGGTTTGCAGGCGTTGTGCCAAAAGTGATCCCGCTGCCAGATGAGTACAAGACAATACGCCAGTATGGGCCGTTCAGCGCCATCCTTGAAGCCACGGATAAAACATGGCAACTGATGAAGCTGACGGTCAACATGTTGGGGAAATTGATAACCGGTGATGTGAAACTGAACAACCTCAGTGGGCCAATTTCGATTGCCCAGGGGGCTGGGATGTCAGCGGAATTCGGGGTGATTTACTATCTCATGTTCCTCGCGCTCATTAGCGTGAACCTTGGGATAATCAACCTGTTCCCGCTTCCCGTTTTAGACGGGGGTCATCTGCTGTTTTTAGCGATTGAAAAGCTAAAAGGCGGGCCGGTATCCGAGCGAGTTCAAGACTTTAGTTATCGCATTGGCTCGATTTTGCTGGTGCTGTTAATGGGGCTTGCACTTTTCAATGATTTCTCTCGGTTGTAAGAGAGTTAGTTAGGAAGAACGCATAATAACGATGGCGATGAAAAAGTTGCTCATAGCGTCGCTGCTGTTTAGCAGCGCCACCGTATACGGTGCTGACGGGTTCGTAGTGAAAGACATTCATTTCGAAGGCCTTCAGCGTGTCGCCGTTGGTGCGGCCCTCCTCAGTATGCCTGTGCGCCCCGGCGATACGGTTAATGATGATGATATCAGTAATACCATCCGTGCTCTGTTTGCCACCGGCAACTTCGAGGATGTCCGCGTCCTGCGTGATGGTGATACCCTGCTGGTACAGGTAAAAGAACGTCCAACGATCGCCAGTATCACTTTCTCCGGTAACAAGTCGGTGAAAGATGACATGCTCAAGCAAAACCTTGAAGCATCCGGTGTTCGTGTGGGTGAGTCTCTGGACCGCACAACCCTTTCAGACATTGAAAAAGGTCTGGAAGACTTCTACTACAGCGTCGGTAAATACAGCGCCAGCGTGAAAGCGGTTGTGACTCCGCTGCCGCGTAACCGTGTTGACCTGAAGCTGGTCTTCCAGGAAGGTGTCTCTGCGAAGATCCAGCAGATCAACATTGTGGGTAACCACGCGTTCAGCACCGACGAACTGATCTCCACCTTCCAGTTGCGCGATGAAGTGCCGTGGTGGAACGTGGTGGGCGATCGCAAATACCAGAAACAGAAACTGGCGGGCGACCTTGAAACCCTGCGCAGCTACTATCTGGATCGTGGTTACGCGCGTTTCAACATCGACTCGACGCAGGTGAGCCTGACGCCGGACAAGAAAGGCATCTACATTACGATCAACATCACGGAAGGCGATCAGTACAAGCTTTCGGGTGTTGAGGTGAGCGGTAACCTGGCGGGGCATTCTGCTGAAATCGAATCGCTGACCAAAATTCAGCCAGGCGATCTCTATAGCGGATCCAAAGTCACCAAAATGGAAGACAGCATTAAGAAGCTGCTCGGCCGCTATGGTTATGCCTATCCGCGCGTACAGACTCAGCCGGAAATCAATGACGCGGATAAAACCGTTAAGCTGCACGTGAATGTTGACGCGGGTAACCGTTTCTACGTGCGTAAGATCCGCTTCGTCGGTAACGACACCTCCAAAGACTCCGTTCTGCGTCGCGAAATGCGTCAGATGGAAGGCGCATGGTTAGGGAGCGATCTCGTTGATCAGGGTAAAGAGCGTCTGAACCGTCTGGGCTATTTTGAAACGGTTGATACTGATACCCAGCGCGTACCGGGCAGCCCGGATCAGGTTGATGTCGTTTATAAAGTGAAAGAGCGTAACACCGGTAGCTTTAACTTTGGTGTGGGCTACGGTACTGAAAGCGGCGTCAGCTTCCAGGTTGGCGTGCAGCAGGATAACTGGCTGGGTACGGGTTACTCTGTTGGAATTAACGGTACCAAAAACGACTATCAGACCTACTCTGAGTTCTCTGTAACGAACCCATATTTCACCGTTGACGGTGTGAGCCTGGGCGGTCGTATCTTCTATAACGACTTTAAAGCCGACGATGCGGATCTTTCCTCCTACACCAACAAGAGTTACGGTGTGGACGGAACGCTTGGCTTCCCGATTAACGAATACAACACCCTGCGAGCGGGCTTAGGTTACGTGCATAACGACCTGTCCAATATGCAACCGCAGGTGGCCATGTGGCGTTATCTGGACTCTATCGGTCAGTCGGCGAGCAAAAACAGCGATAACAACGGTTTCGCTGCGGATGACTTCACCTTCAACTACGGCTGGACCTATAACCGTCTCGACCGTGGTTACTTCCCAACGGAAGGTTCTCGCGTCAACCTGAACGGTAAAATTACCGTCCCGGGTTCCGATAACGAGTTCTATAAGGTGACGCTCGATACTGCGTCCTACTTCCCGATCGATGACGATCACAAGTGGGTGGTTCTGGGTCGTACCCGTTGGGGTTATGGTGATGGTTTAGGCGGCAAAGAGATGCCGTTCTATGAAAACTTCTATGCCGGTGGTTCCAGTACCGTTCGTGGCTTCCAGTCCAACAACATTGGTCCGAAAGCGGTTTACTACGGCGGGAACGACAAAGATAACTGCGATAAGTCTTCCTCATCAGAAGTCTGTAGTTCTGATGACGCAGTCGGCGGTAACGCTATGGCCGTGGCGAGCCTGGAGTTCATCACGCCAACGCCGTTTATTAGTGATAAATATGCGAACTCCGTCCGTACATCCTTCTTCTGGGATGCGGGTACGGTGTGGGATACCAACTGGGAGAACACTGCCCAGATGCGTGCAGCTGGCGTTCCTGACTACAGCGATCCGAGCAATATTCGCATGTCTGCCGGTATCGCATTACAATGGATGTCACCGCTGGGGCCGTTGGTCTTCTCTTACGCCCAGCCGTTTAAGAAATATGATGGAGACAAAGCGGAGCAATTCCAGTTTAACATTGGTAAAACCTGGTAATAATCCGCTGCAAAGGAATGCGTTGGCAGTGTAGCGCTGACAACTGGCGATCGGTAATACGGTCGCCTTGCCACGCAAAGAACGGTACCTTCTGGTGCCAATGGGATGGTAAGGAGTTAATTGTGAAAAAGTGGTTATTAGCTGCAGGTCTCGGTTTAGCGATGGCAACTTCTGCTCAGGCAGCAGACAAAATTGCAATCGTCAACATGGGTAATTTGTTCCAGCAGGTTGCACAGAAAACAGGTGTTTCTGCGACTCTGGAAAACGAATTCAAAGGCCGTGCAAGCGAACTGCAGGGTATGGAAAACGATCTTCAGTCCAAAATGCAGCGTCTGCAGCGTGATGGTTCTACCATGAAGGCAAGCGACCGCAGCAAGCTGGAAAAAGACGTAATGGCTCAGCGCCAGGCGTTCTCCCAGAAAGCGCAGGCTTTCGAGCAGGATCGTCAGCGTCGTTCTAACGAAGAACGCGGCAAGCTGGTGACTCGCATTCAGACCGCTGTTAAAGCAGTGGCTGCCGATCAGAGCATCGATCTGGTTGTTGATGCGAACGCCGTCGCTTTCAACAGCAAAGATGTTAAAGACATCACTGCTGACGTTCTGAAACAGGTTAAATAAGTAATGCCTTCAATTCGACTGGCTGATTTAGCTCAGCAGTTGGATGCAGAATTACACGGTGATGGCGATATCGTCATCACCGCTGTTGCGTCCATGCAATCTGCTAAAGCTGGCACGATTACCTTCATGGTAAGCCCTAAGTACCGTGAGCAACTGGCTCAATGCCAGGCGTCAGCTGTTGTTCTGACGCAGGACGATCTTCCATTTGCCACTGTAAGCGCGCTGGTAGTGAAAAACCCCTACCTGACGTATGCCCGCATGGCTCAAATTCTTGATACCACGCCGCAACCGGCCCAGAACATTGCTGCCAGCGCAGCGATTGATGAGACGGCCAGGCTGGGTAACAATGTCGCCATTGGTGCGAATGCGGTTATCGAATCCGGCGTCGAGCTGGGCGATAACGTCGTCATTGGCCCGGGCTGCTTCGTTGGGAAAAATACGAAAATCGGCGCCGGGACCCGTTTATGGGCCAATGTGTCCGTATACCATGACGTTGAAATTGGCGAAAACTGCCTCGTCCAGTCCAGTACCGTGATTGGTTCTGATGGCTTTGGTTACGCTAACGATCGCGGTAACTGGGTTAAGATCCCGCAGCTTGGTCGCGTTATTATTGGCGATCGCGTGGAGATCGGCGCCTGTACCACCATTGACCGTGGCGCGCTTGACGACACGATCATTGGCAATGGTGTTATCATCGATAACCAGTGCCAGATTGCGCATAACGTTGTGATTGGCGACAATACCGCGGTTGCGGGTGGCGTCATCATGGCGGGCAGCCTGAAAATTGGCCGTTATTGCATGATTGGCGGTGCGAGCGTGATTAATGGCCATATGGAAATCTGCGACAAGGTGACCGTGACGGGAATGGGCATGGTAATGCGTCCTATCACTGAACCTGGCGTCTATTCCTCCGGTATTCCGCTCCAGCCCAACAAGGTATGGCGTAAAACAGCAGCTCTGGTGATGAACATTGATGATATGAGCAAGCGCCTCAAGTCCCTTGAGCGCAAGATCGATCAACAAGACTAAGCGTCATCCGTTTAACGCTATTTTTCCCGGCCTGTCGGCTTTCTAATAAACCGGCAGGCCGTGTTATTATTGTTATCAGTACATTTTGACAGGAAGAGTATTTTGACTACTGACACTCATACTCTGCATATTGAAGAGATTTTAGAACTTCTGCCGCACCGCTACCCGTTTCTGCTGGTAGACCGTGTGCTGGATTTTGAAGAAGGTCGTTTTCTGCGCGCAGTGAAAAATGTTTCCGTGAATGAGCCGTTCTTCCAGGGGCACTTCCCTGGTAAACCTATCTTCCCGGGTGTGTTGATTCTGGAAGCGATGGCTCAGGCTACCGGTATTCTGGCGTTTAAAAGCGTCGGTAAACTGGAACCAGGTGAGCTGTATTACTTCGCGGGTATTGACGAAGCGCGCTTTAAGCGTCCTGTCGTGCCTGGTGATCAGATGATCATGGAAGTCACTTTTGAAAAAACGCGTCGTGGCCTGACTCGCTTCAAAGGCGTAGCGCTGGTTGACGGTAAAGTTGTTTGCGAAGCGACGATGATGTGTGCTCGTAGCCGGGAGTCCTGATACGTGATTGATAAATCCGCCTTTATTCATCCTACCGCCATTGTGGAAACGGGTGCCATCGTTGGTGCTAACGCCCACATTGGCCCGTTTTGTATTGTTGGACCCCATGTCGAAATTGGTGAGGGTACAGTGCTGAAATCTCACGTTGTGGTGAATGGTCACACGACCATTGGCTGCAATAACGAGATCTATCAGTTCGCCTCCATCGGCGAAGTTAACCAGGATCTGAAATATGCTGGTGAGTCGACCCGTGTGGAAATCGGCGATCGTAACCGTATTCGCGAAAGCGTCACCATTCATCGTGGAACAGTACAGGGTGGTGGGTTGACGAAGGTGGGCAGCGATAACCTGTTTATGGTGAATGCGCATATCGCGCACGACTGTACCGTGGGTGACCGCTGTATCCTTGCCAACAATGCCACGCTGGCAGGACACGTATCAGTTGATGACTTCGCAATTATTGGCGGCATGACCGCAGTCCATCAGTTCTGCATCATTGGTGCGCACGTGATGGTCGGCGGATGCTCCGGTGTGGCGCAGGACGTCCCACCGTATGTGATTGCGCAGGGCAACCATGCCACGCCGTTTGGCGTGAACATCGAAGGCCTCAAGCGTCGTGGTTTTAGTCGCGAAGCGATTACTGCCATCCGCAACGCGTACAAACTGCTATACCGTAGCGGTAAAACGCTGGAAGAGGCGAAGCCGGAAATTGCCGAACTGGCGAAAAAGCACCCGGAAGTGGACGCGTTCATGGAGTTCTTTGACCGTTCAACAAGGGGTCTGATTCGTTAATGGTCGACAGTCGTCCGCTTACGATAGCCCTGGTCGCCGGAGAAACCTCCGGCGATATTCTTGGTGCCGGTCTCATCCGTGCGCTTAAGGCACGCGTACCCAATGCTCGCTTTGTCGGTGTTGCTGGCCCGCTGATGCAGGCCGAAGGCTGTGAAGCCTGGTATGAAATGGAAGAGCTGGCCGTGATGGGGATCGTTGAGGTGCTGGGACGGTTACGCCGTTTGCTGCACATCCGTGCCGATCTCACCCGCCGCTTTACCGAACTCAAACCCGATGTGTTTGTCGGTATCGATGCACCTGATTTCAACATTACCCTCGAAGGGAATCTGAAAAAGCAGGGCATTAAGACGATTCACTACGTCAGTCCGTCCGTCTGGGCGTGGCGACAGAAACGCGTTTTCAAAATCGGACGGTCCACCCACCTGGTGCTGGCTTTCCTGCCTTTCGAAAAAGCGTTTTACGACAGATTTAATGTTCCGTGCCGTTTTATCGGTCATACCATGGCGGATGCGATGCCACTGGATCCGGATAAAAACGCGGCGCGCGACGCGCTGGGCATCCCGCATGATGTGCACTGTCTGGCCTTACTGCCAGGCAGCCGTGGCGCAGAAGTTGAGATGCTGAGCGCCGATTTTCTTAAGACTGCGCAAATTCTTCGTCAGACCTATCCCGATCTTGAAGTGGTCGTGCCGCTGGTGAATGCCAAACGCCGCGAGCAGTTTGAGCGCATCAAAGCTGACGTCGCCCCGGATCTTCACGTCCGTCTTCTGGACGGGCAGGGGCGGGAAGCGATGTATGCGAGCGATGCCGCACTGCTGGCCTCCGGCACGGCGGCGCTGGAGTGTATGCTGGCGAAATGCCCGATGGTGGTCGGTTACCGCATGAAGCCGTTTACCTTCTGGCTGGCAAAACGTCTGGTGAAAACAGATTACGTCTCCCTGCCAAACCTGCTTGCCGGGCGCGAGCTGGTGAAAGAGCTGCTGCAGGATGAATGCCAGCCGCAGGCGCTGGCGGAGGCCCTGCTGCCGCTGCTCGCCAACGGTAAAACCAGCCACCAGATGCACGATACCTTCCGCGAACTGCATCAACTGATCCGCTGTAATGCTGATGAGCAAGCGGCCGATGCGGTGCTGGAGTTAGCAAAATGATGGAATTTGTTTATCCTCATACCCACCTTGTGGCGGGTGTGGACGAAGTGGGTCGTGGTCCGTTAGTGGGAGCCGTGGTGACCGCTGCGGTGATCCTCGATCCGGCTCGGCCGATCGTCGGGCTGAACGACTCAAAAAAATTGTCTGAAAAGCGCCGGCTGGCGCTGTTTAGTGAGATTCAGGAGAAAGCGCTGGCCTGGAGCCTCGGGCGTGCTGAACCGCATGAGATAGACGAGCTGAATATTTTGCATGCCACGATGCTGGCGATGCAGCGCGCGGTGGCGGGGCTGAAAATTTCCCCTGAATATGTCCTGATTGACGGCAACCGCTGTCCGGCATTGCCCATGCCTTCAATGGCAGTGGTCAAAGGCGATAGCCGGGTCGCAGAAATTAGCGCAGCTTCTATTATTGCCAAAGTGACACGCGACGCCGAAATGGCCGCGCTGGATCTCACTTACCCTCAGTATGGTTTCGCCCAGCATAAGGGATATCCCACACCTTTCCACCTGGAGAGGCTGGCTGAACATGGCGCAACCGAACACCATCGGCGCAGTTTTGGCCCGGTAAAACGCGCCCTGGGACGGGTGTCCTGAATCATTACGCAAGCAATTAAGTAACGCGGAATCTGAAGATGGCTGAACCACGTTTCGTACACCTGCGGGTGCATAGCGACTACTCCATGATCGATGGGCTGGCGAAGACCGGGCCGCTGGTAAAAAAGGCGGCCTCGCTTGGCATGCCTGCGCTGGCGATCACCGATTTTACCAACCTGTGTGGCCTGGTGAAGTTCTACGGAACGGCGCACGGCGCGGGGATGAAGCCGATCGTCGGCGCAGATTTCCACGTGCAGAGCGATCTCATCGGCGATGAACTGACGCAAATCTCCGTGCTGGCGATGAACAACACGGGTTACCAAAACCTCACGCTGCTTATCTCAAAAGCCTATCAGCGCGGATATGGTGCGCTGGGCCCGTGGATCGACCGCGACTGGCTGGCTGAACTGAACGAAGGGCTGCTGCTGATCTCCGGCGGCCGGATGGGGGACGTCGGCAAATCCCTGCTGCGCGGTAACAGCTCGCTGGTGGATCAATGCGTCTCGTTCTATGAAGAATATTTCCCGAATCGTTATTACCTGGAGTTGATCCGTACCGGCCGTCAGGATGAAGAGAGCTATCTTCATGCCGCGGTGGCGCTCGCAGAAGAGCGCGGGTTGCCCGTAGTGGCCACCAACGACGTGCGGTTCCTTGAGGCGGGCGATTTTGACGCTCACGAAATTCGCGTGGCGATCCACGATGGCTTTACCCTCGACGATCCGAAGCGGCCGCGCAATTACTCCGCACAACAGTACATGCGCAGCGAGGAGGAGATGTGTGAGCTCTTCTCCGATATCCCCGAAGCGCTGGAAAACAGCGTAGAGATTGCCAAGCGCTGCAACGTCACCGTCCGCCTTGGCGAATACTTCCTGCCGCAGTTCCCGACGGGTGACATGACTACGGAAGATTTCCTGGTCATGAAATCGAAAGAAGGTCTGGAAGAGCGTCTGGAATTCCTGTTCCCGGATGAAGAAGAGCGTAAAAAGCGTCGTCCGGAGTATGACGAACGCCTGGACATTGAACTCCAGGTGATCAACCAGATGGGCTTCCCGGGCTACTTCCTGATCGTTATGGAGTTCATCCAGTGGTCGAAGGATAACGGCGTGCCGGTTGGACCGGGGCGTGGCTCCGGCGCAGGTTCGCTGGTGGCGTACGCGCTGAAAATTACCGACCTCGATCCGCTGGAATTCGACCTGCTGTTCGAACGTTTCCTCAACCCGGAACGTGTCTCGATGCCCGACTTCGACGTCGACTTCTGCATGGAGAAACGTGACCAGGTGATCGAGCACGTGGCCGACATGTACGGTCGTGATGCGGTATCGCAGATCATTACCTTCGGTACGATGGCGGCGAAAGCGGTTATCCGCGACGTGGGCCGCGTGCTGGGCCACCCGTACGGGTTTGTCGATCGCATCTCTAAACTGGTGCCGCCCGATCCGGGCATGACGCTGGCAAAAGCCTTTGAGGCTGAACCGCAGCTGCCGGAAATCTATGAAGCGGACGAAGAGGTCAAAGCGCTGATCGACATGGCGCGCAAGCTGGAAGGCGTCACGCGTAACGCCGGTAAGCATGCAGGGGGCGTGGTTATCGCCCCGACCAAAATCACCGACTTCGCGCCGCTGTATTGCGATGAAGCGGGCCAGCATCCGGTCACCCAGTTCGACAAGAACGACGTAGAATACGCCGGGCTGGTGAAGTTTGACTTCCTTGGCCTGCGTACGCTGACCATCATCAACTGGGCGCTGGAGATGATCAACGCCCGCCGCGAGAAGAACGGCGAGCCGCCGCTGGATATCGCGGCCATCCCGCTGGACGACAAGAAAAGTTTCGACATGCTGCAGCGCTCGGAGACCACTGCTGTCTTCCAGCTTGAATCCCGTGGCATGAAAGATCTGATTAAGCGCCTGCAGCCAGACTGCTTCGAAGATATGATCGCGCTGGTGGCCCTGTTCCGTCCGGGCCCTTTGCAGTCAGGGATGGTAGATAACTTTATCGACCGTAAGCACGGGAGAGAAGAGATTTCCTACCCGGACGTTCAGTGGCAGCACGAAAGCCTGAAGCCGGTACTGGAGCCAACCTATGGCATCATCCTGTATCAGGAACAGGTGATGCAGATCGCCCAGGTGCTTTCCGGCTATACGCTCGGCGGCGCGGACATGCTGCGTCGTGCGATGGGTAAGAAAAAGCCGGAAGAGATGGCCAAGCAGCGTTCGATCTTTGAAGACGGGGCGAAGAAAAACGGCGTCGACGGCGAGCTGGCGATGAAAATCTTCGACCTGGTGGAAAAATTCGCCGGGTACGGATTTAACAAATCTCACTCAGCCGCCTATGCTTTGGTGTCGTATCAAACGCTGTGGCTGAAGGCACACTATCCTGCGGAGTTTATGGCTGCGGTAATGACCGCCGATATGGACAACACCGAGAAGGTGGTGGGCCTGGTGGATGAGTGCTGGCGCATGGGGCTGAAGATCCTGCCGCCGGATATTAACTCAGGTCTTTACCATTTCCACGTCAATGACGACGGGGAGATCGTTTACGGGATCGGCGCGATCAAGGGCGTGGGCGAGGGGCCGATCGAGGCGATCATCGAAGCGCGCAACAACGGCGGGTATTTCCGCGAGCTGTTCGATCTTTGCGCCCGTACCGATACCAAAAAGCTGAATCGCCGCGTGCTGGAAAAACTGATCATGTCCGGCGCGTTCGACAGGCTGGGGCCGCACCGCGCCGCGCTGATGAACTCGCTGGGCGACGCCCTGAAAGCGGCGGATCAGCACGCGAAAGCGGAAGCCATTGGCCAGGCGGATATGTTCGGGGTGCTGGCGGAAGAGCCGGAGCAGATTGAACAGTCGTATTCCAACTGCCAGCCGTGGCCAGAACAGGTGGTGCTGGACGGCGAGCGTGAAACGTTAGGTTTGTACCTGACGGGTCACCCGATCAACCAGTACATTAAAGAAATTGAGCGCTATGTCGGCGGCCACAGGCTAAAAGACATGCATCCGACAGAACGTGGTAAAATCACCACGGCTGCGGGGCTCGTGATTGCTGCAAGGGTTATGGTCACCAAGCGCGGCAATCGTATCGGCATCTGTACGTTGGATGACCGTTCCGGGCGTCTGGAGGTGATGTTGTTCACCGATGCGCTGGATAAATACCAGCAATTGCTGGAAAAAGACCGCATACTTATCGTCAGCGGACAGGTCAGCTTTGATGACTTCAGTGGGGGGCTTAAAATGACCGCCCGCGAAGTGATGGACATTGACGAAGCCCGGGAAAAATATGCTCGCGGGCTTGCTATCTCGCTGACGGACAGGCAAATTGATGACCAGCTTTTAAACCGACTCCGTCAGTCTCTGGAACCCCACCGCTCGGGGACAATTCCAGTACATCTCTACTATCAGAGGGCGGATGCACGTGCGCGGTTGCGCTTTGGTGCAACGTGGCGTGTCTCTCCGAGCGATCGTTTACTGAACGATCTCCGTGGCCTCATTGGTTCGGAGCAGGTGGAACTGGAGTTTGACTAATACAGGAATACTATGAGTCTGAATTTCCTTGATTTCGAACAGCCGATTGCTGAGCTGGAAGCGAAAATCGATTCTCTGACAGCGGTAAGCCGTCAGGATGAAAAACTGGATATTAACATCGACGAAGAAGTGCATCGTCTGCGCGAGAAAAGCGTAGAACTGACGCGCAAAATCTTTGCCGATCTCGGCGCATGGCAGGTAGCCCAGCTGGCACGCCATCCACAGCGTCCGTACACCCTGGATTATGTCCGCCTGGCGTTTGACGAATTTGACGAACTGGCAGGCGATCGCGCATACGCTGACGATAAAGCTATCGTTGGCGGTATCGCGCGTCTGGATGGACGCCCGGTGATGATCATTGGTCATCAGAAAGGCCGTGAAACCAAAGAGAAAATCCGTCGTAACTTTGGTATGCCAGCACCAGAAGGCTACCGTAAAGCCCTGCGTCTGATGGAGATGGCTGAGCGTTTCAACATGCCAATCATCACCTTCATCGACACCCCGGGTGCATACCCAGGCGTGGGCGCGGAAGAGCGCGGTCAGTCTGAAGCTATCGCGCGCAACCTGCGCGAGATGTCTCGTCTGAAGGTGCCGGTCATCTGTACCGTTATCGGTGAGGGTGGTTCCGGTGGCGCGCTGGCGATTGGCGTGGGTGATAAAGTGAATATGCTGCAGTACAGCACCTATTCCGTAATCTCCCCGGAAGGCTGCGCGTCTATTCTGTGGAAGAGTGCCGACAAAGCGCCTCTGGCTGCCGAAGCGATGGGCATCATTGCGCCACGCCTGAAAGAGCTTAAGCTGATCGATTCCATCATCCCGGAACCGCTGGGTGGGGCTCATCGTAAGCCGGAAGTGATGGCTGCGTCCCTGAAAGCGCAGCTGCTGGCCGATCTGGCAGACCTGGACGTGCTGAGCAAAGAAGATCTGCTCAACCGCCGTTACCAGCGTCTGATGACTTACGGCTACGCGTAAGCTTCACAATTATCTGAAAAGCCGCACAATGTTGCGGCTTTTTTTATACCTGCGGTTTAGCCGGACTATGCTTAGCTAATGTTTTTTAAGGAGGAAGCCCATGAATATCATTGCCGTTATGGGGCCACACGGCGTCTTTTATAAAGATGAGCCGATTAAGGAGCTGGAGCAAGCCCTGCAGTCGCGTGGGTATCAGCTAATCTGGCCGCACAACAGCGCCGATCTGCTGAAGTTCATCGAGCATAACCCGCGTATCTGCGGCGTGATCTTCGACTGGGATGAATATGACCTCGAACTGTGCAGCGATATCAACAAGCTGAACGAATATCTCCCGCTGTACGCGTTTATTAATACCCACTCAACCATGGACGTCAGCGCCAATGATATGCGTATGGCGCTGTGGTTCTTTGAATATTCCCTCGGCGTGGCGGAAGACATTGCGACCCGAATTCAGCAATACACGAATGAATATCTCGATAACATTACGCCGCCCTTTACCCGGGCGCTCTTCACCTACGTGAAAGAGGGGAAATATACCTTCTGTACGCCTGGGCATATGGCGGGAACGGCCTACCAAAAAAGCCCGGTGGGCTGCCTGTTCTATGATTTCTTTGGTGGCAACACGCTGAAAGCGGACGTGTCCATTTCAGTCACCGAACTAGGCTCGCTGCTGGATCATACCGGACCGCATCTGGAAGCCGAAGAGTATATCGCCCGCACCTTTGGGGCCGAGCAGAGCTATATGGTGACCAACGGCACCTCGACCTCGAACAAAATCGTCGGGATGTACGCCGCGCCTGCGGGGAGCACCCTGCTGATTGACCGTAACTGCCATAAATCGCTGGCGCACCTGCTGATGATGAGCGACGTCGTACCGCTCTGGCTGTCGCCCACGCGCAACGCGCTCGGTATTCTGGGCGGTATTCCGCGGCGGGAGTTCACGCCTGAAGCCATTGAAAGCAAGGTCGCGGCAGTGCCCGGCGCAGGCTGGCCTGTCCATGCGGTGATCACCAACTCGACCTATGACGGTCTGCTGTACAACACGGACTGGATCAAAAAGACTTTGGACGTGCCGTCGATCCACTTCGATTCCGCGTGGGTACCGTACACCAATTTCCACCCGATTTACGCGGGTAAAAGCGGCATGAGCGGTGAACGCGTGCCGGGTAAAGTGTTCTTCGAAACGCAGTCGACGCACAAAATGCTGGCCGCGTTTTCCCAGGCTTCGCTGATTCACATCAAAGGCGAATACGACGAAGAGACCTTTAACGAAGCCTTTATGATGCATACCACCACCTCACCAAGCTATCCGCTGGTGGCGTCTATCGAAACGGCTGCGGCGATGCTGCGCGGCAATCCCGGTAAACGTCTTATCAATCGCTCTGTGGAGCGCGCACTGCATTTCCGTAAAGAGGTTCAGCGGCTGAAAGAGGAAGCCGACGGCTGGTTCTTTGATATCTGGCAGCCGGAAGAGATTGATGAAGCAGAATGCTGGCCGGTTTCGCCCGCCGAAGACTGGCATGGCTTCCGGGATGCCGATAGTGACCATATGTTCCTCGATCCGGTTAAGGTGACGATCCTGACGCCGGGTATGGATGAGCAGGGCAAGATGGGTGAGGAAGGGATCCCGGCTGCGCTGGTGGCGAAGTTCCTTGATGAACGCGGCGTGGTGGTGGAGAAAACAGGCCCCTATAATTTGCTGTTTCTGTTCAGTATCGGGATCGATAAAACCCGGGCGATGGGGCTGCTGCGCGGTCTGATGGAATTTAAGCGCGCCTACGATCTCAACCTGCGGGTGAAGAACATGCTGCCGGATCTCTACGCGGAAGATCCTGACTTCTACCGCAATATGCGTATTCAGGATCTGGCCCAGGGGATCCACAGGCTGATCCGTCAGCACGATCTGCCGCGTCTGATGCTACAGGCGTTCGATGTGTTGCCGGAGATGAAGTTTACCCCGCACAAGGCATGGCAGCGCCAGGTGAGGGGGGAGGTCGAAACCGTCGAGCTGGAAAATCTGGTTGGGCGCGTATCGGCCAACATGATCCTGCCGTATCCGCCGGGCGTACCGCTCCTGATGCCGGGAGAGATGATTACCGAAGAGAGTCGGGCCGTGCTCGATTTCCTGCTGATGCTCTGTTCGGTAGGGCGTCACTATCCCGGTTTTGAGACGGATATCCACGGTGCGAAGCGCGACGAAAACGGCGTGTACTGGGTGCGAGTCCTAAAATAAGAGTGACCGCTTGCCAGGTGCGGGTTTTCGGTTGTAACGTTCAGGCATCATAAAAAGGAGAAGCTATGCTGGGTTTAAAAGCTGTTCATCATATTGCGATCATTGCGACCGATTACGCGAAGAGTAAGGCCTTCTACTGCGACATTCTCGGTTTTACGCTGTTGAGCGAGGCCTACCGTGAGGAGCGCGACTCCTGGAAGGGCGACCTGGCGTTAAACGGGCAGTATGTGATTGAACTGTTCTCTTTTCCTTTTCCGCCTGCGCGTCCGTCCCGCCCGGAAGCCTGTGGCCTGCGCCATCTTGCCTTCAGCGTCGATGACCTGGATAGCGCAGTAAAACATCTGGAAGCGCACGGCGTGACGTGTGAAGCAATCCGCGTCGATCCGTTTACCGACAAGCGCTTTACCTTTTTCAACGACCCGGACGGCCTGCCGCTGGAGCTTTATCAGCAGTAATCTTCGTCCTGTGTGATAATGCCCGCTCAGTTCGGGCATTTTTTATGTGTAATTCCCTATGACCTTACCCGCTATCGCACACGCCGTTTCACCGTACCGCCAGCTGCTGGTGGGGTTTAGCGGTGGCCTGGATTCCACCGTTCTGCTCCATCGTCTTAAACGCTGGCGCGACCAGGAGCCTGACGTCCAGCTGCGGGCGATACATATTCATCACGGATTAAGTCCTCACGCAGAGGAGTGGGTGGCGCACTGCGAAGCCTTGTGTGCGGCGTGGGTGATCCCGCTTCTCGTCGAGCGCGTCACGCTTGCGGAGGAAGGGCTGGGCATTGAGGCGCAGGCGCGTAAAGCCCGCTATGCCGCCTTTGCCGGGGCATTGCGTACAGGAGAAGCCCTGGTCACAGCCCAGCACCTGGACGATCAGTGTGAAACCTTTCTGCTGGCGCTTAAGCGGGGCAGCGGACCGGCAGGGCTTTCAGCCATGCCTGAGCGTTCTGAGTTTGCCGGTACAACGTTACTGCGTCCGCTGCTTGGCGAGACGCGCGCCTCGCTTGAGGCCTGGGCGCGAGAACATCAGCTGAACTGGATTGAAGATGAGAGCAACCAGGATGACGGCTATGACCGTAACTTTCTGCGTCTGCGCGTCCTCCCGCTATTGAGCGAGCGCTGGCCGCATTTCGCCGACGCGACGGCAAGAAGCGCTATGCTGTGCGCCGAACAGGAATCGCTGCTGGACGAGCTGTTGAGTGACGAGCTGGCTGAACTGATTTCTGAAGACGGAGCGCTGGCGATTGCACCGCTGGCAGCGATGAGCCCGGTGCGCCGCGCCGCGCTGCTACGGCGCTGGCTGGCCTCTCATCACGCCGCGATGCCGTCGCGAGCGATGCTAAACCGTATCTGGGACGAGGTTGCCCTGGCGCGGGAGGATGCTTCCCCGTGCGTCCACCTGAACGGTTTTGACGTAAGGCGCTACAAAGGGGAACTCTGGTGGGTAAAATCAACGCCCTCACTGACCAATGTGGTGCTCGACTGGCTTTCACCTGCGCTTCCGCTGATATTGCCCGCTGACGCTGGACGTGTCTCTCTTATACCGTCTGGTCATGTGAGGCTGCCAGAGGCAGGAGAACCGGTAACGGTACGCTTTAAGGCTGGCGGCATGCTGCATATTGTCGGGCGCAACGGGGGACGCAAGCTGAAGAAAATCTGGCAGGAGTGCAACGTGCCGCCGTGGCTGCGCGACACCACGCCGCTGCTGTTCTATGGTGAAACATTGATTGCTGCTGCGGGCATTTTCATCACGGAAGCGGGATGGGCGGAAGAGGGGGTCAGGTTTGAGTGGCAGAAAGCGTAACGGGCAGCCAGGCTGCCCGTTAATGTCATCAGGATTCGCTCACCACGACGGTGCCGATTTGCGGGTGGCTGAAGCTGGCTATTT
The DNA here is from genome assembly GCF_043945315.1 of Enterobacter cloacae complex sp. 2024EL-00227. Classification (NCBI taxonomy): domain Bacteria; kingdom Pseudomonadati; phylum Pseudomonadota; class Gammaproteobacteria; order Enterobacterales; family Enterobacteriaceae; genus Enterobacter; species Enterobacter cloacae complex sp. 2024EL-00227. The sequence goes on from NZ_JBIMQP010000005.1 coordinate 314,322, forward strand.
TATCCAGGCGCAGCTCACGCGTCGCACCGGCATCTTCCACTATCAGGTATTCCACATTCTTACGTGAAACCAGATCGCTGGCCTTCGCTTTCAACACTTCGCCATCTTTTAGCTCCAGCGTCAGTAATAAATGATGCTGGCAGGCGAGTTCGAGGTTGTCATAGTCATCACAATTGATGGGTTGATAAGTATCATTCATCGACATAATCGCTCACCAGTAAATTCGCCGCAGCATACGCTGCTTTTTCCCTGACCGACTCTGAAAGGCTCTCATCAGAGGCCACTTCATTAAGCACTTTCAATACACAGCCCAACGCGTCCGGGACATACCCCAGATCTCCGCTGGCGATTTCCGCATACCGTTTGCGAATTAACTCACAATAATTATTCACATCCCCTCCCGCCAGCGCACTGACTTACTGTGAGATATCATTAAGCCTACGAAGATAAACTCGGTTTAGCAAGGTGACTATACCATACTCATTTAAGCAATATCAGCGCCTTGATAGCGGTGTATTTATCACCCTACAACAGCCTTTTGCCGCGGTTTTCGCTACAATGAGCGCCTGATTCGAATGGAGTTCTCTCATGGCGCTGAAAGCGACAATTTATAAAGCAGTGGTCAATGTGGCCGATCTTGATCGCAACCAGTTCCTGGACGCCTCGCTGACGCTGGCTCGCCACCCCTCCGAAACCCAGGAGCGCATGATGCTGCGCCTGCTGGCGTGGATTAAGTACGCTGACGAGCGTCTGCAGTTTACCCGTGGGTTAAGCGCAGAAGACGAGCCAGAAGCCTGGCTGCGCAACGATCATCTGGGTATCGATTTGTGGATCGAACTTGGACTGCCGGACGAGCGCAGAATTAAGAAGGCCTGCACTCAGTCCGCTGAAGTGGCCTTATTCGCGTATAATCAGCGCGCTGCGGAGATTTGGTGGCAGCAAAACAAGAGCAAGTGCGGACAGTTTAAAAATCTCACGGTCTGGTATCTGGATGATGAGCAGCTGGCTCAACTGAGCGACTTTGCCAGCCGGACCATGGTGTTGCAGGCGACGATTCAGGACGGTGCCATCTGGCTCTCTGATTCTCAGAATAATCTGGAAATTCATTTGACGGCGTGGCAACCGGCCTCATGATCGTCTTGTCCCGAAACGTCAGCATTCCGGACAACGAGCTGGAGATCACCGCCATCCGTGCTCAGGGGGCAGGTGGGCAGCACGTCAACAAGGCCTCAACGGCTATCCATTTGCGTTTTGACATTCGGGCCTCAAGCCTGCCAGAGTATTATAAAGAAAGTCTGCTTGCTGCCAGCCATCACCTGATCACCAGCGATGGCGTGATGGTGATCAAAGCCCAGGAATACCGCAGCCAGGAGCTCAACCGGGAAGCTGCGATAGCCAGGCTGGTGGCGGTCATCAAAGAATTAACGGCAGTACAAAAAAGCCGCCGGGCAACGCGGCCAACCCGCGCATCGAAAGAGCGTCGGCTGGCCTCGAAGGCCCAAAAATCCACAGTGAAAGCACTACGCGGTAAAGTTCGTCGCCCCACAGAGTGACGAAAGGGAACACACTTTTCATAAGGAATTCATTGTGAAAAAAGCATTATGGTCAGCGCTGGCAGTGAGTACGCTGTTTGCGCTTTTCGGGTGTAACAACCGCTCCGAAACGCAGGTTTTACAACCCACGCAGACGGAAGAATTAAAACCGATGCAGCAGAGCTGGCGCGGCGTATTGCCTTGCGCGGACTGTGAAGGCATTGAAACGTCCCTGTTCCTGCAAAAAGACGGCACCTGGGTGATGAACCAGCGCTATCAGGGCGCAAAAGAGCCTTCTTCTTTTGCAACTTATGGAACATGGGCGCGAACGGCGGAGAAGCTGGTTCTGACGGATACCGCTGGCGAGAAAACTTATTTCCGCGCCAAAGGCGAGGGGATGGAGATGCTGGATCGTGAAGGCAATCCAATTGAATCCCAGTTCAACTACACGCTGGCACCGGTAAAAGCGGCTCTGCCCGCGACGTCGATGGCGATGCGGGGGATGTACTTCTATATGGCGGATGCGGCGATCTTTACTGATTGCGCAACCGGTAAGAAGGTCAGCGTGGCAAACAATGCGCAGCTTGAACGTGATTACGCGGTGGCGCGCGGCAATGACAGCAAGCCGGTATTGCTGACGGTGGACGGTCACTTTACGCTGGAGCCAAACCCGGATAGTGGCGAGATGGTGAAAACGCTGGTGGCAGATAAAGACGCGAAGTTTGTTGCGGGTAAAGACTGTAACAGTAAATAAGCTGACGCTGAGCCATTAAAAAACCCCGCCTGAGCGGGGTTTTTTGTTTAGCCTTTGATGGCTTTCACCAGGTAATCAAGAATCTCGCCTGTCTTGATCATCTGTTTTTCGCCGCTGCGACGGTATTTGTATTCAATCTCGTCGCTGTCGAGGTTACGGTCACCGATCACGACGGTGTGTGGGATACCGATCAGTTCCATATCGGCAAACATCACGCCCGGACGCTCTTTACGGTCATCCATCAGCACTTCGATACCCTGCGCACGCAGCTCGGCATACAGCTTCTCGGCCAGCTCCTGCACGCGGTAAGACTTGTGCATGTTCATTGGCAGAATCGCAACCTGGAACGGCGCGATGTTGTCTGGCCAGACGATGCCGCGCTCGTCATAGTTCTGCTCAATGGCGGCAGCTACCACGCGCGTCACCCCGATACCGTAGCAACCCATGGTCAGGATCTGGTTACGGCCATCTTCACCCTGAACAGCGGCGTTCAGCGCGCGAGAGTATTTATCACCCAGCTGGAAGATGTGACCGACTTCAATGCCGCGCTTGATCATCAGGGTACCCTGACCGTCCGGGCTTGGATCGCCTGCGACCACGTTACGGATGTCTGCTACTTCCGGCGTCGCCACGTCGCGATCCCAGTTGATGCCGAAGTAGTGTTTACCGTCGATGTTCGCACCGGCGGAGAAGTCGCTCATCGCGGCTACCGTGCGGTCAATAACAACAGGAACCGGCATATTCACCGGACCGAGAGAACCTGGGCCAGCATTGACCACGGCGCGGATTTCCGCTTCTGTGGCGAACGTCAGCGGGCTGGCGACCTGCGGCAGCTTCTCAGCTTTCACTTCGTTCAGCTCGTGATCGCCACGCACCAGAAGGGCAACCAGCGGGTAAGCGCTCCCTTCGGTGGCTTTCACCAGCAGCGTCTTCACGGTTTTTTCGATCGGCAGGTTGAACTGCTCAACCAGCTCGGCAATGGTTTTCGCGTTTGGCGTATCAACCAGCGTCATCTCTTGCGTTGCCGCAGCACGTGGTTCTTTTGGTGCCAGCGCTTCTGCGAATTCGATGTTCGCCGCGTAATCGGAAGAGTCAGAGAAGATCACATCGTCTTCACCGCTCTGCGCCAGTACCTGGAATTCATGAGATGCGCTACCGCCGATGGAGCCGGTATCAGCCTGCACAGCACGGAAATCCAGCCCCATGCGGGAGAAAATTTTGCTGTATGCCGCGTACATTTTGTCGTAGGTCTCTTGCAGGGATTCCTGAGAGGTATGGAAAGAGTAGGCGTCTTTCATCAGGAATTCGCGAGAGCGCATGACGCCGAAACGCGGGCGAACTTCGTCACGGAACTTGGTCTGGATCTGGAAGAAGTTCAGCGGCAGCTGTTTGTAAGAGCTCAGCTCATTACGAATCAGGTCGGTGATGACTTCTTCATGCGTTGGGCCGAGAACGAACGGACGCTCGCCACGATCGACGAAGCGCAGCAGTTCAGGACCATACTGTTCCCAACGACCGCTCTCCTGCCACAGGTCAGCGGGCTGAACCACGGGCATGGACACCTCGATAGCACCGGCGTTGTTCATCTCTTCACGCACGATGTTTTCGACTTTTTTCAGGACGCGCACGCCGGTCGGCAGCCAGGTGTATAACCCGGAGGCCAGCTTGCGGATCATCCCGGCGCGCAGCATCAGCTGATGGCTGATCACTTCGGCGTCGGCAGGCGTCTCCTTCAGAGTGGAGAGCAGATATTGGCTAGTACGCATGTTGTTACGGTTCCATTTCGACGATTGGAACAGGCTGAAACACCAGCCTGACACAAAAAAAGTGGTTTAGTTTACCAGTGTGGCAAAGATGCCAAAAGAGAGGAGAACAAAATTACCTGGGTTCAAGGGCAAACACTTCAAAACCTGCCCCGGTGACGCGCCAGCGAACGTTAAAATCCAGCAGCCAGACGGCGTACGTTTTACCTGCTTCCTCTTCTTTACGGTAGGCCGGACGCGGGTCCTGTGCCAGAACTTCGGTGATGAAATCCCGTAAGCGAGGATAGCGTTTCTCCAGTTGGCCGAACTGAGCGGTTATCTCAGGCGTAAAATATACAGGCATGTCCGCCTGTGGGGCGTCCTGAGCATAACTTGCACGCGCGTCCGGAAGGGCTTCGGCGAAGGGCAAATAGGGTTTGATGTCGATCACCGGCGTGCCGTCGACAAGGTCCAGGCTACCTAACTCCAGTATCACCCGATCTTTCTGGCTGCGTATGCCTTTCAGTTCAACCAGTGACATGCCAACCGGGTTTGGACGGAAGGTCGAGCGCGTCGCAAACACCCCCATTCTCGCATTGCCGCCAAGACGAGGAGGACGCACGGTAGGACGCCAGCCGCCTTCCATCGTCTGGTGAAACACGAACACCACCCACAGATGGCTGAACGCCTCAAGCCCGCGTACCGCATCGGCCTGATTGTAAGGCGCAATCAGGTGAAGCTCACCGCGTCCGCTGGTGACAAGACCGGGCTGGCGGGGGACGGCGAACTTCTCTTTGTAAGGAGAGTGGATAACGCCTATCTGCTCGAACTGAAATGCACTCATTTTGCCGTGATGTTCAGCGCAGAACCGATGCACACCGCCTGACGGTAGCAGCCCGGCGTGCCGCTGGTGACTTCACAGCTGTGCAGCAGGACCGCGTTGGCTTTCATTTTTGCGGCATTAATCTGCATGCGTTTACGCGCTGTCGGGATATTCGGTGGTGAGTCCTGATTGGTCGCCTGACAGGATTCGCCGCTCACTTCGCCCAGTTCACGGAACGGTTTACCGACGAGTTCATCCGCTTTCGTGATAATGCGAACCGGCGCAGGGCGAACCACTTTCGGTTTCGCAGGCTCGGTCTTTGGCGGGGTTGCCGTGCTTTGAACAGGTTCAACGGGAGATCTGCTTAGCATAGAACAGCCGCTCAGCATGAGTGCTAAAAGACAGATCGGTAAAGCACGCATAATATTTCCTCAATGGATAATCAAAACGTCAGATATTGAATCAGTTGACTGCACAAATGACAAGACGGGCATAAGCCCGTCCTGATGATATTACACTGAGGTGAGATTACCAGCCCTTAACAGCGCCGCCGTTAAACACTTTGTTGGCTTCCTGGTAAACTTCGTCAGACTGATAGGCCTGTACGAATTTCTTCACGTTTTCCGCGTCTTTGTTGTCTTCGCGAGTCACGATCAGGTTTACGTATGGAGAGTCTTTATCTTCAACGAAGATACCGTCTTTAGCTGGCGTCAGGCCAATCTGGCTGGCGTACGTGGTGTTGATAACGGCGAGGGCAATCTGCGCATCGTCCAGAGAACGTGGCAGCTGCGGTGCTTCCAGCTCAACAATTTTCAGATTTTTCGGGTTCTCGGTGACATCCAGAACGGTTGGCAGCAGGCCAACACCGTCTTTCAGTTTGATCAGGCCCACTTTCTGCAGCAGCAGCAGGGAACGACCAAGGTTAGTTGGGTCGTTAGGGACGGCAACCTGAGAGCCCGGCTGCAGTTCGTCCAGGGATTTAATTTTCTTAGAGTAACCGGCAATTGGATAAACGAAGGTATTACCCACGCCCACCAGTTTATAGCCGCGATCTTTGATCTGCTGATCCAGGTATGGTTTATGCTGGAAGGCGTTCGCATCGATATCACCTTTGCTCAGCGCTTCGTTCGGCAGAACGTAATCGTTAAAGGTCACCAGCTCCACGTCCAGGCCATATTTCTCTTTCGCCACTTTCTGAGCAACTTCTGCAACCTGCTGTTCTGCACCTACGATAACGCCCACTTTAATGTGGTTCGGATCTTTTTCATCCTGACCGCAACCCACCAGTGCCAGAGAGCCGATCAGCGCGCCTACTGCTGCGAAGGTCTTTAATTTAAACGCCATGTTTTATCCTTAACTCGTAGAGTTTATGTTGTGTGTAACGTTATTTGTGCGTAACAGCCCGGACGATGCGATCGCCAGAGAACTGGATTAAGTAAACCAGAACAACCAGCAATACCAGAACGGTATTCATCACGGTCGCGTTATATCCAATATAGCCGTACTGGTAACCAATCTGACCTAAACCGCCCGCGCCTACGGCACCGCCCATCGCGGAATAACCGACCAGGGTGATAAGCGTAATGGTTGCCGCATTGACCAGCCCTGGCAGTGCCTCAGGCAGCAGAACCTTGCGGACGATCTGCATTGGCGTGGCGCCCATCGCGCGGGACGCTTCGATCAAACCGGTTGGGATCTCCAGCAGGGCGTTTTCCACCATACGGGCGATAAACGGCGCAGCGCCAACGGTCAGCGGAACGATCGCCGCCTGCAGACCGATAGACGTTCCGACGATCACGCGGGTAAACGGAATCATCCACACCAGTAAGATAATGAACGGGATAGAACGGAAGATGTTCACCAGCGCAGAGAGCGTACGGTACAGCTTCGCGTTCTCAATGATTTGACCCGGACGCGTCACGTACAGCAACACGCCGACCGGCAGGCCAATCACAAAACCAAAGAAACCAGAGACAAAGGTCATTGCCAGCGTTTCCCAAACGCCGCGAACCAGCAGCCACATCATCGGCTCAGACATAACCCAGTACCTCTACTTTTACGTGATGTTCTTGCAGCCAGGCAATGGCTGCCTGGGTTTCTTCTTGTGTGCCGTGCATTTCTGTCAGCATGATGCCGAACTTGACGCCACCGGCGTAATCCATCTGCGCGCTGATGATGTTGTTATTCACGTTAAAGCGACGTGCGGTTTCGGAAAGCAGGGGAGCATCAACGGACTGACCGGTGAACTCCATGCGCAGCATCGGGACGCTGTCAGCTGTTGCTTCTGTTTTCAGACGTTCCAGATAGTCTTCCGGAATATCCAGATGCAGCGTGGACTGGATGAACTGCTGCGCCAGCGGGGTTTTCGGATGCGAGAACACTTCGCTTACCGTGTCCTGCTCGATCAGTTCACCGTTACTGATGACCGCCACGCAGTCGCAGATGCGTTTCACCACATCCATCTCGTGCGTAATAAGGAGGATCGTCAGGCCCAGGCGACGGTTAATGTCTTTCAGCAGTTCCAGAATCGAACGCGTGGTTGCCGGATCCAGTGCGCTGGTGGCTTCATCACACAGCAGCACCTTAGGATTGCTTGCCAGCGCGCGGGCAATGGCCACACGCTGTTTTTGCCCACCGGACAGATTTGCCGGGTAGCTATCCTGTTTGTCGCCCAGACCTACGAGGTCGAGCAGCTCGGTGACGCGACGCTTCACTTCTTCTTTCGGCGTGTTATCCAGCTCAAGCGGTAAGGCAACGTTGCCGAACACGGTGCGGGAAGCCAGCAGGTTAAAGTGCTGGAAGATCATGCCAATCTGACGACGCGCTTTGGTGAGTTCTTTCTCTGAAAGGGCGGTAAGTTCCTGGCCGCCAACTTCTACGCTGCCCTGGGTTGGGCGCTCAAGCAGGTTAACACAACGGATCAGCGTACTTTTACCTGCACCCGATGCGCCAATGACGCCATAAATTTGACCAGCAGGAACATGCAGGCTGACGTTGTTCAGCGCCTGAATGGTTCGGTTCCCCTGCTGAAACACTTTGGTGATATTGGAAAGTTTAATCATTAGATTATTTTTATCGTATGTAAGTTAGCCGTGGCATTTTCTTCTGCCAGATACGGGTGATGACCGTAAACAAAACGGATGTTAAGGCATCCAGACGTCTAAATCAATCCAACTCTGTACGATGAGCACTTTATTGCGCTGCGATTCATGAGATACTAGCTGAACATGCCTTTTTCAGGAGCAAACCGGTGGCAAAATCAGTACCCGCAATTTTTCTCGATCGTGACGGCACTATTAATGTGGATCACGGTTATGTCCATGAGATTGATGAGTTCGAGTTTATCGAGGGCGTAATAGATGCCATGCGCCAGCTGAAAGAGATGGGCTATGCGCTGGTGGTGGTGACGAACCAGTCTGGTATTGCACGCGGTAAATTCACCGAAGCGCAGTTCGAGACGCTGACCGAATGGATGGACTGGTCACTTGCCGACCGCGGTGTGGATCTCGATGGTATCTACTATTGTCCGCATCATCCGCAGGGAACCGTAGAAGCGTATCGTCAGACCTGTGATTGCCGTAAGCCGCATCCGGGGATGTTTATCTCTGCGCAGGAGTTCCTGCACATTGATATGGCGGCTTCTTATATGGTGGGCGATAAACTGGAAGATATGCAGGCAGCCGCAGCCGCGGGTGTAGGGACTAAAATATTAGTGCGTACCGGCAAGCCAGTGACGCCAGAGGCTGAGAATGCGGCGGATTGGGTGATTAATAGTCTGGCCGATCTGCCAAAAGAGATTAAAAAGCACCAAAAATAGCCTTTTTGGTGAAAAGGTGAGCGGTTGAAATAAAAATGCATTTTTCCGCTTGTCATTCCTCGGCGGCTCCCTATAATGCGCCTCCATCGACACGGCGGATGTGAATCACTTCACACAACAAGCGGTTCGGTTGAAGAGAAAAAATCCTGAAATAACGGGTTGACTCTGAAAGAGGAAAGCGTAATATACGCCACCTCGCAACGGTGAGCGAAAGCCGCGTTGCACTGCTCTTTAACAATTTATCAGACAATCTGTGTGGGCACTCAAAGTGACATGGATTCTTAACGTCCTCGGACGAAAAATGAATACCAAGTCTCTGAGTGAACATACGTAATTCATTACGAAGTT